>DATKDT010000058.1:0-31270 GCA_035512575.1 Vicinamibacterales bacterium | reverse complement strand
ACGCCGCCGGCGCTGCTGGGGGCGCGCTGCCAGCCGAGGGCGCGCTCGCCTCGGTCGCGTTGTAGCGCACGAAGTCGAGGGCCACCACCGGCAGCTTCCTGCCGTCGATGTTGACCTCGAACTGTTCCGCCCTCAGATTCTCGACCGGCTGTCCGTCGCGCGACGAGACCTGTACGTCGATGCGCACGAGCTCGACGCCCGACCTGATGACCGGCTGCTGCTGTTGTTGCTGCTGCGCGAACGGCAGCAGCAGCAGGACGGCGGCGGCGAACAGTCTTGTCGGCATGTGTTCCTTATCCCGGTCCCTTCGGAATGAGCACGCTGTTGCGTGATCGCACGGTCGCGCCGCGCTCCTTCACCTTGACCTGAATGCGATGCAGTTTCCCGTCGCGATGCACCTCGAGCGGCTCGACGCCGAGCAGGTAATAGGCGCCGGTTTCGCCGAGCAGCCGCTTGAGCGCGGCATCGGGCCCGGCCATCACCGAAATCGTCGACCCGCCGCCGCTGGCCGTGAACTGCTCGAGCCCTTTGGCCAGCATCTGCGAGTTGCGGAACACGGTCTGCAGCTGGCTGCCGGCACTGAGCGACGAGAAGGCCTGCAGGAACGCAACGTCCATGTGCAGCGAATAAAGCACGATGTTGGTCTGCGCCGTACGCTGACCGAGCATGTCGGCCTCGAAGGTGATGTCAGGCTTGCCGCCGATGCGATCGCTTGCCGCGAAGCCCGCGCTCACGATGACCAGCGTCTTGCGCCCAGGATAGGCCTGCACCGCGTCGACGACCGATCGCAGGCCGCTGACGCTGCGCATCGCCTGCATCTGGAAGTTCTGGACCATCTCATTGGCGGCCATCTCTACTTCGCGATAACACACGTCGACCATCATGCCGCTCGCCGTGGCGGCGCTCGCGGGACACTCGCGGTCGTAGATGCGCTTCCGATAGTCCGCGTCGGTGGTCCAGTCGATCGCGTCGCCGAGCGACAGGACGACCCGGCCGCGCGCCAGCTGCAGCTGGCCGGCGATCTGCTTCGCGGCGTCGAGCAGCGCCTCCCGATCGCGCGTGGGCGGCAGGCTGATGCCGGGCACCGGATACGTCATGATGCCGATCGAATCGCGCGGGTGCGCCATCGCGGCAATCCGCTTGACCACCTCCACGGCGGCCGGCTCGCTGGGGACGATGAAGCTGGCCTGATCGATGGCGAGAATGAGCGTGCGGCCCTCGTCGGCGAGGCTCGCGCTCATGCTTTCGCCGGCGCCCACCATCTGCTGCGCGGGCGGGCCCTCGCCGGCCACCGGCGCGTCGGCGCGATTCGGATACCGCACGTAGTCGAGCGTGACGACGGGCCGGCTGCGGCCGTCGATCGTGACCTCGAACTGCTGCGGCGTCAGCCCCGCAAAGGGCTGGCCGTCACGGCCGGTCACCTGCACGTCGATGATTACGAGCTCGACGCCGGATCGGATGACGGGCTGCTGTGGGGTCTGGCCCGTGGCCAGGACGGCGAGCAGGGCGGAGACGATCAGTCGGAACATCGGGAACCTTCCATAGGAGTCACTGTGCCGCGGCGAGATAGTCGGCTCGCGTCCTGGCGGTCAGCCCGGGTTTGCGCATGCGCACCTCGATGCGGTGGCGTTTGCCGTCGAGCACGGCCGGTGTGAAGCCTATCAGGTACTGCTGGTGCAGCTCGGCTGCCACGCGCGTGAACGTCTCTGTGAGGTTGGCGTCGGCCGCCAGGTCGAAGTGGCCGCCGCCGGTGCGCTCGGCCAGCCGCTTCATATCACCGCCGAGCCGGCTGCCCGCCATGCCGACGGCATACACCAGCACTTCGCCCTCGAGCGCTGCCGCCTCAACCTTCTGGAACGGCACGCAGGCGCTGCCGCGGCAGGAGTCGCTGCCGTCGGTGAGCGTCAGCACGACGCGGCGCCCCGGCTCCTCGTCGAGCGATCCAATCCCGAGCGCCATGGCATTCCAGAGCGGCGTCGGGCCGCCGGGCCACAGCTCGTAATGGAGCAGGCGCCGCAGGATCTCCTTGTCGCTCGTCAGGAACGGCGTGAACAAGACCTCCTCGCCGAACGTGCCGAGGCGCACGCGATCCTCCGGCAGCAGCGACTCGACCAGCTCCAGCATCGAATCGCGCACCTGCGTGTGCCGGTGCGTCATGCTGCTGCTCATGTCGAGCAGCAGCACCATGGTGATCGGCTGCAGCGCGTTGCTGAACAGCGTGATGGGCGCGGGCCGGCCGTTGTCGCGTATCTCGAAATCGCCGCGACGGAGATCCCGAACGAGCCGTCCGTCGCGATCCTGCACCGTGACGTACAGCGCCACTGTCCTCGCGTCGGCCCGGAACGTCGGCGCGTGCTGCTGGCCCGCCGCCGCGATCGAAAAGCCGAACGCCGCGAGCGCGCTGACCAGCCTCATGCGTCAGCGGAGCTTGACCGTCGCGCTGCCCACCAGGTCGGCCGCGTAGTCGTACACGATCGCCTTGACGTAGCGCGGCGTGCCGGTCACGGGCACGCGCACCGAAAAGGGAATCCCGCGCGATGCGGCGCGTGCGAGCGCGGCGTCGCCGAGCTTCACCGAGATCTTCTGCCACTGCTCGCCCAGCACTTCCTCGCGCTGGTCGCCGACGAAGATCGCGAGGTCGACTTCGCCGCCGCGGATGCCGTCGACCGGCTCGAGGGACAGCCGTGACGGATCGATCGTGCCTTCCGCGACGACCTCCGAGCCCGACACGCTGGCCTCGAGCGTCACGCGAATGTCCTTGATCGGCTTCGAATAGAACCCGGCCGACGAAATGCGGCTGTGCGTCAGGAACTGGCGGCGATCGAACGGCACAATCTGATCGGTGGCGAAGTAGCCGCGCCGCACCGACACGGTGACGCCGGGGCGCTTCACGTAGACGTCGATCTTGCGGTACTTGCCGTCCCAGTCGCTGGAGGCGGGGTAGTAGCCCAGCGTGTACTGCGACCGTGTGGCCGCGTCGATGCGGTCGAACGTATCGGCCGCTTTCCGGTAGGCGGAGCTGTAGCCGCCGCTCAACCTCGAAAACGTCCGCATCGTCCCCGTTGCGAACATGGGCATGCCGCCCGCGCCCACGCTCGAGCTCCGCACCGCCGTGTCGAATGCGCTCTTGAGCGGGCCGCTGCTGCCGATGATGCGCGAGTCGTACAGCGTGTCCGGCCCGCCAATCGGCTGCGTGCCCTGCACGCCGCCGGTCAAGATCGTATGCACGGCCACGCGCGCGTCGGAGGCCGTCGCGGCCAGGCCCCGGTCGTCTTCGGCGCGCGGCAGGTAGATGCCGCCTTCGTTGAGCAGGATGAGGTGTTTCTCGCCGTCGAAGTACTTGAGGTACTCGATTGACGCGTAGAGCGTCGCCAGCGTCTGCCGTCCCACGAACGCAAGCGCGAAGAAGTCCTCGAGCCGCGGATCGAGCAGCGGCCCGCCCTCGCCGGTCATCCGGTTCATGATCGCGTCGGTTTCGCGGCGCAGGGCGTTGTCCATGCCCTGCTGATCGTGAATGCGCTGCGATGCCAGCTCCCGTGGGCGCAGCGCGGGATCGGCGTCGAAGGCGGCGTCGATGTCGCGCTGAATGGCGGCCGGGATGCTCTTGTTGCCGTAGATGGCTTCCAGCCCCGACTCGCGGTGGCGCAGCCGCGACTCGATCTTCTCGTGGCCCACGCGGAGCCGCTCGAGCAGCGGCAGCAGCCGGGCATGATCGGTCGTGAAGTCGGTGGTCCGGTTCCAGGCGGCGATGGCCACCTTGTCCTGCGGCAGCAGCTGCTCGCGCACGAACCGGATCGCGGCGTCGTAGCCGCGCGCGGGATACTGCAGCCGTCCGCGGCCGAGCACGAGCAGGAACGTGCGGTGGCGCTGCTCCTCGACGGTGGCGTCCAGTGCCTTGCGCAGCGGCGGCCGCGCCGGCCCGGGCGCCTCGGCGGTCAGCTGCTGGAACGCGAAGTGCCCGATCTTCTGCGGCACGCCGTTCTCGAGCACCACGAAGTCCTCTTCCGTGAGATCCGTGACGGGCATGCCGTCGCGGCCGACGACGCGGACATCGAGCGGCACCAGGGTGATGCGGCTGCGGATGGCACCCGGCATCTGTTGCGTGGGCTGCTGTTGCGCGTTCGACTGGACGCTCAGCGCGGCGATGACGAGAAGAACGGCTGCAGTGCGTGTCATGGGCTACCTTCGGGCGAATGTGGCAGACGCGGTGCCGATCAAATCGGCGGCATGGTCATAGACGACGATCTTGACGTGTCGCGGCATCGATGTGACGGGGACGCGCGCGGCGTAGACGAAGCCGCTTTCGAGCGCCTTCTGGTAGTTCTCCTCGGTCAGCGTGACCTCGATCTTCTGGCGCCGCTCGCCGACGAGCTCTTCATCGCGCCCTCCGCAGAAGATCGCGACGTCGAGCGAGCCTTTGCGGGTGCCGCCCTCCGTAACGAGCGTGAGCTTCGAGACGTCGATCGTCCCCTCGACGGTCACGTGCATGCCGCCGCCCGACTGCACGAGGCTCGCCTGCAGCGTGACCTCGATGTCGCGGACGGCCTGGTGGTGCGCGCCGGCCGCGGCAATCCGCGCATATGTCATGAACTCTCGCTTGTTGAACGGCACGAGCTGCGCGCGCCCGTAGTAGCCGAAGCGGTGCTGCACGGTGACGCCGGGCCGGTTGACGCGCACCTGCACGCGGCGGAACCTGCCGTTCCAGTCGGGATTGGCGGGGTAGTAGCCAATCAGGTAGGCCGCGCGCGTGGCGTCGTCGATACGCGCGAACGCCTGATCGGCATAGCGGTACAGCGAAGACTGGCCGCCGGTCAGCCGGGCGAACGTCTTCATCGAGCCCGCCGTGAAAACCGGCTCGGCGCGCGACCCGCGCACCATCGTCGCGTTCACCGCGGCGTCGTACATGCTGCGCAGCATGGCCTGGTTCGGCCCGGGCGGCGGCGCCGGGACGGTCGCCGGCGGCAGATCCTGGATGCCGCCCGTGCGAATCGTGCTGATCGCGACGCGCGAATCGGCGGCGAGAGCGGCCAGGCTCTTGTCGTCTTCGAGCCCCGGCAGCAGCACGCCGTTCTCCGAGATGAACACGAGATGCTTCTCGCCCTCGATGAACCGCATGTACTCGATCGCGGTGAACAGCGTGTTCAGGTCGGTGAGCGACTGTGTCGCGCCGGCCATGAAGTGCTCGAACGCCTGCTCGTTGCGCAGCACCTGTTCGACGCGGGTCTCGAGGGACTCGTCGGTCGGCACCGTGTTGTCGAGGCTGTCCTGGAGAATCCGCTCCGACGCCTCGCGCACCGAATCCACCACGCGGCCGTCATTGGTCAGCGTGCCCGGGATGAGGGCGCGCGTCATCGCGCCGGGAATGTCGAAGATCGCGTCGATCTTCGCCTGGATCGGCGGCTGAATCGGCGCGGCGCGGGAGCCGGCCAGGTTCGTGGCGCGGTTGCGCAGCCGGCTGTCGATCCATTCATGGCGCGCGCGGAAGCGCTCCAGCACGGCCACGGCCTTCGCATGATCCGTCGTGAAGCCGATCGCGCGATTGTACGCCTGCACCGACACGAGATCCTGGGGCAGCAGCTTCGCGCGCACGAAGTCGAGCGCGCCGTCGATGCCCTTCCCGGGATGCTGCAGCCGGCCGCGCCCGAGCACGATCAGGAACACGCGCCGCGTCTGCGCC
This sequence comes from Vicinamibacterales bacterium, assembly GCA_035512575.1. Classification (GTDB taxonomy): domain Bacteria; phylum Acidobacteriota; class Vicinamibacteria; order Vicinamibacterales; family SCN-69-37; genus JALYRV01. Next base: position 25,593 of record DATKDT010000058.1, on the reverse strand, counting down.
TTCAGCTCCGCGCCGGGGCCACGCCTCAGCTCCAGGCCGTCATGGGCGCCCGCGGGATCGGGCTGCAGGGTCTCGAACGCGAAGTGGCCGATCTGCTGGGGAGCACCGTCCTCGAGGATGGTGAAATCTTCCTGCTTCAGGTCGGTGACGGGGCGGCCGTCGCGGTCGACGACACGGACGTCGAGGGGGACCAGCGTGATGCGCGAGCGGAAGGCGCCGGGTACCTGCCCCTGCTGCGCGTCGAGCACCGACACGAAGAGCAGGCAAACGAGTAGAGGGTACCGGGCGAGGCGCATGGCGCTCCCGTGAAAGCAGGACTTGCTGGCAGGGCCAGTCTAGCCTAGTTCGGCCGTTCTGTGTTCTATCTCACATCCACCTTGATGTCGTACTTCGCCAGCGCCGCGCTCACCGCCGGCAGCTTCGCGAGCACGGCTTCCGCCTCGGCAATCGCCGCCGGCGTCATCGTCTTTGCCTCCGCGTAGGCCGTCATCGTGGTCTCGGTCGGCATCATGCCGCCCATCATGCCGCCCTTGGCCTGGCCGAGGCGGGTGATGACGTTGGGCGTGGGCGCGCCGCCGCCGAAGCCGCCGCGGCCCGGCGCGATCTGCGTGATGAACTTCGGCATGACGGCGTCGAGCTCCTTCTTGAACGCCTCGAACTGCGCCTTGACGGCCGCCGGCACGTCGGCCCGCCCGGCGAGCTCCTTCGCGGCGTTCTGCGCCTGCGCATTGAGCGGCGACAGGCGCGCGCTTACGGCCATGGCGCGCTGCTGCAGCCCGTGCAGCTCCATCGCGCGGTCGAACAGCATCGTGCGCTCCGCGTCGGTCAGCGCCACTTCGGGATCGCCGATGATCTTCAGCGGTTTGGTCGCGATCGTCCGTCCGTCGACGAGCAGTGACACCTGGTAGGTGCCGGGCAGGACGTACGGGCCGGCCGTGGCGCCGCCGCCTCCGCGGCCGCCGCCGAAACCGCCGCCGCCGCATCCGGCGCCGAAGGGATCGGCCTCCTGCTGGTCCGCCTGAGCGGGCGCGCCGCCGCCTTGCCGTCCGCCGCCCTCGCGTCCCGCGGCCTGCGCCGGACCTGCGCCCACCGGCACCGGCTGCATGCGCAGATCCCAGCACGCGACGTTGAGGCCGGCGCCGCTGACGCCGGTCATGACCGGCCCGGAGATCTCGCGAATCTCGCGGCCCGACGCGTCGGCGATCGTCAGGGCCACGCTGCCGGCCGGGCTCTTCAGGTGCCACGACAGGCGCGCCGCCTGCGGCGGGTTCTGGCCGTAGAACGTCTGGTCGCCCCAGAACTCGTAGTTGCGATCGCGCGCGGGCCGCTGATACCAGGCGAACGCCGGCGGGGTGAACAGATGCGCGTCGGCCGCGAGCGCCGCCGCCATCTCCTGGATCGGCTCGAGGTGATCGAGAATCCACAGCGTGCGGCCGTGCGTCGCGAGGATCATCGCGTTGTCGCGCGGATGCAGCGCGATCTCGTCAATCCGCACGGTCGGCAGGTTCGCCTTGATGCGCCGCCACGCGCGGCCGCGGTCGAGCGACACGAACAGGCCGGTCTCGGTGCCCAGATAGAGCACGTCGGGGTTGCGCGTGTCCTCCGCCAGCGTGCGCGCGACCTCGTCGGAGAGGTTGGCGTTCATCGGCCGCCATGTCTGCCCGTAGTCGGCGCTCGCATAGATGTGGGTCTTGAAATCGTTTTGCCGGTGGCCGTCGAACGTCGCGTAGACGACGCCCTCCTCGAACTGCGAGGGCACGAGCTCCGACACATAGATGCCCTTCGGCAGGCCGTGGATCTTCGACGTCACGTTGTCCCACGTCCTGCCGCCGTCGCGCGTCACCGACACGTTCCCGTCGTCGGTGCCGGCATAGATCAGGCCGGGGCGCTTCGGCGATTCGGCCAGCGACACGATCGTGGGCCACGCCGAGATGCCGTCGTTGCGCGAAAGGCGGATCTCCGTGTTCTTCACGCCCATGATCTCGATGTCGTCGCGGCTCGGGCTCTCGGTGAGATCGGGGGAAATGACGGCCCAGGACAGGCCGCGGTCGGGCGAGCGAAACACCCGGTTGGCCGCCGAATAGAGCACGGCGGGATCGTGCGGCGAGAGCAGCATCGGCGTGTCCCAGTGCCACCGGTACGGCGCGTCGCCCGGTTCCGGCTGCGGGCGGATGCTGATGGTCTCGCCCGTGATGCGATCGACCCTGGTCATGTTGCCGTTCTGCGACTCGCTGTAGGCGATCCGGTAGTCGGTCGGATCCTGCAGCACGTGGAAGCCGTCGCCGCCCCGCAGCGTCTTCCAGTGGAAGCCCGCGATGCCGGCCGTGCCGCGCACGGCACTCGGGCCGCACCAGTTGTAGTTGTCCTGCATCCCGCCGCACACGTTGTACGGCATCGCCATGTCGTAGCTCACGTGATAGAAGAGCCCGACGGGCAGGTTCGGCACGAAGATCCAGTGCTTCGCCTTGTCGTGCGACACCGCAAGGCCGCCGTCGTTGCCGATCAGCACGTGATCGGAGTTCGCGGGATTCACCCAGATGGCATGCACATCGTCATGCGTCGAGCGGGCGACGTCGGTGGCGATGGTCTTGCCGCCGTCCAGCGTCTGATGCAGGCCGACGCCGCCGAGGTACACCACGTCGGCGCTGTTCGGATCGATCGTCACCTGGCTGAAGTACATCGGACGCGGGTTGGCGTTGTTGACTTTCGTCCAGGTCGCGCCGGCGTCGGTCGACTTGTAGAGGCCCGTGGGGTTGTCGTTGACCTCGGCCTGTCCGCCGCGCCCGGCGCCCGGCTGCTGCGGGCCTTCGACGAGCGCGTAGAGAATGTTCGAGTCCTTGCGGAAGACGTCCACCGCCACGCGGCCGAGCGGCCCGCCGAGCACGCCGTGCGTCAGCCGCGTCCATTTCTCGCCGCCGTCGGTCGACTTCCAGAGGCCGCTGCCGGGGCCGCCGCCGTTGAAGCAGCAGGCCGTGCGGCGCCGCTGATAGGTCGTGGCATACAGCACGCGGCTGTTGCCGGGATCCATGACGAGGTCGTCGCCGCCTGTGTCGGCGTCTACCTCGAGCACCGGCTTCCATGTCTTGCCGCCGTCGGTGGTCTTGAAGATGCCGCGATCGCCGCCGGGGCCCCACAGGCTGCCGGTCGCCGCGACGAACACCGTGTCGTTGTCGCGCGGATCGATCACGATGCGGTTGATGTGCCGCGACGTGCGCAGGCCCATGTTCGTCCACGTCTTGCCGCCGTCGGTGGATTTATAGACGCCGTCGCCGAACGACGTGCTCTGACGGTTGCTCGACTCGCCCGTGCCGGCCCAGACCAGGTCGGGGTTGGTCTGCGACACGGTGACGTCGCCGATCGACATCAGCCCCTGGTCCTGCAGCTGCGCCTCGAACGTCGTGCCGTTGTTGGTGGTTTTCCACACCCCGCCGTGCGCCGTGCCGACGTAGTAAACGGCCGGGTTCGCTTCGTAGACGGCGAGATCCGCGATGCGCCCGGACATCGAGGCGGGGCCGATCGGCCTGAAATGGAGCGAGTCGAGCGGATGGCCGGGGGCGGCGGCAGGCTGGGCCTGCTGCGCCGAGCCGATCAGGGCCTGGCCCGCCAGCGCGAGCGACACGGCCGACACGAGCACGAAAGGTCGCAGAGTCTTCATGGTGAGGCGGATTATAAGACGGCCGGGGGGAAGCGCGCTTAACGCACGCGGGCCGTGGCGCTGCCCGTGCGATCGGCCGCGTGGTCGTACACGACGACCTTGACGTGCGCAGGCACGCGCTGCGGCTTGAACGTCAGCGTGTACTTGATGTCCTGCTGCATCGCCGCGAAGAGCTCCTCCGACGTCAGCTTCAGGTCGATGCGCTGCCATGTTTCGCTGACGACGCGCTGGCGGCCGTCGCCGCTGTAGACGGCCACGTCGAGCTCCACCAGGTGGACGCCGTCGCGCTCCACCACGCGCAGGTTCTTCGGATCGAGCGCGAGCTGGATGCGGACCTCGCCCGCGGACCGGTCGTACGACGCGTCCACCGCGACGCCGATGTCGCGAAGCGTGCCGGTGTAGTTGCTCGCCGCGACGATCCGGTTGTACGCCATGAACTCGCGCCGGTCGAGCGGCACGAGCTGCTGCCGCGCGAAATAGCCGTGCCGGTAGAGCACCGTGAGGCCGGGGCGGTTGACCTTCACGGTGATGCGCCGGAACTTGCCGTCCTGCTCGCTGGTGGCGGGGTAGTAGCCGAGCAGGTACTGCGAGCGCGAGGCGCGGTCGATGTCCGCCAGCGCGGCATCGCCCCACTTGAACAGCGCGGCGCGTCCGCCGGTGCGCTCGGCCAGCGTCTTCAGGCCTTCGAGCGAGAAGGCATGGTTCCAGTTGATGCGCGGCAGGCCCCGGCGGTCGGTGCTGCTCGTGATGCCGCCCGTGTGGATGACGTCGACGACCACGCGGGCGTCGGCCGCGACGTTGGCGAGACTGACGTCATAGTCGCCGCTCGGCATCTGCAGGCCGAACTCGCTGACGTAGACCAGGTGCTTCTCGCCGTCGAGATACCGCAGGTACTCGATGCCGGCGAACAGACCGCCCAGATCCTGCAGCGTCTTGACGTTGCCTTCCATGTACGCGTCGAGCGATTGCAAGTCGGCGGGCGCCTCCGGCGCGAGGCCCGACACCGGCTGGCTGACGCCGACCGGCGTGAGCAGGTTGCCGACGTCGCGGATGTCCTGTTCGATGCGCGCGGCGTCGGTGGCGCGCCCCGGCGGCATCTCGCGAAAGCCGGGCGCGCCAGGCGTGTTGAATATTGCGTCGACCTCGGGCTGCAGCCCGGGCGGCACGTCCTTGCCGCCGAAGATGGCGGCCAGGCCGCTCTGCTTCGCGGTCATGCGCGCTTCGATCCGCTCGTGTTTGGCGCGAAACGCGGCAATCACCGCCATGATTTTCTTGTGATCGCGCGTGAAGTCGGTGGCCCGGTTGTAGGCAATCACGGCCGCGTGATCCTGCGGCAGCAGCCGCGTGTCGACGAAGTCGACGAGCGCGTCGAGGATGCGCGTGGGATATTGCAGCCGGCCGCGCCCGAGCACGAACAAGAACACGCGGCCCGAGGGCGCCGGCAAGTCGGGCCCGGTCGCGCGCCGCAGCGCGGGCCGGGATTCGTCCGTCTCCACTCTGGCGTCGGCAGTGAAGACGACGTGCTCGAAGGCGCCGATCGCCTGCGGCTTGCCGTCTTCGAAAATCTGGAAGTCCTCGCGCGTGAGGTCGGTGACCGGGCGGCCGGCGCGATCGAGGACGCGGACGTCGACCGGCACCAGGGTGATGCGGCTCTTGAAGGCGCCCGGCACCTGCGGCTGCTGGCCCGCGGCGGCCACGACGGCGGCGCAGAGCGCCAGCCCGGCAGTTAAGAACGCCTTCATTCCCGCACACTATAATCTGCCACGGTGCGGAGCGTCCCCGCGTTGCTCGTGGCCGCCGTGGCGTCGTCGCTGGTGTTCGGTCAGCCGGCCGCGCCGAAGTCCGGACTCGACCTCTCGAATTTCGACACGTCCGTGCGTCCGCAGGACGACCTCTTCACGTACGCCAACGGCGGCTGGGCCGCGCGCGCCTCCATTCCTGGCGATCGCGTGACGCGCGGCGCTTTCACCGAGCTTGCCGATCGCGCGGAGCTCGATCTCCGGACGCTGATCGAGGAAGTGGCGGGCCAGCCGAACCGCCCGTTCGGATCCCCGGCGCAGCAGGTGGGCGATCTCTACGCGAGCCTGATGGACGAAGATCGGCTCGAGGCGCTCGGCAGCAAGCCCATCGACGCCGAGCTCGCGCGCATCGACGCGATCGTGTCGGCGGCCGATCTCGGCTACCGGTGCGGGTATCTGGCCACGATTGCGAGCGGCGGCCCGTTTGCCGGCAGCCTCACGACCGATGCCGCCAATCCCGCCCGCTCGATTTTCGTCGTCAGCCAGGGCGGTACCCTGCTGCCCGAACGCGGCTACTACCTGAGCGACGACGCGAAGTACGCGGCGATTCGCGAGGCGTACGTCCGCTATCTCACGCGCATCTTCGAGCTCACCGGCCGCCGCAGTCCGGCGCGCGACGCCCGCGCCGTGCTCGCGCTCGAAACCCAGCTGGCGCTGGCGCAGCTGCCGCATGACGCCACGCCAGACGAGAACAGCACCCGGTTCCGGCTCGACGCGCTCATGCAGGAGATGCCCGGCTTCGACTGGATCGAGTGGGGGCGCGCGCAGGGCGTCGCCCGCACGTCCGACGTGATCGTCGCCCAGCCGTCGTTCTTCCGGCGGTTGGCGACGCTCGTGCAGGAAACGCCGGTGTCGACGTGGCGCGCGTGGCTTGCCGCGCGGCACATTACGGCCAGCGCGCCGTTCCTGAGCGCGCCGTTCGCCGACGCGCGATTCGATTTTTTCGGCCGCACGCTGAGCGGGCAGAGCGATCCCATCCCGCAATGGAAGCGCGCGGTGTCGCTCGTGAACGGCTATCTCGGCGACGCGGTGGGGAAGCTGTACGTCGAGCGGCATTTTCCGCCCGAGTCCAAGGCCCGCGTCGAGCGGCTCGTCGCCAACATGCTCGAGGCGACACGCCAGGCCATCGCGGATGCCGAGTGGATGACGCCGCGCACGCGCGCGGCCGCCCTCGAAAAGCTCGCCGGGATGGTGACGAAGGTCGGCTATCCCGATCGCTGGCGCGACTATCGCGGCCTCGTGATCCGGGCCGACGATCTGGTCGGCAATGTCGAGCGCGCGCAGCGGTTCGACACCGCCTATCGCCTCAGTCGTGTGCGCCGGCCGGAGGGCCGCGGCGAATGGCTGCTGCCGCCGCAGACCGTGAACGCGTACTACAGCCCGCGCCTCAACGAGATCGTCGTCCCCGCCGCCATGCTGCAGCCGCCGCTCTTCCAGATGGATGCCGACGAGGCCGTCAACTATGGCGGGATCGGGGCCGTGGTCGGGCACGAGCTCGGGCACGGCTTCGACGGGCGCGGCCGGTTCTTCGACGCGGGCGGCGCGCCGCGCGACTGGTGGGAGGAGCGCGACGCGCGGGAGTTCCGGGCGCGCGCGGAACGGCTGGTGCTGCAGTTCAACGGCTACCGCCCGCTCGACGGCATGCAGGTCAACGGCGGGCTGACGCTCGATGAGAACGTCGGCGATCTCGGCGGCCTCGCGCTCGCGTACCGCGCGTACCGCCTGTCGCTGGGCGATCGCACGCCGCCGGTCATCGACGGCTTCACCGGCGATCAGCGCTTCTTCCTGGGATGGGCGCAGGTCTGGCGATCGGTAATGCGCGAGGAGTATCTACGGCAGTGGCTGGCGTGGATCCCGCACGCGCCGCCGCAGTACCGCGCCAACGGGCCGGTCGGCCATCTCGACGGCTTCCACGCCGCGTTCAACGTCCAGCCCGGCGATCGGCTGTACGTCGCGCCGGAGAAGCGGATCAGGATCTGGTGACGAAAACCGTCGCGGTCATCGGCGCCTCGAACGATCGATCGAAGTTCGGCAACAAGGCGCTGCGCGCGTTCCGCAATCAGGGCTACACGGTCATTCCCATCAATCCAACGGCGCAGGACGTGGAGGGCGAGCGCGTCTACAGGTCGGTGCTCGAGTACGAGGGCGGGATCGACGAGGCGACGGTCTACGTCAACCCGCGCGTCGGCGAGAAGGTGCTCGACGAGGTCGCCGAGAAGGGAATCGGGAAGGTCTGGCTCAATCCCGGCGCCGACGGCCCGAACGTGGTGGCACGCGCGAAGGCGCTGGGTCTCAACGCCGTCCGCGCGTGCAGCATACTTGCTATAGGAGAATCTCCGAGTCGGTATTAAGACTAAAGACTAAAGACGAAAGAGTCCCTACTGGCCGGCTGCTGCGCCCGGTCTTGGATCTTGCGTCTTCCATCTTGTCTTGAGTCTTCAGTCTTCAGTCTTTAGTCTTAACAAATCCAAAGTACGCCGCCGCCGCCGCGATGACGAGGTGCAGCCAGACGTCGGCGCCGTAGATCGGGATCAGGCCGAACGTCGTGTTCGTTTGCGGCAGCAGGCCGAGCACGACCAGCAGGCCGTAGGCCACGGCGACGAACTGCGCGTAGCCGCGAGCGCTCATCAGCATCCCGCGCGCGGCGAGGATCCCCATCAGGCCGAACACGACGTGCACGACGTTGTGCAGCGTGTTGACCGGCAGGATGCCGAGCGCGTGGCCGAACCCGTGCGTCTGGGACAGGCCCTCGGGAGGATCCGCGGGGGTCGGGAAGAACCCGGCGATGCCGGCGACGACGAACGCAATGCCGAGCACGAGAGCGAACTGCCGTGTGGTCATCGTGAACTCCTTATGATGTGGCGCGAAGTGTAGCACCGCGCTATACTGCGAGCCTCTTCTTTTTCATCCTGAATCCAGGGGCGCCGCCGCGCCGAATCGTCGCAGACCCCAAGAGACATGCCGAACACCCCCGAACCGAAACGCCCACGTGCCGATGCCCGGGAGCCCGCGCCGCAGGCCGCACCGCAGGACGCGCCGCAGGACGCGCCGCAGGCCGAGCCTGCCGCCGAGGCCGGCGCCCAGCCGCCCGCCGCGCAACGTCCGGAGCTGCGGCTGTCCGACCTGAAGGACATGGGGATCCAGCGGCTCGTGCAGGTCGCCAAGGAGCTGCAGATTGCCGCGACGGGCCTGCGCAAGCAGGAGCTGATCTTCCAGATCCTCAAGGCGCAGGCCGAGCAGAGCGGCATGATCTTTTCGGAGGGCGTGCTCGAAGTGCTGCCCGACGGTTTCGGGTTCCTCCGCGCCCCCGACTACAACTACCTGCCCGGGCCCGACGACATCTACGTCTCGCCGTCGCAGATCCGCAAGTTCGATCTCCACACGGGCGACACCGTCTCCGGTCAGATCCGGCCGCCCAAGGAAGGCGAGCGCTACTTCGCACTCATCAAGGTCGAAGCGGTCAACTTCGAGGCGCCCGGCCAGGGCGACCAGGTGTTCTTCGAAAACCTCACGCCGCTCTATCCGCAGGAGAAGTTCCGCCTCGAGACGACGGCAGAGAACCTCTCGTCGCGCGTGATGGACCTCATGACCCCCATCGGCAAGGGCCAGCGCGGCGTCATCGTCGCGCAGCCGCGCACGGGCAAGACGATGCTGCTGCAGGCGCTCGCGCACTCGATTGCCGTCAACCACCCCGAGGTCTTCCTCATCGTCCTGCTCATCGACGAGCGGCCCGAGGAGGTCACCGACATGCAGCGGTCGGTGAAGGGGGAAGTGGTGTCGTCGACGTTCGACGAGCCGCCGCAGCGCCACGTGCAGGTGGCCGAGATGGTCATCGAGAAGGCCAAGCGGCTGGTCGAGCACAAGAAGGACGTCGTGATCCTCCTCGACTCGATCACGCGGCTGGCGCGCGCGTACAACACGGTGATTCCGGCGTCGGGCAAGGTGCTCACGGGCGGTCTCGACTCGAACGCGCTGCAGAAGCCGAAGCGCTTCTTCGGCGCGGCGCGCAACATCGAGGAGGGCGGCTCGCTGACGATCATGGCCACGGCGCTGGTCGACACCGGCTCGCGCATGGACGATGTGATCTTCGAGGAATTCAAGGGCACCGGCAACATGGAGATCCACCTGGATCGGAAGCTCGTGGACAAGCGCGTGTTTCCGGCCATCGACATCCTCAAGAGCGGCACGCGCAAGGAGGAGCTGCTCATCCCGAAGGAGGATCTCAACCGCGTGTGGGTGCTGCGCAAGGTGCTCAATCCGCTGTCGGCGGTCGAGGCGATGGAACTGCTGCTCGACAAGATGGGCAAGAGCAAGTCGAATGCGGACTTCCTGGGGGGGATGACGAAGGGCTGATGCGGGCAATCGACCTGGGGGCCGGACGCACGCGCCACGTCGCCGGCGCGGTCACGCTCGATCGCGTGGCCTCGACCGGTCCTGACATCGTGCACGACATGGATGTCGTGCCCTGGCCGATTGCCGACTCGTCGTTCGATGTGATCCGCTGCTACGACGTGCTCGAGCACGTCGGCGATCTGGTGCCGGTCATGCGGGAGATTCACCGGATCGGCGCGCCCGGCGCCCGCGTCGAGATCACGACGCCGCACTACTCGTCGCGCAATTCCTGGACCGATCCGACGCACCGGCAGCATTTGGCCTACCGCTCGTTCGATTACTTCATCGAGGGGCACGAGCTGAGTTTCTACTCCGATGCCCGGTTTATCATGCGCGAGCGGCGCATCCGCTGCCGCAATACGCTCAAAGGGCGGGTGGTGGAGCAGGTGGCCAACCGGTGGCCGGCGATGTACGAGGAGCATCTGGCGTGGATGCTGCCGGCGTTCTACCTGTGGTTCGTGCTCGAGGTGCGCAAGGCGTGACCGACGCAATGACCGGCTTTTCCGTGGACGGCGGCGGGTGGATGGCCGGCGTGGCGATGCTGCTGACGGTGGCGGCCGTCGCGGCGTACGCGCTGCGCGCGCGGCGGAGCCGGCAGCGCGAAGAGGAACTGGTGCGGATGGTGCGCGAGCGGACCGAACAGCTCGAGGAGGCCAACCGCCGGCTCGTGAAACTGTCGTTCGTCGACAGCCTGACCGACATCGCCAACCGCCGGCAGTTCGAGCAGATTCTCGCCCTCGAATGGCGGCGCGCCGTGCGTTCGGGCTCGCCGCTGTCGCTGATCCTCGCCGACATCGACAACTTCAAGGCGTTCAACGACGGGCACGGCCACCAGGCCGGCGACCGCTGCCTGCGCGCCGTGGCCACGCTGCTCGATTCGATCGTCCAGCGCGCCGGCGATCAGGTGGCGCGCTATGGCGGTGAGGAGTTCGCCGCGATGCTGCCCGAAACCGACGCGGAGGGCGCCGCCTCGATTGCGGAGCGCATGCGGCAGGCGGTCGAAGGGCTCGAGACCGAGGGCGGACGTGTCACGGTGAGCTTCGGCGTCGCCACGACCGTGGCGACCGACCGCTCGTCGCCCAACGCGCTGGTGGCCGCCGCCGACGCGGCGCTGTACGAAGCCAAGCGCGCCGGGCGCAACGCCGTCAGGTCCAGAACCATCTGATCGCCGGCGGCGCGGCGCCCACCGCGAGCCCCAGGACGGCGTCGATCGCGTAGTGATAGCGGCCGATGACCGTGGCGGCCGCAATCGCCAGCGCGCCCGCCAGCAGCCACGGTCCCCAGGCGGGCGCAATCATCCAGATCGACAGCGCCGCGGCAATCGGTCCGGCGACATGCCCGCTCGGGATGGTCGTCGCGCGCACGCTGAGGCGATCCAGCAGCGCTTCGTTCAGCCGCCGAAGAAAATGGGGACAGACCCCATTTTTACGTTTCGCGAAAAAATGGGGTCTGTCCCCATTTTCTCGGGGCGGGCGGGCCTGCAGCCAGGGCAGCGTGACGTAACACGACAGCTCCGCCGCCAACACCATCGCCCAGTGCCACGCGAACGCGTCGCGCGAGGCCGCGAACGCGGGAATGGCGGCGACGACCATGAACGGATACGCGCCGAGGTATGCGATCTCGACCAGCGCCTTCGCCCAGCCGGGCATGCCCGCGCTGATCCGGTCGATCTGCATCGCCTCGTCGTACCGCAGCAGCCAGGTTTCGAGGCGGGGTGACGGCGACGTGTAGAAGGGCTTCGTTAGCCAGTAGCCGATGACGAGCGCGGCAAGAGGGGCCGCGAAGCGCACCGGTCCGGAGGCAACGCCGGACAGGAGGGCGGCCCCGATGGCGTAGCCGGCAAAGCCAAGGGCGAGCCCGTAGCGCCGTCTTACGGCCGTCGCCGTGAACAGAACTGCGCCAAAGACGATCGCCGGCCAGGCCCAGATGGTCATCTGTCCCGGACTGTTATGACGGCGGGGGAATGTCCGCCGGCACCGTGCCGTCCGGATCCTTCTCGGGCGTCGGGCCGAGCAGTTCGCGCAGGGCGTCGCCTTCGATGACCTCCTGATCGAGCAGGCGCGCCGACAGCTCGTCGAGTTTGTCGCGGCGCTCGGTCAGCACCCGCAGCGCCGTGCTGTGCGCCTCGTCGATGATGCGCTTGATCTCGACGTCAATCTTCTTCGCCGTGTCTTCGGCGTAGGCGCCGCGCTCTGACGAAAAGCCGGTCTCGATGAACGCCTGCCGCCGGTGCCCCTCGTAGTTGACGGTGCCGAGCTCCTCGCTCATGCCGTATTCCGTCACCATCGATCGGGCGATGTCGGTGGCTCGCAGCAGGTCGTTGTGCGCCCCGGTCGAGATCTGCCCGAATGCGAGCTCCTCGGCACTGCGGCCGCCGAGCAGCACCGCCAGCTGGTTCGCGAGATCCTCGCGCGTCATCAGATAGCGATCCTCGGTCGGCATCTGCATGGTGTAGCCGAGCGCGCCAACGCCGCGGCCGACAATCGAGATTTTGTGCACGGGATCGAGGTTGGGCAGCACGCTGGCAATGATCGCGTGGCCCGACTCGTGGTACGCGATGATGCGCCGCTCCTTCGGGCTGATCACGCGCTTGCGCTCCAGGCCGGCGACGATGCGGTCGATCGCCTCGTCCAGATCGGCCATCTCGACTTCGGTCTTGTCGCGCCTGGCCGCCAGCAGGGCGGCCTCGTTGATCAGATTCGCGAGGTCGGCGCCCGCGAAGCCGGCCGTGCGCGCGGCAAGCTTCGGCAGATCGACATTGTCCGAGAGCTTTACCTGCTTCACGTGGATCCGCAGAATCTGCTCGCGGCCGCGGACATCCGGCTTGTCGACGACCACCTGGCGGTCGAAGCGGCCGGGGCGAAGCAGGGCAGGGTCGAGCACTTCGGGCCGGTTCGTCGCGCCCATGATGATCACGCCCTTGCGCGCGTCGAAGCCGTCCATCTCCGCCAGCAGCTGATTCAGTGTCTGCTCGCGTTCTTCATGACTGCCGACCGGCGACTGCACGCGCACCTTGCCGAGCGCGTCGAGCTCGTCGATGAAGACAATGCAGGGCGCCTTGGTTTCGGCCTGACGGAACAGATCGCGCACGCGCGCCGCGCCCACGCCGACGAACATCTCGACGAACTCGCTGCCGCTCAGGCTGAAGAACGGCACCTTAGCCTCGCCGGCCACCGCGCGCGCCAGCAGCGTCTTGCCCGTGCCCGGAGGCCCGACGAGCAGCACGCCTTTCGGGATCCGCCCGCCGATGGAGGTGTATTTCTTCGGGGTGCGCAGGAACTCGACAATCTCGCGCAGCTCCTCGGCCGCCTCGTCCACGCCGGCCACGTCGCCGAACGTCACCTTGACGTCGTCCTCGGCGTAAATCTTCGCCTTGCTCTTGGCGAACGACATCACGCCGCCTTCAGCGCCGCCCATCCGCCGGAAGATGAACGTCCAGAACAGGACGATGATGATCAGCAGCGGCAGCCAGCTGAGCAGCTCGCCGACAAACCTGGAAGGAATCTCGCCGTCATAGCGGATGTTGGCGGCGGCCAGTTCCTTCACCAGCTCGGGGTCGTCTACCTTCACCGTGTGAAAGGGCTTCTCCGCGCCGTCGTCCGCCGTCATCGTGCCGCGGATGCGCTCCTCGCCGACGACGGCGGTGACGATGCGGCCCTCGCGCAGCAGCGTCTTGAACTCGCTGTACGGCACCGGCTGGCCACCCGCGACGGAGGCGAACACCGTCTGCAGCACGATGAGCAGCAGGAGAACGCCCAGCCCCCACCAGATAAGCTGCGTCGCCGCCGGCTTCGGGGGGCGGCGGCGGTCGTTCGTGCGGCGTTCACCGCGCGGATTCGGCTGCGACTCGTCTGTCAAACGTCAGTCCCTCTGTGCCGGCGTCAATGCGAACATGGTCGCCCTCACGGAAATCACCCTGGAGCACCCGCATCGCCAGCGGATCGAGCACCCGGCGCTGCAGGGTGCGCTTGAGCGGCCTGCCGCCATAGACGGGATCGTATCCTTCTTCGATCAGCTTGTCTTTAGCGGCCTCCGACAGGTCGATGGAAATCTTGCGATCCTCGAGCCGCTTGAGCAGGCCCTCGAGCTGGATGTCGATGATCTGCCGCACGTGCTCGCGGCCGAGCGCGTGAAAGAAAATGATCTCGTCGACGCGGTTGAGGAACTCGGGCTTGAAGTGCGCCCGCAGCGCCTCGGTCACCTCGCGGCGCACGCCCTCGCTCACATCCGTCTCGCCGCGCACGGCCTGCTCCGCGATGAAGTGGCTGCCCACGTTCGACGTCATGATGACCACGGTGTTCTTGAAGTCGACCGTGCGTCCCTTGCCGTCGGTCAGCCGCCCGTCGTCGAGCAGCTGCAGCATGACGTTGAGCACTTCCGGATGCGCCTTCTCGACCTCGTCGAACAGCACGACGGCATATGGACGCCGGCGCACGGCCTCGGTGAGCTGCCCGGCTTCTTCGTAGCCGACGTATCCGGGCGGCGCGCCAATCAAACGCGACACGGTGTGCTTTTCCTGGTACTCCGACATGTCGATGCGCGCCATCGCATGGTCGTCATCGAAGAGGAACGCCGCGAGCGCGCGGGCCAGCTCCGTCTTGCCGACGCCGGTCGGGCCCAGGAAGATGAAGCTGCCGAGCGGACGGTTCGGGTCCTGCAGGCCTGCGCGCGCGCGCCGGATGGCGTTGGCCACGGCCTGAATCGCCTCGTCCTGGCCGACGATGCGCTGATGGAGACGGTCTTCCATGTGAATCAGCTTCTGGATTTCACCCTCCATCAGCCGGCTGACCGGGATGTGCGTCCACTTGCTCACGATCTCGGCGATGTCCTCCTCGTCGACGTCTTCCTTCAGCATGCTGTGCGTCTGCTGCAGCTCCGAGAGGCGCGTCTCTTCTTCCTTGATCTCCTTCTCGAGCTGCGGCAGGCGTCCGTACTGCAGCTCGGACGCTTTCGCGTAGTCGCCCGATCGCTGCACGCGGTCGATCTCCAGCCGCAGTTGCTCGAGCTCCTCCTTGAGCTTGCGCGAGCGGCCGATGGCATCTTTCTCGGACTGCCAGTGCGTGGCGAGCCGATCGCGCTCCTCCTTGAGGTTCGCGAGCTCCTTTTCGAGCTTGCCGAGCCGATCCTTCGACGCCGAGTCCTTTTCCTTCCGCAGCGCTTCGCGCTCGATTTCGAGCTGCATGATGCGGCGGGTGAGCTCGTCGAGCTCCGCGGGCATCGAGTCGATCTCCATGCGCAGGCGCGACGCCGCTTCGTCGATCAGGTCGATGGCCTTGTCGGGCAGGAAGCGGTCCGCGATGTAGCGGTGCGAGAGCACGGCCGCGGCCACCAGCGCGGCATCCTTGAACTTCACGCCGTGGTGCACTTCGTAGCGCTCGCGCAGGCCGCGCAGGATGCTGATCGTGTCTTCCACGGTCGGCTCGCCGACGATGACGGTCTGGAAGCGCCGCTCGAGCGCGGCGTCCTTCTCGATGTACTTCCGGTACTCGTCGAGGGTCGTCGCGCCGATGGTGTGCAGCTCGCCGCGCGCGAGCATCGGCTTGAGCATGTTCGACGCGTCCATCGACCCTTCCGACGCGCCGGCGCCGACCACCGTGTGCAGCTCGTCGATGAACAGCACCACCTGGCCCTGCGAGTCGGCGATCTCCTTCAGCACGGCCTTGAGCCGCTCCTCGAACTCGCCGCGGTACTTCGCGCCGGCGATCAGGCTGCCCATGTCGAGCGCGACGATGCGTTTGTTCTTGAGGCCTTCGGGGACGTCGCCGCGCACGATGCGCTGGGCGAGGCCTTCGACGATGGCGGTCTTGCCGACGCCGGGCTCGCCGATGAGGACCGGGTTGTTCTTGGTGCGGCGCGAGAGCACCTGAATCACGCGGCGCACCTCGTCGTCGCGGCCGATGACGGGATCGAGCTTGCCCTGGCGGGCCATCTCGGTGAGGTCGCGGCCGTAGCGCTCGAGCGCCTCGTACTTGCCTTCGGGATTCTGATCGGTGACGCGCTGCGAGCCGCGCACGGCCGCCATGGCCTGGAAGATCGCGTCGCGCGTGAGGCCCTGCTGCTGCAGCAGCTTCGCGGCGGGCGCGGTGCGGCCGGTTTCCGACGCGATGGCGACGAACAGGTGCTCGGTGCTGACGTAGTCGTCCTTGAGATGCTCGGCCTCCTGCTCGGCGGCGGTGCTGACCGCGCGCAGGCGGGGGGAGAGCCCCGGCTGGGCGCCGCCCTGCGCGCTCGGCAGCTTCGCGAGCAGCGCCTGCGTATCGCGCGCGAGCGCCGCGGCGTCCTTGCCCATCTTCGTGGCGATCGACGGCACGATGCCGCCCTCCTGCGTGAGCAGGGTGTGGAGCAGATGCTCCGGCTCGATCTGCGGATGTCCCGACCGTTCCGCGAGCTGCTGCGCGCCGACGATGGCTTCCTGTGCTTTCTCCGTGTACTTATTGATGTTCATGACTCTGTCGGTTGCCGGAGCAACCTACTCCTTCAACTTCCCCAACTCCCCATACAACTCCCGCTCGCGTTCCGTGAGCGCCTTCGGCATGGCGATGTCCGCGGTGGCGTAGAGATCGCCGCGATCGGCCGGCTTGCCGACGCCGGGCATGCCCTGGCCGCGCAGGCGGAAGACCTGTCCGTTCTGCGTGAGCTCCGGCACCTTCAGCCGCAGCGTGGAGCCCATGATCGTCGGCACGGCGACGTCGCCCCCGAGCACCGCGGTCGTCAGCGGCACGCTGACGTTCGTGTGCAGGTCCTGGCCGCGGCGCTCGAAGGCGGCATGCGGCAGCACGCGCACGCGCAGATAGAGGTCGCCCGACGCGCCGCCGTGCGCGCCCGATTCGCCCTGGCCGGCGCTGCGCACGCGCGCGCCGTCCTTGACGCCGGCAGGGATGCGGACCTCGGTCGTGCGCGCGCCGCCGTCCTGCTGGATGGTCACGCGCCGGCTGGCGCCGCTGAAGGCCTCCTCCAGCGTGAGGTCGACGGCATGCTCGAGATCGCGCCCTTTGCGATGGCGCGGCCGGTGCGTGCGGCGGTGTTCCTGCGCGCCGCGCGCGCCGCCGCCTCCGCCGCCGAAGAACGTCGTGAAGAAGTCGGAGAACGGATCGCCGTCGCCGAACATCTCCTCCATTTCCTCCTGCGTCATCGGCCGCGAGCCGCCGGGGCCGCCCATGTTGATGTTCCAGGCGCCGCCGCCGAACGGGCCTCCGAACGGACTGCCGGCCCCTCCGCCCTGGGCCTGCGCCTGCTCGTAGTACTTCCAGTTGGCGCCGAGCTCGTCGTACTTCTTGCGCTTGCCCGGATCGCCGAGCACCTCGTACGCCTCGTTGAGCTCCTTGAATTTCGTTTCGGCGGACGGATCGCCCGGGTTGACGTCCGGATGGTGCTTGCGCGCGAGCTTCCGGTACGCCGCCTTCAGCTCCTTGTCGGTGGCCGTCTTGGGCACGCCGAGTGTCGCGTAGTAGTCCTTGAATTCGACGGCCACGGCTATATCCCCAGAATGCGGGCGATCTCGTCCATCTGCTGCGAAACCTGCCGGCGGAGGTCGTCGCTGCGGCGGCGCGACGAGGCGTCCTTCAGCATCGGACGCAGCCTCTGCACGACCTCGGCGATGTCGAGCAGCCGCTGCACGCCCGCGAGGTTGATGCCCTCCTCGTCTACCAGCTGCTTGATCACCCGCAGGCGCTCCAGCTCCTCGCGCGAGTAGACGCGCATGCTGCCGAGCGTGCGCAGCGGACGCACGAGCCCGAGCCGCTCGTACTTCCGGAGCGTCTGCGGATGCATGTCGAGCATCCTCGCGGCGACACTGATGAGATAGAGGTCCGTCCCTGCCATGTTGCTACGAACCAATTATAGACGTTGATACGCTTCGCATCAAGGCTGCCGGCGCGCTATAGTTGAATGTTCGTGGGCATCGATTTCCAGTACGCAGACCTCCTCACCATCGCCCTTCTCGTCGTCCTCGAGGGCCTGCTCAGCGTCGACAACGCCCTGGTGCTCGCCATTCTCGTGCTCGGGCTGCCGCGCCACCAGCAGCGCAAGGCGCTCCGCTACGGCATCCTCGGCGCCTTCTTCTTCCGTATCCTTGCCATTCTCGCGGCGACGCAGCTGATTGCCTTCGGGTGGGTGAAGCTCGTAGGCGGCGCCTACCTGCTGTGGCTGACCTATTCGCACTTCTTCCTGCATGGAAGCGATTCGGGCGAGCGACGCGCCATCAAGCCGGCCCGCGCCTGGCTGGGCTTGTCCGCCTTCTGGGCAACCGTGGTGAAGGTCGAGCTCACAGACGTGGTCTTCGCGGTCGATTCGATTCTCGTGGCGGTCGCCATGTCGAACAAGACATGGGTGATCATCACCGGCGGCGTGCTCGGCATCATCGCGATGCGCCTCGTGATCGGCCAGCTGCTGGTGATCGTGCGCAGGTATCCCGCGCTCGTCGACGGCGCGTTCGTCATCATCGCGTGGGTCGCGATCAAGCTGTTCGTCGAGTACGCGTCACAGGCCGGTTACATCGACTGGCACATCCCCAAACCGATCTCGTTCGGCGTGATCTTCGTGATTTTCGGCATCGCCTATGCCTACGCGCGCAAGCAGGGCCCGGCGGACGTCGACCTGGAAGAGGACGAGGCCGCGCAGCTGCTGAAGGATCAGGACGCGGAGCTGGACGAGCGCCGCATCACCGTCGAGAAATGACCGGCGCGATAAGGCTACGCGAGCTGCGCGAGTACGTTCGCGACGATGCGGTCGCAGCGCGCGCCGTTGAACGAGAAGGCGTCAGCCGAGGCCATGTCGAGATCGCGGGCGAGCGACGCGCGCAGCTTCGCGCGCGCGCGAAAGAGCCGCGACCGCACGGTGGCTTCGGGGATTCCCAGGCTGGCCGCGGTGTCTTCCACCGTGAGGTCCTCGACCTCGCGCAGCACGAAGACCGTGCGGAAGTCGAGCGGCAGCTCGTCGATGCGCCGCTCGATCAGCCGGCGCATCTCGGCGCGCCAGGCCGCGTCGGCCGGCGGCTCGGCGCGCGCATCGGCGACGTCCATGGGCGTGTCCGACTCGGGCGCCCTGCCGGCGTCGATCGAGACGACATTGCGGTGCCGCTTCTGGGAGCGCAGTCTCATCAGTGACCTATTGATGACGATGCGCGTGAGCCAGGTGGCCACCTGCGCGTCGCCGCGGAAATCGGCCATGTGCCGATAGGCTTCGAGATAGGCGTCCTGCAGCGCGTCTTCCGCCTCCGCGTCATCCTTGAGGATAGCGCGCGCGGCGCGGAACAGGCGCGGGTTGTGGCGGCGCATCAACGCCTCGAACGCGGCGTGGTCGGTCTGGACGGCGGCAGGCTGCACGAAGAGTTAGATGCGCGCGGCGCCGTCGGCGTTCCCGGACCGCCCCGCCAGGCCGAGGCTCGCGAGGCCAAACGCGGCCGCCGACACCAGCGACGCCACGAACACCGGTTGTGCCCAGCCGTATCCCCGGCCGCCTGTCATCCAGGACACGGCGAACAGCGCGGCAATGCCCGCGATCACGCTGGCGTAGGCTGCCGACACCGGCGGCCGCTTCATGAGCAGGGTGGCCAGGATCGGCACCAGCAGACTGACGACCATCACGGAATAGAAGACCTGTAGCGCGCCGATCACGGTGCCGACGACGAAAATCAGGACGTAGCCGATCGCCGCCGCGGCGACGGCGATGACGCGGACGGCCGTGAGCAGCTGGGCGTCCGTGGCGTCACGGTTGATGACGCGCTTGTAGATGTCGCGTGCGCCGCTCGTCGACAGCATGAAGAGCACGGCGTCGGCGGAGCTGATCTCGGCGGCAAAGACCGCGGCCAGCGCGAACGCGCCGATCCATACGGGCACGCCGCTCGATAGCATCAGCGGAAGCGCCTGCTGCGCGTCCTCGAGGCCGGGAAAATGAACGCGTGCCGCCATGCCAAGCAGCACCGGCACCGTGGCGAACGCCATGAGCACCAGGCCGCTGATCGCGATGCCTCGGCGAAGGTGCGATTCGTCGCGCGCCGCGAACGCCCGTTGCACCAGGCCGGGCGACAGAAAAAAGGACGGCGCGAGCAGGAAGAGCAGCGGCCAGCCCATGTCCTGCCGCTCGCCGCGCCAGAAGTTCAGACGATCGGGATTCGCCTGCGCCACAACATCCCATCCGCCGGCGAGCGAGACACCCATGAGCGCCGCCGCAAGAAGCCCCGCGACGATGACGACGATCTGAACACGATTCACCCACGACGAGCTCAAGAGGCCGCCGGTGCCGAAGTAGAGCGTGACGATGAGAATGGCGGCGAGGCCGCCGAACCACGTCGGCCAGCCGAAGACGGCCTCGAGCACCACGGAGGCGCCAATCAACTGACCGGCGAGAATCCAGAAGCTGCCGACCCAGATGAACGCAGCCGTCAGGCTGCGAAGGCCCTCGCTGTAGCGGAAGGCAAGATAATCACCGACCGTGTAGAGATTGTGTTCGCGCGCGATCCGCCAGAGGCGAGGGCCGACCCAGAACGCAAGAATGAGCGTGCCGATGCCGGCCGAACCGTTCCACCACCACGCGGCAAGTCCATTCGTGTACGCGTAGGACGTCGCGCCGACCGTTGACCCCGCGCCGATGTTGGCGGCGAGGAACGTGGCAAAGATGGCGCTGGCGGGCAAGGTGCGGCCGGCAACGAAGAAATCAGCGCTGCCACGCACGCGTCGCGCGATCCAGATGCCCACGCCGACCTGGACGACACACCAGACGGCAAGGACGATGGCGTAGATGGACATCTAGCGGCGCGCGATGTCGCGCGCGGCGGGGTAGCCGGGGATACCCGTCGCGGCGCGCACGCCCCGGAGGATGGCGTCACTGACCGCTTCGGCCGCGAGCGCGCCGATGCCGCTGACGTCGACGTCGCCACTCCATGTGCCGGTCGCCAGGACGAAAACCGTATCGCCGTCGGCCAGCGTGTACACGGGCAGCACCGCGCGCGCGAGGCCGGCCTGCGCCATCTTCGCCACGGCGTTGGCCTGCGCCTTCGTCAGCCTCGCGTTCGTGGCGACGATCACGACCGTGGTGTTCTCGGGCGCGGGTGACTGCGGCAGCCGCTCGCCCCGGATGATGCCGCGCACGTCCTCGAGCCCGGTGCCGTCCGCCGTGCGCACGCCGGCGACGACGCGGCCGGTGGCGGGATCGATGATGCTGCCGGAGGCGTTGACGGTGGCAAGGGCGCCGACGACGAGGCCCGAGGGCAGGCGAAGCGCCGCGCTGCCGACGCCGCCCTTCATGGCGCGGCCGCGTCCGAGGAATTTGCCAACGGTCGCGCCCGCGCCCGCGCCGACGTTGCCTTCGGCCACGGCGCCGGCAGACGCCGCCTTTGCGGCCGCGTAGCCGCAGTCCGCACCGGGCCGTATGTCGGGCCGTCCGCCCACCGGGAGATCAAAGATGATGGCACCCGGGACGATGGGCACGTACGCGCCGCCGAACTCGAAGCCGACTTTCTTCTCGGAGAGGTAGCGGCGCACGCCACCGGCGACGTCGAGGCCGAACGCGCTGCCGCCCGCCATGAACACGCCGTGCACCTGGTCGACGAGATTCTCCGGCGCGAGCAGATCCGTCTCTATCGTGCCCGGCGCACCGCCGAGCACTTCGACCGATCCCACGGCGCCGGCTTCCGCCAGGACCACCGTGCACCCCGTCGGGCGCTCCGTCAGCGTGTGATGTCCAACCGTGATGCCGTCAACGGCCGTGATCTGCAGGGCCGCCGCCGGCTGGCCGGTTGGCCGGGCATCGGCCAGCGCACAGGCGCCGGCAAGCACGACGAGCAGGAAAGTGGCCCGCACCGGGCGATTATACTTTCCGCCAGTTGACGCCCCCGCGCCTCGTCTCGCTCGACGTCTTCCGCGGCCTCACCATGGCCTCCATGGTCATCGTCAACAACCCGGGCGACTGGGGCAACGTGTATGCGCCGCTGCTGCACGCGCCCTGGCACGGCCTGACGCCGACCGACCTGATCTTCCCCTTCTTCCTGTTCATCGTCGGCGTCTCGATCACGCTGGCGAAGCGGAGCAGCGCGAGCGCGGCAACGATCTTTCGCCGCGCCCTGCTGATCTTCGCGCTTGGCATGCTGCTGGCGCTGTATCCGCGCTTCGATTTCTCGACCGTGCGCATCCCCGGCGTGCTGCAGCGGATTGCCGTGTGCTATCTGGCGGTGGCGCTGATTCACAGAACGGCAGGCCGGAGCTTCAGCTCCGGCGAGGCGCGGCGCGCGATCCTCATCACCCTCACCGGCGCCATGAGCCTGCTGCTGATCTACTGGGCCCTGATCTTTCGCGACCTGACGCCCGACGGCAATCTTGGCGCGGTCATCGATCGCGCGATCTTCGGCCCGCATCTGTGGCGGCAGAGCAGGACGTGGGATCCCGAAGGCCTGTTGTCGACGCTGCCCGCGATCGCGACAACGCTGACCGGACTTGCCGCGGGATATGTGATCGCCAGCGAGTGGACGATGCGCGAGAAGCTGCGTGCCCTCGCCATCGGCTCGCTTGCCGCCATGGCCCTCGGTTTCGCGTGGTCGTTTGCCTTCCCACTCAACAAGAGTCTCTGGACGAGCTCGTACGTGCTCGTCACGAGCGGCCTGGCGGGCCTGCTGCTGGCAAGGTTGCACGGGGGGCTCGACAACGGGCGGTTCGGGGGTTCGGCGGTTCGGGGGTTCGGGGGGTTCGTCATTCTGGGACGCAACGCGTTGCTCCTCTTCGTCGTCTCCGGTTGCCTCGCGAAGACGCTCAGCCTCATTCGCGTCGACAACGGCCAGGGCTCGACGTTGGCGCTGGGGCGCTGGATCTATCTGTCGTGGTTCGCGCCGCTGGCCGATCCGAAGAACGCGTCGCTCCTCTACGCGTTCGCGAATCTCGCCGTGCTGTTCCTGCTGCTCTGGTGGCTTCATCGCCGCCGCTGGTATGTCCGGGTATGACGCGGCCGTCGCTGCCGGGCGGCGTGTGGCGTCTCGGCTGGATCAGCTTCTTCACCGACCTTGCCAGCGAGATGATCTATCCGCTGCTGCCGGGATTCATCCTCAAGCTCCGCGGCGGCACGCCGTTCATCGTCGGCCTGATCGAAGGCGTCGCGGAAGCCGTCAACAGCGTCTTCAAGGTGCTGTCGGGACGGCGATCCGATCGCACGGGGGCGCGCAAGCCGCTGATGGCGTTCGGCTACACCGTATCGTCGCTCACGCGGCCGGTGATTGCCGTCACCACGGCCTGGTGGCAGGTGCTCGGTCTGCGTTTCATCGACCGCTTCGGCAAAGGCGTGCGGGGCGCGCCGCGCGATGCGATGCTCGCCACGCTCGCGCCGGTGGGGCGCAAGGGCGCGGTGTTCGGCTTCCACCGCGCGATGGATCACGCGGGCGCGATTGCCGGCCCGCTCATCGCCACGGCGTACCTCGCGCTGCGTCCGGAAGACTATCGCGGCCTCTTCGCCCTGACGGCAATCCCTGGTCTCGTCGTGATCGCCCTGGTCTGGACGACGAAGGAGCCGGTGCAGCCCGCGCCGCCGGCTACGGAGGCAGCCCCGAGTCTCAGCTGGTCGGCCCTGCCCACGCCGACCCGCCGCCTGCTGCTGATCCTGCTCTTCTTTTCACTCGGCAATTCGACCGACGCATTCCTGCTGATCAAGCTCGAAGCCTCTGGCGTGCCCGTCGTCTGGCTGCCGATGGCCTGGGCCGCGCTGCATGTCGTCAAGAGCGCGTCATCGGCGGCGGGCGGCCTGCTTGCGGATCGCATCGGATATCGCGCGCCGATCATTGCGGGCTGGCTGCTGTACGCGGGTGTCTATGCGGGCTTTGCGTTCGCGGACACCGCGCCCGTCGTGGTCGCCCTGTTCCTGACGTATGGCTTCTTCTTCGGCTTGACGGAAGGGCCCGAGAAGGCGCTCATCGCCGAGCTCTCCCCGGCACAGCTCAGAGGAACAGCGTTCGGCTTCTATAACGCCGCGCTCGGGCTCGGCCTGCTCGCCGCAAGCCTTTTGTTCGGCGCGATCTGGGTATCGATTTCTCCGGCGGCCGCGTTCCTCACAGGCGCCGGAATAGCTCTAGTGGCCGCGGCGCTGCTCGCGGCAGGTATCATTGAGTCTGAATGAAGAAGCGGATTCTGGTTACGAATGACGATGGCGTGCGGTCGGAGGGCATTCTGGCGCTGGCGGACGCGCTGCGTCCCTTCGGCGACGTCACGATTGTCGCGCCGCTGAACGAGGCGAGCGCCATCGGCCACGCGCTCACGCTGCGGCGGCCGCTCCATATCGAGAAGTTCGGCGAGGGGATCTTCGCCGTCGACGGCACGCCGACCGACTGCGTGAACATCGCGGTGACCAAAGTGCTCGACGGCATGCCGGACCTTATCGTGTCGGGGATCAACAAGGGCTGGAACATCGGCGACGACGTGACCTATTCGGGCACGGTGGCGGGCGCGCTCGAAGGGGCGCTGCTGGGCGTGCCGAGCCTCGCGGTGTCGCTGCAGTACACCCGCGGCGTCTTCGATTTCGGGCCTGCGGCCTCGGCCGCGGCGCGGTACGGGAAGGCCGTGCTCGAGCGGGGCCTGCCGCCGCGAACGCTGCTAAACATCAATCTGCCGACCGGGCCGATCCGGGGATTCCGGGTCACCGTCCAGGGCAAGCGTAACCACATCACGTCGGTCATGGATGTGATCGATCCGCGCCAGCGCGTCTGGTACTGGATCGAGGAAGGGCAGAACGACTGGGAGCCGCACGACCGGTCCGACTATCAGGCCGTGAAGGACGGATTCGTCTCGGTGACGCCCCTGCACCCCGATCTCACGCACTACGAAGCACTTGAAGCGGTGGAGGCGTTGCCGATCGAGACCGAAGTTGAGGTAAAATAACCCGTTCCACACCCGGTCGGGGCGTGGCTCAGCCTGGTAGAGCACTCGGTTCGGGACCGAGGGGTCGGAGGTTCGAATCCTCTCGCCCCGACCAACATCTTGCGAAAAGGCCCGCTCACGCGGGCCTTTTCCATGTACGGCTGATCAATTCAGCGCGAACCGGACGCTTACGGTCATCATCACGTCGACCGGCGCGCCGTTCAGCAACGTGGGCGAGAAACGCCACCGGCGCACGGCATCCGCGGCAGCAATCGCGAAATCCGGGTGTACCTGCGCGCTGAGCACGCGCACCGACGAGACGGCGCCGTCGCGCCCAATGATGGCCTCGATCGGCACGACCCCGCTGAGACCGGCCTGGCGCATCGACGCCGGATAGGTCGGCTTGACGTCGACCGTCTTGCGAGGTGGGCGGACGTCGCCTCCTACGCGAACCGGCATGCGGGGCGCGGGCGCGGGCGGCACCTGCTCCTGCACCGTGATGCGGCCCGCAGACACGGTGACCGATTCCCGCAATTCGCCAACCTGCAGGATGACGGCGCGCTCCCAGTCGCGCGCATTGCGCAATTCGAGTTCCTGGCGAAGCGCGCGGAAGCCGGGAAGGGTTACGTCGAGGGTGTACTTGCCCGCTGCCACAGGCGGGAAGTCGAAGCGACCGGTGGCAGCGGACGTCGCAACGGATGTGTTCTGCGCCGCATCCACGAGCGTCACCGTCACGCCCGGAATCACGCCTCCGGTCACGTCGTAGATTGTGCCGGTGAGCGGCACCGGACCGGCCTGACGGGCGCGCAGAGACGCGACCGGCAGTGCGACGAGCAGAAGGACGACGCCGAGTGCGACGAGCATGCGCCGCGAGGGCGCCTGGCGATCGAGTCGCGGGTTGAGCATTGCCATGATTCTC
>DATKDT010000057.1:0-20478 GCA_035512575.1 Vicinamibacterales bacterium | reverse complement strand
GCCGCCGCCGGCTTGAGCGCATGGGCGGGCGCGTCGGCGCGCGCGCGGATGCGCGCCATCACGGCCGTCGCCGGGCGCTACGCGCGTGGCGACGGGGCGATTCCCACACGCACCTACGGCGACGATGAGGCCGGACAGGCCGCGCGTGTGTTCGAAGGTGCCGCCCGCGCGCTCGGAGAGCGGCTCGAGACATCGACGCGGCACCACGCGCACATGGAGGCGATTCT
This sequence comes from Vicinamibacterales bacterium, assembly GCA_035512575.1. Taxonomy (GTDB): domain Bacteria; phylum Acidobacteriota; class Vicinamibacteria; order Vicinamibacterales; family SCN-69-37; genus JALYRV01. The sequence continues at coordinate 20,251 of DATKDT010000057.1, read as the reverse complement.
CTCCGGCATGTTCGAGAGCGTGGTGCTGGTCAGCGCCGCCGGGCGCGTGCTGCTCGCCAATGCCGCGGCGCGCGCGATGCTGCAGATGCCGGCCGCGCCCGAGGGCCTGCACTATCTCGAGATCATCCGGCAGCCCGATATCGCCACGCTGATTGGATCCGCCCTGCGCGGTCAGGCGGTCGATGAGATGGAGCTGACGCTCGGCCGCGCGCCGGACCGCCTCTTCGCCGCGCGATCCGCTCCGATCGCGGCGCCGTCGGGCGGCGGCGCGGTCCTGGTGCTCCACGACATCACCGCCCTGCAGCGGGCGAACCAGATCCGGCGGGACTTCGTCGCCAACGTCTCGCACGAACTCCGCACGCCGCTGACGGCGGTGCGCGGCTATGTGGAGGCGCTGCTCGACGCCCCCGCCGGCGCCGAGCAGCAGCGCCGGTTCCTGGAGATCATCGCCCGCCACACGCTGCGGATGGAGCGGCTCGTCAAGGACCTGCTGCGGCTCGCCCGGCTCGATGCCGGACAGGAGGAGCTCGAACAGGCGGCGTTCACGCTCGAATCGGTCGTCGGCGGCGTCGAGGCCGAACTCGAGCCGGCGATCGAGGCGCGGCGGATGCGCATCGAGCTGGCGGTCGACCCCGGGGCATCGTCGATCTCGGGCGACCCCGCCAAGCTGCACGACGTCTTCCGGAACCTGATCGAGAACGCCGTGCATTACGGCGTGGAGGGCTCGGCCGTCGAGGTTCACGCGCGGCGCGACGGCACTGACCTCGTGGTGGAGGTCGCCGATCGCGGCCCCGGCATTCCCGCGTCCGATCTCGAGCGCATCTTCGAGCGCTTCTACCGCGTCGACCGCGCGCGCACGCGCGATCCCGGCGGCACGGGACTCGGGCTCGCCATCGTCAAGCACCTGGTCGGCCTGCAGGGCGGCGCCGTGCAGGCCGCCAATCGTGACGGCGGCGGCGCGATCTTCACCGTGCGCCTGCCGCAGCCGTCCTGAGCACGACGCGTTCGCGGCGGGCCGCAGAATTAACCGGCACGTAACCTGCCGTTAGTACCCTCATCACACCGCGCCCGTACGCTCGGCCTCACACAGTTCGAAACCCGTGAGCTTTTGTGGAGGCCAGCCTTGAAACGCCTGATTCCCCTCTCTCTCTGTGCGCTGCTCGTGGCGCTGCTGTCCGCACCGCTGTCGGCGGCGGCCGGCGCCCAGACCCCCGCGACCGGCCGGATCACCGGCCGTGTCATCGATGCCACCAATGCACACCCGCTGCCCGGCGTGCCGGTTGAAGTGGTCGGGACGTCCCAGATCGCCCATACCGACCTCGACGGGCGGTGGTCGCTGACGCTGCCGCCCGGCACGCACCGGATCAAAGTCGCGCTCGAAGGCTACGCGGAGCGGGTGATCTCGGTCGAGGTGACGCCCGGCGTCGTGCGCGATGTGAACGTCTCGCTGCCGATCGGCGGGTTCACCGAATCCGTGACGGTGTCGGGCCAGGCGACCGACGCCGAAACGTCGAGCGCGGCGGCGCAGCTCGTCGAGCGCCAGCGGGCCTCGGCGATCACCGACAACCTGGGAAGCCAGGAGATGCGGCTCAACGCCGACTCCACGGCGGCGTCGGCGCTTCAGCGCGTGACGGGCCTCTCGATCGTCAACAACCAGTACGTCTTCGTGCGCGGCCTTGGCGAGCGCTACAGCAACACGACGCTGAGCGGCGCGGTGATGCCGTCGACCGAGCCCGAGCGCAAGGTCGTCTCGCTCGACATGTTCCCGGCGAGCCTGCTCGACAACGTCTCGATCGTGAAGACCTACACGCCGGACCGCTCCGCGGAGTTCGCCGGCGGTCTCGTCGAGATCGTGCCGTCGAAGCTGCCCTCGCGCCCGGTGCTCGATTTCGGCATCTCGTTCGGTGTCAATACGCAGACGTACGGCAAGGACATCCTCGACCATCCCGGCGGCGGCACCGACTGGCTCGGCATCGGCGACGGCTCACGCGCGCTGTCGTCGCGCTTCCCCACCGATCGGCGCGTCACCCGCGGCGGCATCTTCAGTCCCGAGCTCGGCGTCCCTCGCGCGGAACTCGAGATGCTCGGCGAGACCTTCGCGAACGTCTGGGAGCCGCGCGCCGCCGAGGGCCGGCCCAACCAGGGCTTCAGCGCCGCCTACGCCAACCGCTTCGGCGCGCTGGGCGTGCTCGCGTCGGTCAGCCAGAGCTACCGCAACGAGTTCCAGCCGGAAGTCCAGAACTACTTCCGCACCGACGAAACGGGCGGCCTGACCCCGTTTTCCGAATACGACTACGAGGTCTCGTCGAGCCAGGGCATGCTCGCCGGCGTCGCGAACCTCTCGTATCAGTTCACGCCGAATAACCGCGTCTCGCTCCAGGGCTTCTCCACCGACAAAGGCAAGCGCGAAACGCGGACCTTCGAGGGCTTCAATGCCGACGCGGGCCGCGATCTCCGCAACGCCCGGCTGCTGTGGCAGGAAGAAAACCTCCGCACCGGCCAGCTCTCGGGCGAACACTTCGTGTCCGGCCTGTCCAACTCGCGCCTCGAGTGGCGCGGCACCGTCTCGCGCTCGAACCTCGACCAGCCCGACATCCGCGAGACGCTCTACGAGGAAACGGGCAACGTGTTCCTGCTCGCCGACGAATCGCAGAGCGGCCTCCGCATGTTCAACGACCTTGACGAGGAAGCCATCGACGCGGCCGCGAGCTGGTCGATGTTCTTCACGAACTGGGCGGGGATGCCGACAATGCTCAAGGCCGGGCCGGGGTACACGCGCCGCGAGCGCGACTTCGCGTCGCGCCGGTTCCGCTTCATCCCGCTCGCGGTCACGACCCAGCGCTTCGACTTCTCGCAGCAGCCCGAGCAGATCTTCACCGCCGAGAACATCGGCCCGCTCTTCGAGCTTCGCGAGGAGACGCGGAACACCGACTTCTACTCGGCCGAGCAGGAGGTGCTGTCGTTCTTCGCGATGATCGACCTGCCGCTGTCGAACGCGCTGCGGCTCGTCGGCGGCGCGCGCATCGAGCGCTTCTCGCAGATCGTCGACACGTTCGACCTGTTCGACACGGGCGAGGACGGCTCGCCCGACACGATTCGCGGCGAGATCGAGGAGACGGACGTGTTCCCGTCCATCAACCTCGTCTACGCCGTCCGGCCCGACCAGAACCTGCGCGCCGGCTTCAGCCAGACGGTCAACCGTCCCGAGTTCCGCGAGCTCGCGCCGTTCGAGTTCACCGACATCGTCGGCGGCCGCGCGCTCATCGGCAATCCTGAACTCACCAGATCACTCATCCAGAATTTCGATGTCCGCTGGGAGTGGTTCCCGCGCGCCGAGGAAGTCATCAGCGCGAGCGTGTTCTTCAAGAACTTCAACGACCCGATCGAGCGGTTCGTCGAGCCGACGGCGCAGCTGCGCACGTCGTACACGAACGCCGACTCGGCGCGGAACATCGGCGTCGAGCTCGAAGCGCGGAAGCGCCTGACCGACTTCGTCTTCGTCGGCGGCAACTACACGTTTGTCGACTCGGAGATCGAGCTGACGCCCGCCCAGAACAACGTGCTGACGTCGCTCGTGCGCCCGCTCTCGGGCACGTCGCGGCACCTGGTCAACGGCATGGCGGAGCTGCGCGCCGGCAACACCGTCGGCCGCGTGCTCTTCAACTACTACGGCGACCGCATCGCCGACGTCGGCTCGCTCGGTCTGCCCGACATCGTCGAGAAGGGCCGCGCGACGCTGGATCTCGCGCTGTCGCAGCGCCTCGGCCGGCTCAACATCCGGTTGGCCGCCGACAACGTCACGAACCAGCCGATCACGTTCCTGCAGGCGGCCGAGACGCAGCGCGAGTACCGCGTCGGCCGCACCATCCAGTTGTCACTCGGCTTCTCCGCCTTCTGAGGATCATGATGAAGACACTCATTCGCATTGCCATTGCCGCCGCGCTGCTCGTCGCCGCGGCCCCCGGCCAGGACGTTCAGACCCAGGTCGTCGGCCCGGCGGTCAACGTGCCGGGAATCGACAAGCCGGTGCGCGTGCTGCGCGGCCGGTTCACCAGCGGCACTCTGACGCTGACCAATGACACCTACTGGCTGCTCCGAGGCGCGGTGTTCTTCCAGAACACCGCGCGGCTCGTCATCCAGCCCGGCACGACGATCGTCGGCGAGACGGCCACGCGCGGCACGCTCATCATCGACCGCGGCGCGCAGATCATCGCCGACGGCACGCGCGAGGCGCCGATCGTCTTCACGAGCGACCAGCCGGTCGGCTCGCGCGGCCGCGGCGACTGGGGCGGCCTGATCATCAACGGCCGGGCCCCGGTGAACCTGCCGGGCGGCCTCGGCATCGGCGAAGGCGACACCGGCGCCTACGGCGGCAGCGACCCGGACGACAACAGCGGGATCCTCCGCTACGTGCGCGTCGAGTTTGCCGGCATCGAGTTCAGCCCCGACAACGAGCTCAACGGCATCGCGTTCCAGGGCGTCGGCCGCGGCACCATCGTCGAGAACATCCAGGTCACCCACAACAGGGACGACGGGATCGAGATGTTCGGGGGTACGGTCGACATCAAGCGCGCCGTGCTGACCTATATCGGCGACGACAGCATCGACTGGACCTTCGGCTGGTCGGGCCGCCTGCAGTTCGCCATCGTGCAGCAGCGCGGCGACGACGCCGACCGCGGCATCGAGGCCGACAACAACGGCAACAACAACGACCTGCTGCCGCGATCGAACCCGACGATCTACAACATCACGCTCGTCGGCGACCGCAGCACCACGTGGGGCCCGGAGAGCACGACTGGCATGACGCTGCGTGAAGGCACGGCCGGCACGATTCGCAACGCGATCGTCTACGGGTTCAAGGGCAACGGCATCCAGGTGTCGACGCCCGCGACGCTGGCGCAGGCCGCCAGCGGCGTGCTGTCGGTAATGAACACCATCGTGTTCAACAACGGCACGAACCTGCACAGCAGCACCGTGGCCGGCATCCAGCTGCACGCGGCCGGCACGCTGCACCAGGTGGACCCGCAGCTCATCGCGCCCACGAGTTTCACGGCGCCCGTGTTCCGCCCGGCGCCCGGCTCGCCGGCGCTGACGCTCGCGTTCGCGGTGCCGCCAAACGACGGGTTCTTCGAGATGGCGCGCTTCATCGGGGCGCTCAGCGACAAGATCGAGGAAGACTGGACACTGGGTTGGACGAACTACGCGGACCGGTAGTCCTCGCCTTCTTCATCTTGCTCCTCACGGGCTGCGGCGCCACGCCGCAGCCCGCGTGGAGCAACAGCTTCGACTCTCCCGAGGCGCTCGCCGCCGCGGCGCTCGAGGCGCTGGCCGCCGCAGACGAGCCGCGTCTCGCGCGGCTCGCGCTGTCGGAAGAGGAATTGCGCGACACCGTCTGGCCGGCACTGCCGGCATCGCGCGAAGAAGTCGGCATGCCGTGGAACTACTTCTGGCGGGATCACGCGCAGCGCAACACCGGCTACGTGAAAACGCTGCTCGCGACGCACGGAGGCAAGGGATACGACCTCGCTGCCGTCTCGTTCGAGGGCAGTGCCTCGTACGGCGACGTCACCATCCATCGCGAGTCCGCGCTCGATCTCCGGACGGCGGCCGGATCGCAGCGATTGAGGCTCTTCGGATCGATGGCCGAGCGCGGCGGGCAGTGGAAACTGTACAGCTATGTCGTCGACTGAGCCGGCGCGCGCGGAGTTAACGGGCACGAAACCTCCTCGACACCGCGGAGAAATGTCGCGGCGATACGGTGGTCAGGACATGGCCGCCGCCCACACCCGCATTCTGGTCGTCGAAGACGAGGCCGACATCGCGGGACTGATCAAGCACGCGCTGGAGCGCACCGGCACGGCCACGGTCGGCATCGTCCACAGCGGGGACGCCGCCCTGCGCGCGCTGATCGACCGGCCGCCGGACCTCATGATCCTGGACCTCAACCTGCCCGTGATGAGCGGCGCCGAGGTCTGCCGCGTGGTCCGCGCGACGCCGGCCATCAGCACGCTCCCCATCATCATGCTCACGGCGCGGACGAGCGAAACCGACCGCGTCGCCGGACTCGATCTTGGCGCAGACGACTACGTGACCAAGCCGTTCAGCATTCGTGAGCTGGCGGCGCGGGTGCGCGCGGTGCTGCGCCGGCGGCAGCAGGGCCCGGATGTGGCCGCTGCCGCACCCTATCGCGGCCGTCATCTGACGGCCGACTTCGACGCAGTGGCGATTGAAGTCGACGGCAACCCCGTGCGGCTCACGCGGCGCGAGTTCGAGCTGCTGCGCTTCCTGGTCGAAAACCGGAACCGCGTGCTGTCGCGCGACCGGCTCCTGGAGCGCGTCTGGGGCTATGCCCACCTCATCGAGACCCGGTCGGTGGACGTGCACGTCGGACGGCTTCGCTCGAAGCTCGGCGCCGCGGGTGCGCAGATCGAAACGGTGGTCGGACTCGGCTACCGTTTCGTCGAGACGGCCGGCGAGACGGCTAGGTAGACGGCTCCACGCTCCACCCGTCCTGCTCCAGCCGCGACACTTTCAGCCGCACGGCCTGCTCGACGCGATGCCAGTCGCGATACCGCGACCGGCTCAGAAGCCGGCTGTCGAGCTCCTCCGTGATTTCCCAGCCTCCGGCGTGCGCGTCGGCGATGATGAGTCGTCGAATGTGGCCTCGATGTGTCAGCAGCTGCTCCAGCATGGCACGCCGATCATGCCTCCAGGCCGCGCCGCGCGTACGTAAATTTTGTGTAACGGGCTCCGTGCGTGGGCCTGCCGACTTCGATATCCTTCCTGGATGCAGGACGTGCTCACGCTCATCCTTGGCGGTGGCCGCGGCACGCGGTTGTTTCCGCTGACGCACCATCGATCGAAGCCGGCGGTGCCCATCGGCGGCAAGTACCGGCTCATCGATATCCCGATCAGCCTGTGCCTGCACGCCGGGCTCAAGCGGATCTTCGTGCTGACGCAGTTCAATTCGGCCTCGCTCAATCGCCACATCGCGCAGACCTACCGCCTCGACGTCTTTTCCGGCGGGTTCGTCGAGATCATCGCCGCCGAGCAGACGCCCGACAGCACGGACTGGTTCCAGGGCACGGCCGACGCCGTGCGGCAGGCGGCGCGGCACTTCCAGGACTACGACGCCCAGTACTTTCTCATCCTGGCCGGCGACCACATCTACCGCATGGACTTCCACGAGCTGATCGACGCGCACATCGAGAGCAACGCCGACATCACGATTGCCGCGCAGCCCGTGACGCCGGAGGACGCGACCGGCATGGGGATCTTCCACTTCGACACCGCGGGACGCATCACCGCGTTCGAGGAGAAGCCGAATGCGGCGCGGCTCCGGGAGATCGGCCGGAGCGTGCCGCCCGGCTCCGCGTTCGGCGGCTCCGGCACCGACAAGCCGTTCATGGCGTCGATGGGCATTTATGTCTTCTCCCGCGACGTGCTGCTCGATCTGCTCAGGACCACGCCCGGCATCGACTTCGGCAAGGAGCTGATTCCGGCCGCGCTCGGCACGCACCGCGTGCACGCCTATTTCTATCGGGGCTTCTGGGCCGACGTCGGCACCGTGCGCGCGTTCTACGACGCGAACCTGGCCCTGACCGAGCGCCCCGCGCCGTTCAGGTTTTTCGATCCGGAGCGGCCCATCTACACGCGCCCCCGCTTCCTGCCGGGCACGCGCGTGCACGGGTGCCGGATCGACCGATCGATCGTCGCGGAAGGCTGCGATCTCGAGGCGTGCACGATCGATCAGTCGATCATCGGCATCAGGATGTCGATTCGCGAGGGCGCCCGCATCCGGCGGTCCGTCCTGCTCGGCGCCGATGCGTATGAAACGCCCGGGGCGCACACGGTGCCCATCGGCATCGGCCGCAACGCCGTCCTCGACGGCGTCATCGTCGACAAGAACGCGCGGATCGCCGACGGGGTGCGCCTCGTGAATGACGCGGGCGTCGACGAGGCCGACGGCGACGGCTATTACATCCGCAGCGGCGTCATCGTGGTGCCGAAGGGCGCGGTCGTCACAGCAGGCATGTAACAGGCGCGTAAACAATCGGGCCATTCCTGTTTCGCGCCGGTTAATTCCCGCGACGCGGCGCGTCGCACCGGTGTTACATCTGTGACGCCGGTGCTAGGCTGCCGCCATGATGCGACTCACACTCGTGCTCATCGCGACCGCCGCCTGCGCCGTGGCCCCCGCCAGCGCGCAGACACCCCCGGCCGCGCCGGCCCAGGCGCCAGCCGTGCCCGCGCCGGCGTACAAGATCTCCGGTCTCGTCTTCGGTGACTACTACGCGTTCCCGGGCCATCACCTGCCCGCCTGGGACGGACAGCATGGGTTCTGGCTGCGCCGCGCCTATTTCACGTACGACCACACGTTCAGCCCGGCGCTGTCGGCGCGCCTGCGGCTCGAGATGAACAGCAACGGCAAGCTCGCCGGCGGGGCGCTCACGCCATACCTGAAGGACGCCTACCTGCGGTGGAACCTCCACGGCCGGCAGGCACTGACGCTCGGCATCCAGCCGTCGCTGACGTTCGACTTCGTCGAGAGCGTGTGGGGTTTGCGGCACATCGAGAAGACGCCGCTCGATCTGTACCGGTGGGACTCGTCGCGCGACACCGGGCTCACCCTCTCGGGCCCGATCAACAGCGCCGAGACCGTGAAGTACGCCGTGCAGTACGGCAACGAGTCGGGCAACAACGCCGAGACCGACGCGCACAAAGGGTTCCGCACGTCGGCGCGCTATGAGCCGAAGCAGGGATTGACCGCGGAAGTCATGTTCGGACAGTTCAATCGGGCAAACGACGCGGACCGCACCACGGCGCAGGTCTTCGCCGGATATCGCGGCGCGAGGGGACGCGCCGGCGCGCAGTACTCGTACCAGAAGCGCCGCGCGGCGACGGGCGACACCGAGCTCGATCTCGTCTCGGGGTTCGCCGTCTTCGACCTGAAGCCGAAATCGCTGTCGATGTTCGCACGCGTGGATCGAATGAACGACCCCTGCTCCGACTGCGCGGCTATCGACTACCTGCCGATCGCCCCGACGCACCCGTTCACGACAACCATCGCCGGTATCGAGTACTCCCTGCACCCGCCGGTGCGCATCAGTCCGAATGTCGAGTGGGTGGTCTACCGCGGCAATGGGGCGCTGCCCACGCCTGGGAACGACTCCGTCTTCAGGCTCACGTTCTACTGGAGCTTCTGAAATTGCGGATCTCAGAGAGCTCTTAACATCCGCGGCAGGGCAAACCACACCAGCTGACCTGGCGGGACGGGCGGGGACTTCTCGAAGTCGATGCGGCAGATGCCGCCCTTCTTGAAGACGAGCGGCGCGCGCGCGCCGATGAGGAAGGCGGCAAGCTGGCCGAGATCGGGCTCGTGGCCGACCAGCGCGATGCGGTCGGACTTCTTGCGCGACCGCAGGTGGTCCACGAGGTCGGCGGGTTTCCCGCCGGGCGCCAGCAGCGCGGTTTCCTCGAGAGGCGTTGCGCCGCCCAGGCCCTGATGCAGCAGATCGGCGGTCTGACGCGCGCGCACCAGCGGGCTGGTGAGAATCAGGTCGAGCCCCACACCGAGGGCCTCGAGGCCGGCCGTGACCTTGCCCATGCGCGCGATGCCCTTCGGCGTCAGCGGCCGCGTCGAGTCGTCCGGCCATTCCGTGCCGCGCTCGGCGGCAATCCCGTGCCGGACCAGGTAGAGCTCCATCGTTACTGCCTAGTCTTTCGTACTTTCAGCTCGAGATGGGTCAGCCGCTCTGCCGTGGCGGCGAGCGGGGGCGCCTGTTTCAGGTACGCCGCGTGCAATTTCCTGCATTCCCGGTCATACGCGGCCGCCATGGCCTTGAGGCCCGCGGCCCCCGGCGTGCCCTTGGGGGTGGCGTCGCGGACGGCGGCCACATGCTCGAGCAGGATTTGGTAGTCGTGCATGTCGCCGAGCAGCGCCTGCAGCCGCCGCAGCGCCCGGAGCGTCGCGGCCGTGTCGGCCAGGCCGGTCGACGCCACGACTTCGAGCGCGTAGCGCAGCTTCTTCGCGGCGACGCGCACGGCGTGCAGGCGATCGGGGTGATAGAGCGTGCCCGCCTGATCGATGGCGGCGGCAAGCGCCGACGCGCGGTCGCGCACGCGGGCGGTCAGCCGCGCCGCGCTGAACGGCGTGACGCCCTGCGCCTCGGCGGCTTTCGCCACGCGCTCGACACGGCCGATGGCCTCGTCGAGATCGATGCGCTCCAGCCTGGCGAGCATCCGCTCGCGGCGGCGCTCGCGCTCGGCCAGCACGTGCGCGCGCACGCGCTCGATGGCGATCGGCGGAATGCGGCTGCCTTCGAGCCCGGTGTCGAGGTGGACGAGCGCGACGTCGAGTTCGCGCACCGGCCCGAGGGCGCGCGTCACCGCGCGAAAGGATTTCCGCGCGCGCGCCGCGGCCTGCCCGGCGCCGCGGCCCGCCATCGGCAGCGACTCGCGCAGCCGCCGTGACGCCACGCGGCCCTGGTGCACGCCGCGCACGTCGCCCTTGATGGCGCTCGCCAGATGCCGGGTCAGATCCTTCGCGCGCTCGAGCAGGACATCGGCCAGTGCCGCCATGACTCACATGATAGGATGCGAACGGTCCTGCCCGCCACCGGACTCGACCATGTAAACGCTCTGTAAACATGCGGATAGCGGCGATCGACATCGGCACGAACTCGATCCACATGATCGTGGTGCGCATCCGCCCCGACCTGTCGTTCGAAGTCGTCGACCGCGAAAAGGAGATGGTGCGGCTCGGCGCCGGCGGCCTCGACGGGCGCGCGCTGACGCCCTCCGCCACGGCCGCGGCCCTGCAGACGCTCGGCCGCTTCAAGCGCCTCGCCGAATCGCACCAGGTGGACGAAATCATCGCGGCCGCCACGAGCGCCGTGCGCGAAGCCGGGAACGGCGGCGACTTCATCGCGCTCGTGCGCCGCGAGACGGGCATCCGGGCGCGCGTCATCTCGGGCACCGAAGAGGCGCGTCTCATCCATCGCGCGGCCGGCTACGGCGTAGACATGAGCGACGGCCCCGCCGTGGTCATCGACATCGGCGGCGGCAGCGTGGAGATCACGCTCGGATCGCCGCACCGCATGGCGATGGGCCGCAGCTTCAAGGCAGGCGTCATCCGCCTGACCGAGCGGTTCGTGAAGACCGATCCGCTGGCGCCGCGCGACGAGCGGAGGCTGGTCCGCTATATCCGCAAGGAAACGCGCGACTTCCTCGCGGAGGTGAACCGCCGCGGCTACGCCCGCGTGTTCGGCACCTCGGGCACGATGCTCAGCCTGGGCGCGATTGCCGCGAACGTGGGCCGCGCGTCGGATGCGCGCAACCTGCGCGTGCACGTCAAATCGCTGCACCGGCTCCGGAAGCGCCTGACCTCGTTCACGCTCGACGAGCGGCTGAAGATGCCGGGGCTCGATCCGCGCCGCGCCGACCTGGCCGTGGCCGGCATCGTGCTGCTCGACACGCTGCTGCGGGACCTCGACGCCGACGCGATCACGCTCTGCGATCTCGCGCTCCGCGAGGGGCTGGTCCTCGACTACATCCAGAAGAACAGTGCGCACATCCGCAAGGTCGAGCGCATCCCCGACGTGCGCCGCCGGAGCGTCATCGAGCTCGCCGAGCGCTGCAACTATCACGCGGACCACGCCCGCCAGGTCGCGCGCCTCGCGGTGGCGCTCTTCGACCAGACCCGGGCAGTGCACGGGCTCGGGGCGCGCGAGCGTGAATGGCTCGAGCTGGCCGCCCTGCTGCACGACATCGGGATGCACATCGGGCACGAGGATCACCACCGGCACTCGGCCTATCTCATCCGTAATGGCGGCCTCCGCGGCTTCGAGCCGGCCGAAATCGAGGCCATCGCCCTCATCGCCCGCTATCACCGGCTGTCGCCGCCGAAGAAAAGCCACCCCGAATTCGGCGCGCTGCGGGCGTCGCAAAGAAAAATCGTCAAAAATCTCGCCGCAATGCTGCGTTTGGCCGAGGGATTGGACCGAAGTCATGCTCAGGTGGTCCGGAATTTGGACGTGCATGACCGAAAGTCGCACCTCTCGGTGCAGCTGACGACGGTCGGAGATGCTGAGCTGGAACTTTGGGCGGCCGCCCGACACGCGAAACCGTTGAGCCGGGCGCTCGACACCAGCCTGCGGTTCGACACGCCCGAGCCGCCGTCCGACTCTGACAGAATGGACAGGGATACGCCTCAGGATGCTGAACAACCTCACGACGCCCCACACTTATCCCGGCCGCCTGTTCGTGGTGGAGGGCATCGACGGGTCGGGAAAAACCACCCAGCTCGGCCTGCTCGCAAAGTGGCTCGCGGCGTCGGGCCACCGCGTCTTCGTCACTGAGTGGAACTCGTCGGTCCTGGTGAAGGCGGCGACCAAGCAGGGCAAGAAGAAGAACACCCTGACGCCGATGACCTTCAGCCTGCTGCACGCGACCGACTTCGCGGACCGGCTGCTCTATCGCATCATCCCGCCGCTGCAGGCGGGCATGATCGTGCTTGCCGACCGCTACTCCTATACGGCCTTCGCGCGCGACGTCGCGCGCGGCGTCGACCGGCAGTGGGTGCGCGATCTCTACAGCTTTGCCGTCCGTCCCGACCTGGCCGTCTACTTCAAGGTGCCGATCGACGTCTCGCTCGACCGCCTGATGGCGCGGCGCGTGACGCTGAAGTTCTACGAGGCCGGCATGGACATGGGCCTCAGCACCAATCTGAACGAGAGCTTCCGCCTGTTCCAGTCGCGCGTGCTGGAAGAATACGACCACCTCGTCGACGAATTCAGCCTCGGCGTCGTCGACGCGCGCGGCAGCATCACCGATCAGCAGCGGGTGTTCCGCCGTATGGTCACCGAATGTCTGGAGTCGAGCCGTGACCGATCCGCAGCCGCCGCAGCCGCCAGCTAAGCCCGTCGAGATCACGGACAACGGCGCACGCGCGGACGCCGCCGCCGGCGACTGGTACGGGCGCGGGCTGCCCTACCTGTCGATCGACGACTACCCCGGCAAGCTGATCGCGATCGAAGGCACCGACGGCGTCGGCCGCTCCACGCAGATCCTGATGCTCCGCGAGTGGCTCGAGATCCAGGGCTACGGCGTCGTCGAGACCGGCTGGGCGCGGTCGGAGCTCATGCAGCCGACGATCGAGCTCGCGAAGTCGAGCAACACGCTCAACAAGCTGACGTTCACCCTGCTCTACGCGACCGACTTCGCCGATCGGCTCGAGAAGGAGATCATCCCCGCGCTCAAGGCCGGCTTCGTCGTGCTCGCCGACCGCTACATCTTCACGGCGCTCGCCCGCGCGGGCGTGCGCGGCATCGACAAGCAGTGGACGCGCGATCTCTACGGCTTCGCGATCGCGCCGCACCTGGTCTTCTACCTGCGCGTCGACGTCGACACGCTGGTGCGCCGTGTGCTCGAGGGCGGCGGCATGGACTACTGGGAATCGGGCATGGACCTGAAGGCCGGCGACAGCATCTACGAGAACTTCCGCACCTACCAGCGGTCGCTGCTGAAGGAATACCAGTCGATGGCCGACGAATTCAGCTTCCGCGTGATCGACGCCAAGAAATCGATTACGGCCATCCAGACGGAGCTGCGCCGCCAGATCGGCGAGTTTCTGGCAGAGAATGAAACGCCCGCGCCGGGCCGGATGGACCTGGAAGCCGAACCCCGGTGAGGTTTTACCTGGGTGTAACGCGGCAGTAACCGATGCGAAACCTGACCTGACTATCGTGAAGCCATGAGAAACCAAGCCCTCGCCGCTACCATCGCCATCATGACGCTGTCGTTCGCCGGGGCCTGCCGGGGCGGGGGCGACCCCCAGTCGCAGGGGGGCGCCGCGCCGCAGGTCATCGCCATCGACGGATCGTCCACGGTTTTCCCCATCGGAGAAGCGGTCGCGGAAGAGTTCCAGCACGCGACCCCGGGCGCGCGCGTGACCGTCGGCACGTCGGGCACCGGCGGCGGCTTCCAGAAGTTCTGCCGCGGCGAGACGGACATGTCGAATGCGTCGCGGCCCATCAAACCCGCCGAGGCCGACACGTGCCGCGCGGCTGGCATCGAGTTCATCGAAATCCCCCTCGCGTACGACGGCCTCTCGGTCGTCGTCCACCCGAACAACACGTGGGTGACGTCGATGACGGCCGCCGAGCTCAAGAAGCTCTGGCAGCCCGAGGCGCAGAGAAAGGTCATGCGCTGGAGCCAGGTGCGCCAGGGCTGGCCGGATCGCGAGATTCGCCTCTACGGCCCCGGCACCGACTCGGGCACGTTCGACTACTTCACCGAAGCGATCAACGGCAAGTCGCAGGCAAGCCGCGGCGACTTCACGGCCAGTGAAGACGACAACGTGCTCGTGCAGGGCGTCTCGGGCGACGAGAACGCGCTCGGCTACTTCGGCTTCGCCTACTACGAAGAGAACAAGAACCGCCTGAAGCTCGTGCCGATTGACGATGAGAACCCCGACAACGGGGCGGGCCCGATCGCGCCGTCGGAAGAGACGGTGCGCAACGGCACCTACAGCCCGCTGTCGCGCCCGATGTTCATGTATGTGAACACGGCGAAGCTCTCGCGCCCGGAGATCAAGGCGTTCGTCGACTTCCTGCTCGCCGAGGGCGCGCCGCTCATCCGCGACGTCGGCTACGTGCCGCTGAGCGACGCGGAGCAGCAGCTCGTGCGCGCTCGCTGGACGGCCGGGACGACGGGCTCGATGTACACCGGCGCCGCGCACGGCGCGTCGCTCGAGTCGCTCCTCAAGGGCAGTCAGTAGCGCGTCGTGCTGCCCCGCCGCTACCGCAAGCCGGCGGAACGGGTCATCGAGTCGGCGCTGTTTCTCTGCGCCGCCGGCTCGGTGCTCGTCACCGTCGGCATCATCGCCGTGCTGCTGGTCGAGACGGTCGCGTTCCTGCGCGAGGTCCCGCTCACCGACTTCCTCTTCGGCACCGAGTGGACGCCTGCGTTCCTGCAGAAGCAATTCGGCGTGCTGCCGCTCGTCGCGGGCACGATGCTGACGTCGGCGATTGCCATGGCGATTGCCATCCCCGCCGGCCTGCTCATCGCGATCTACCTGAGTGAGTACGCGCCGTCCGGCCTGCGGCGCGTGCTCAAGCCGGTGCTCGAGATCCTGGCGGGCGTGCCGACGGTCGTGTACGGCTACTTCGCGCTGCTCTTCGTGACTCCGCTGCTGCAGCAGGTCATTCCGGGGCTGTCGGGGTTCAACGCGCTCAGCCCGGGCATCGTCATGGGCATCATGATCCTGCCGCTGGTCGCGTCGCTCTCCGAGGACGCGCTCCGCAGCGTCCCGAACGGCCTGCGCGAAGGCGCGTACGCCCTGGGCGCAACGAAGATGCAGGCCGCCCTTCGTGTGATCGTGCCGGCGGCATTCTCGGGCATCTCGGCCGCGGCGATTCTCGCGGTCTCGCGCGCGATTGGCGAGACGATGATCGTCGCGGTCGCGGCCGGCCAGCAGCCGCGCCTGACGCTCGACCCGACCGTGCCGGTGCAGACGATGACGGCGTTCATCGTGCAGATGAGCCTGGGCGACACCGCGCATGGCAGCATCGAGTACAAGACGATCTTCGCCGTCGGCATGCTGCTCTTCATCAGCACGTTCACGCTGAACCTGGCGAGCAACTGGCTGCGCGAGCGATTCCGCGAGGAGTACGCATGACCGCCTCCGCCCAGGCTCCGGCGAGTCCGCCGAAGCGCTCCGCGCGAAGGCGGGCGTCGACCGCGCGCAAGCTCGTCGAGGATCGCCTGCTTCGGTGGGCCGGCATCCTCATGCTGCTGCTGGCGCTGGCCTCGCTGGCGGCGCTGCTCTACGACGTCTTCCACGACGGCTGGGGCCGGCTCTCGTGGGCGTTCCTCACGGGCTTCCCGTCGCGGTTCGCCGCGAACGCCGGCATCTGGCACGCGCTGGTCGGCAGCATTTACGTCATCGGCCTCACGGCGGCCATCACGATTCCGACGGGCATCGCCGCGGCGATTTATCTCGAGGAATACTCGGTCGGCGGACGGCTCTCGCGGATCATCGAGATCAACATCTCGAATCTCGCCGGCGTGCCGTCGATCATCTACGGCCTGCTCGGCCTGGGCCTCTTCGTCCGCTGGATGAACCTGGGGCCGAGCGTGCTCGCCGGCGCGCTGACGCTCGCGCTGCTCGTGCTGCCGGTCGTCATCCTCTCGACGCGCGAGGCGCTGCGCGCGGTGCCGAAGTCGCTGCGCGAGGGCTCGTACGCGCTCGGCGCGACGAAGTGGCAGACGACCTGGCACCAGGTGCTGCCGTCGGCCGTGCCCGGCATCCTCACGGGGCTCATCCTCGCACTCTCGCGCGCCATCGGCGAGACGGCGCCGCTCATCACGCTCGGCGCGCTCACCTATGTCGCCTTCACGCCCGAGAGCATCTGGTCGCCGTTCACGGTGCTGCCGATTCAGATCTTCAACTGGGTCTCGCGGCCGCAGGCCGCTTTTGCCGAGAACGCCGCCGCTGGTATCGTCGTGCTGCTCGTGCTGCTGCTGACGATGAACGCCGTGGCCATCGTCGTCCGCGATCGCTTTCAGAGGAACCGGATCGTATGACTACCCCTGCGGAGCGCGAGCCGATGGTCGCGCGCCCGCGCGTCGAGCGCGGCGACGAGGCCCTGGCGGCGGCGCCGGTGAAGATCGAGGCCGCGGGCCTCAGCTTCTTCTACGGCGCGACGCGCGCCCTCGAAGACATCTCGGTGGCGATTCGCGCCCATCGCGTCACCGCGTTCATCGGGCCGTCGGGCTGCGGCAAGAGCACGTTCCTGCGCACGCTCAACCGCATGAACGACATCATCCCCGGCACGCGCGTCGAGGGAAGGGTCTCGATCGACGGCAAGGACATCTACGCGCCCGGCACGGACGTCGTCGCCCTCAGGCAGCGGGTCGGCATGGTGTTCCAGAAGTCGAACCCGTTCCCGAAGTCGGTCTTCGAGAACGTGGCCTACGGCCTGCGCATCAACGGCCTGGTCAGCGGCAAGGCCGACCTGGCCGACCGCGTCGAGGAGAGTCTCAAGGCCGCCGCCATCTGGGACGAGGTGAAGGACCGCCTGAAGACGTCGGCGCTGTCGCTGTCGGGCGGACAGCAGCAGCGGCTGTGCATCGCGCGGGCGCTGGCCATCCGGCCCGACGTGCTGCTGATGGACGAGCCGGCGTCGGCGCTCGACCCTATCGCCACGCAGCGCATCGAGGAGCTGATCTACCAGCTGAAGCGCGACTATACGATCGTGATCGTGACGCACAACATGCAGCAGGCCGCGCGCGTGTCGGACGAGACCGCGTTCTTCTGGCTGGGCAAACTCGTGGAGTTCGGCTCCACGGAAACCATTTTCACCAACCCGTCGGAAACGCTGACGGAAGACTATGTGACGGGGAGATTCGGGTAATGACGGAACGCCCTCAGCGACACTTTCAGGACGAGCTCGAGCTGCTCAAGGGGCGCCTGCTCGAGATGGGCGGGCTGGCCGAGGAGCGCCTCCGCCTCTCGATGCGCGCCGTGGTCGAGCGCGACGCAAAGCTCGTGGAGGATGTCATCGCGGGTGATGCCCCGATCAACGCGCTGCACATCGAGATCGACGACCGCTGCTTCAAGCTGCTCGCGCTGCATCAGCCCATGGCGGTCGACCTGCGCGCCATTGTCGCGGCGGTGAAGATCAACACCGATCTGGAGCGGGTCGGCGACCTGGCGGTGAACATCGCGGAGGCCGTGCGCCGCTACCTGCGGCATCCGCCCGTGAAGGAGCTGATCGACATTCCCCGGATGGCCGACATCGCGCAGGGCATGCTGCGCGACGCGCTCGACGCGTTCGTGCGCCGCGACACGACGCTGGCCCAGGCCGTGCTCGAGGCCGACGACTCGCTCGACGCGCTCAAGACCCAGGTCTTCCGCGAGCTGCTGACTTACATGCTGCAGGACCCGCACACGATCGAACCCTCGCTGGATCTGATCCTCATCTCCCGCCATCTCGAGCGCATCGGCGACCACGCCACCAACGTCGGTGAAGACGTCATTTTCATGGTGTCGGCCCGTGACGTCCGGCATGCGACCCATGAAGAGGACGAACAGGACTAGAACCCGTTAGAATGTCCTGATGCCCGAAGCGCCGCCGTGCGCGTATTGCCGGCGGCGCCCGGCCGTGCCCGACTGGAAGCCCTTTTGCTGCGAGCGCTGCAAAATGGCCGACCTTGGGCGCTGGCTGGCGGGCGACTATCGCGTGCCGGGGCCCTCGGTGGCCGATTCCACGGATCCGGACGGCGCGGAAGGCTTTGAACCCGGCGATCCCACGGACCGATGACGCACATGCCCGATACGCTCACGATTACCGACAACCGCACCGGCCAGCAGTACGAGCTTCCCATCGAAGACGGCACCATCCGCGCCCTCGACCTGCGCCAGATCAAGACGGCCGAGGACGACTTCGGGCTGATGACGTACGACCCGGCGTTCACCAATACCGCGTCGTGCCGCAGCTCGATCACCTACATCGACGGCGACAAGGGCGTGCTGCTCTACCGCGGCTACCCCATCGAGCAGCTGGCCGAGCACAGCACGTTTCTCGAGACGGCCTATCTGATCCTGTTCGGCGAGCTGCCGACGACCGCCCAGCTCGAGGCATGGACGCGCGACATCACCATGCACACCATGCTTCACGAGAACATCAAGAAGCTGATGGAAGGGTTCCAGTACGACGCGCACCCGATGGGCATCTTCCTGACCACGGTCGGCGCGCTGTCGACGCTCTATCCCGATTCCAAGAACATCTTCAACGAGGAGTCGCGCCGCGCGCAGACGATCAGGCTCATCGCGAAGGTGCCGAGCATCGCCGCCTACGCCTACCGCCACAGCATCGGCCGGCCGTACGTCTATCCCGACAACGACCTCAGCTATCCGGGCAACTTCCTGAACATGCTGTTCAAGATGACGGAGCTGAAGTACCAGTCGAACCCCGTGCTCGAGCGCGCGCTCGACGTGCTGTTCATCCTGCACGCCGACCACGAGCAGAACTGCAGCACGAGCGCGATGCGCGGCATCGGCAGCTCGCAGGCCGATCCGTACTCGTCGCTGGCCGGCGCGGCGGCGGCCCTCTACGGCCCGCTGCACGGCGGCGCGAACGAGGCCGTGCTGCGCATGCTGCGCGAGATCGGCGACATCTCGCACGTGCCGGCGTTCATCAAGAAGGTCAAAGGCGGCGACGGCCGCCTGATGGGCTTCGGGCACCGCGTCTACAAGTCGTACGATCCGCGCGCGAAGATCATCAAGCGCATCGCCGACCTGGTGTTCTCGGTCACGGGCAAGAACCCGCTGCTCGACATCGCGCTGGAGCTCGAGCGCATCGCGCTCGAAGACGACTACTTCGTGAGCCGCAAGCTCTATCCGAACGTCGACTTCTACTCGGGCCTGATCTATCAGGCCATGGGCTTTCCCGAGGACATGTTCCCCGTGCTGTTCGCCATCCCGCGCACGGCCGGCTGGATCTCGCAGTGGGACGAGATGCTGCGCGATGAGGACCAGAAGATCGCGCGCCCGCGCCAGATCTACACCGGCGCCGCGCGCCGCGATTACGTATCGAGGGACAAGCGCAAATGAAGGCTCTGGCCGGCGCCGCTCTGGTTCTCGCTCTGGCGTGCGCGGAGGCCGCTCCCCCTGCGCCTGCTGCGGCCGGCCAGCCTTCGCCTGCTGCGCAGGCTTCGGCCGGCAAGCAGGTCTTCGCCGAAGTCAGCGCCGAGCGGGCGTTCGAGGATCTCACGCAGATGGTCGCGATCGGGCCGCGGCCGGCCGGGTCGCCCGGCATCCGGCAGACGCGCGCCTACATCACGAAACAGATGGAGGCGATTGGCCTCACGGTACAGGAACAGGCCTTCATGGCCACGACGCCGGTCGGCCAGGTGCCGATGGCCAATCTCACCGTCACCCTGCCCGGCAAGCGGCCTGACCGCATCCTCATCGCCAGCCACTACGACACGAAGCCCGAGAAGGACTTCGTCTTCGTCGGCGCCAACGACGGCGGGTCGAGCACGGCGCTGCTGATGGAGCTGGCGCGCGTGCTGAAGGACAAGCCGCGCGAGTTCACGTACGAGCTGGTCTTCTTCGACGGCGAGGAAGCCTGGGGCGAGTGGTCGACCGGCAACACATTCGGCAGCCGCCACTACGTGGACGCCGCGAAGAAAGCCGGCACGCTCGGCAGCGTCAAGGCGCTCGTGCTGCTCGACATGATCGGCG
>DATKDT010000056.1:0-17439 GCA_035512575.1 Vicinamibacterales bacterium | reverse complement strand
GGCGCTGGCGGTTCTCCCACTCCAGCCGCAGCTGGCGCCCGACTTCGGGCCAGTCGCTCGCGGCGAGCGCCTCGCGCATCGCGACGGCGATGTCGCGGATGCGCGCGAAGCGCTCGATGATCTCGGCGTTGCCGTCGATGTGGCGCTTCATGACGTCCCAGTTGTTGATCCCCGAGTTGCGCGACGCTTTCGTGTAGGCGAGCACCAGGCGCGACTGCAGCTCGCCGAGATCGATGTCGAGCGGTACGCGCCGCACACCGTCGATTGACAGCTTCACCGACGACACGCCGCCGTAGTACGCGGGGCGGTAGTCCTGCGCGCCCGTCGGCACGTTGATCACCTGCGCCTCGACGTTCATCGCGATGCCGAGCAGTGTCTCGGCCGGAATCTCGCGCTCGCTCCACGCGGCCAGCGCGCCGCACACCGCGACGTTCAGCGCCGACGAGCCGGCGATGCCGGCGCCGAACGGCGACTCCGATCGCGTCACGACGTCGATGCCGCTGACGTGGAAGTAGCGCACGAGCCGGGCGAGAAGCGGCAGCGCGCCGCCGCCGTCGAGCGACTGCCAGCCGTCGGCGTCAACCTCGGCGCCGGTGTCTTCGGAGATCAGCCGCACGCGCGCGTCGCGCCGCCCGCGAATCGAGCAGTGCGCCCTGAGCGAAATCGCCGCGTTGAGTGTCTGGGCGTTGTCGTGAAAAAGGTAGAGGGGCCAGATGTCGAGCGTGCCGCCCGCCAGGTCGATGCGGGTGGGCGCCGAACTGTCGATTCGCACGGTGCATTATAGAATGGCCTTCTGATGTCTCTCCGCGATCTCAGGCGCACGGTCGGGCAGCTCGCCATTGTCGGCTTCGACGGCAGGGACGTGCCGGCCGAGACGCGCGCGCTCGCGCGCGACTTCGATCTCGGCGGCGTCATCTATTTCGCGCGCAATGTCGACTCGCCGGAACAGGTGGCCGAGATGTCGCGACGCGCCCGCGGCCTGGCGCGCGACACGCCGCTCTGGATCAGCGTCGATCAGGAGGGCGGCCGCGTGGCGCGGCTGCGCCGGCCGTTCACCGAGTGGCCGCCGATGAATACGCTGGGCCGCAGCGGCGACGAGTCGCTGGCCGAGCGCTTTGCCCGCGCGCTCGCGCGCGAGCTGGCCGCCGTGGGCATCACCCTCGACTACGCGCCCGTGCTCGACATCCATACCAATCCAACGAACCCGGTCATCGGCGACCGCGCGCTGGCGGAAAAAGCCGAAGACGTCGCCCGGTTCGGCCGCGTGATCATCCGCACCCTGCAGGCGGAAGGCATTGCCGCCTGCGGCAAGCACTTTCCCGGGCACGGCGACACGAGCACCGACTCGCACCACGAACTGCCGGTGCTCGAGCACGGGCCGGATCGCTTCGAGGCGGTCGAGCTCGTGCCGTTCCGGGCGGCGATGGAGGAGGACGTCGCGTGCATCATGACGGCGCACGTGCTCGTGCCGGCGTACGACGCCGAGCGGCCCGCGACGCTGTCGCCGAAGATCGTCGACGCGATCCTGAAGAAGCGGTTCGGCTACCAGGGACTCGTGATCAGCGACGATCTCGCGATGAAAGCCGTCAGCGCCAGGTGGCAGCCGTCTGAATCCATCGTCGCGGCGCTCGCGGCCGGCTGCGACGCGGTGCTGCTGTGCGATCCGAAGCCCGAGGAGCAGGCCGGCGCGCTCGAGGCGGTCATTTATGCCGTCGAATCGAAGCGGCTGCCGCTTTCGCGCGTCGAGGACGCGCTGGCCCGGCAGCAGCGGGTCAAGGCGCGTTTCCTGGCCGGCCCCGAGGCGAAGCCGCCCGCGCTCAGCGAGGTGCTCGGATGCGCCGAGCACCAGGCTGTCGCGGAAGAGATGGCCTCGTTCCGCTGACCGCCGCCATGATTCGGCCCCGCGCGCTCGTCCCCGGCGACAAGGTCGCCATCGTTTCACCTGCCAGCCCATTCGTGCGCGCCGAGTTCGACGCCGGCGTCGAGGAGCTGCGCCGGCTCGGCCTCGAGCCGGTGTGGGACGACCGCGTGTTCGCGCGCGAGCCGATCGTCGCGGGTCCGCCCGAGCTGCGCGCGCAGTCCTTTCTCGATGCCCTGCGCGATCCGTCCATCAAGGCGCTGATTGCCGCGCGCGGCGGCTACGGCAGCGCCGAGATCCTCCCGTTCATCGATGCGACCGAGCTGGCCGGCGCCCGCAAGATCCTCTGCGGCTTCAGCGACATCACGTCGCTACTCGTCTACAGCGTGTGCCACGCCGGCCTGGTCGCCTTTCACGGCCCGATGCTCGAGCGGCGCTTCGCGCGCCGCGATGAGGGCTACGATCGGGCCTCGTTCATGAAGGCGCTGTTCGAACCGGCGCCGATGGGCCGCCTTCAGCCTGACGGCCTGTCCGTGCTGCGCGAGGGCGAGGCCGACGGCATGCTCGCCGGCGGCACGCTCACGCAGATCGCGGCCGGGCTCGGCACGCCGTACGGCATCCGCCTCGATCGCCCGTCGATTCTCTTCCTCGAGGACATCGCCGAGCGTCCCTACAAGCTGCGGCGCATGCTGACGCAGCTGCGGCTCGCCGGTGTGTTCGAACATGTCACCGGCATCGTTCTTGGAACGATGATGGACTGCGACGAGGGCGGCCTGACCGGGTGCGGCGTCGCCGGCCGCTTCTTCGACGACCTGGCGGGATTCGACGGGCCCATCCTCAGCGGATTTCCGTCAGGACACGGCACGGCGCCCTTCTGGACGCTGCCGTTCGGCGTGCGGGCATCGATCATCACGCGCGGCGGCGCCGCGCTGTCGATCGACGAAGCAGCCGTCGAGTGAGGAACTGAGATGGCGAAGCACGTTCACCTGATCGGCATCTGCGGCACGGCCATGGCCACGCTTGCCGCGCTGCTGCGCGCGCGCGGCTTCGACGTGCGCGGCTCCGACCATCACGTCTATCCGCCGATGAGCGACTTCCTCCGCGGCGAGGGCATCACGCTGCTCGACGGCTACGACCCCGCCCACATCTCCGCCGACCTCGACCTCGTGGTCGTCGGCAACGCCGTTTCGCGCGGCAACGTCGAGCTCGAGGAAGTGCTCGACCGGAAGATCCGCTACTGTTCGCTGCCCGAAGCCATCCGCGATCACTTCCTCTGGGCCGCGCGCTCAATCGTCGTGGCCGGCACGCACGGCAAGACGACGACGACGTCGCTGGTGGCGTGGACGCTGACGTCGGGCGGGCTCGATCCGAGCGTGCTGGTGGGCGGCATCACCGGCAACTTCAATTCGAGCTACCGGCTCGGGCAGGGGCGGCAGTTCGTCATCGAAGGCGACGAGTACGACAGCGCGTTCTTCGACAAGACGGCGAAGTTCCTCAAATACCTGCCCGACGTCGCCATCGTCGGCAACCTCGAATACGACCATGCGGACATTTATCCGGACATGGAGTCCCTGCGGCT
Source organism: Vicinamibacterales bacterium (assembly GCA_035512575.1). Lineage (GTDB taxonomy): Bacteria > Acidobacteriota > Vicinamibacteria > Vicinamibacterales > SCN-69-37 > JALYRV01. The sequence goes on along the minus strand of DATKDT010000056.1, from coordinate 14,002 downwards.
GGCGTTCAGGCGCTTCGTGAACCTGGTGCCGCGCCGCGGGCTGCTGCTGCTCGGCGCCGACAGCCCCGAGGCCATGGCGCTGGCCGATGGGGCTCATTCGAAGGTCGAGACGTTCGGGCTGGCGGACGGCGCCACGTGGCAGGCCCACTCGATTCAGGCGGCGCCGGAAGGCACGCGCTTTTCGGTGCGGCGGCGCGGCGAGCCGTATGGGCAGATCGAGCTGCCGATGTTCGGCGAGTTCAACGTGCGCAACGCGCTGGCGGCAATCGCGGTTGCCGACACGGAAGGCGTGTCGCCGCACGCGGCGGCCGACGCCATGCGGCAGTTCAAGGGCGTCAAGCGGCGCATGCAGCTGCGGGGCACCGCGGCGGGCGTCGCGGTGTATGACGACTTTGCGCATCACCCGACGGCCATTGCCGAGACGCTGCGCGGCGTGCGCTCGGCCTTTCCCGATCGCCGCATCTGGGCGGTCTTCGAGCCGCGGTCGGCGACGTCGTGCCGGCGCGTGTTCCAGGACGACTTCGCGAAAGCGTTTGCCGCCGAGCCGGTGCATCGCGTGATCCTGGCGGCCGTCTTCCGCGCGAATCTCCCCGACGCCGAGCGGCTGTCGGCCGAGCGGCTCGTCAAGGATCTCAGGGCGGCGCGCGTGCGCGCCGATCACATTCCCGCCGTCGACGACATCGTCGCGCTGATCGCGCGCGAGGCGGAGCCGGGCGACCTGGTCGTCGGCATGTCGAATGGCGGGTTCGATGATTTCCACAACAAGCTGCTCAGGGCGCTGGGCGAACGCGCGGCGTGATGGACGCGCCCCGCGTGCTTCCGCTCGGTGACGCCGCGGCGGTCGTGAGCTTCGGCGACGAGTTTTCGGAAGCCGTCAACGATCGCGTGATGGCGCTGGCCGGTTCGCTGCGCGAGCGGCCGCTGCCGATGGCGGTGCGCGACGTGGTGCCGGCGATTGCGTCGCTGGCGGTGCACGTCGATCCGCGCCGGGTGCGGGTCGAGGCGCTGATCGAGGCGCTGGCCGCGCGGGCCGGCGAGATCGCGCGCGGGCAGGCGCCATCGGAGGGTGTTCGTGGCGCGGCCTTTCACGAGATTCCCGTCCGGTACGGCGGTGACGAAGGGCCCGATCTGGGCGACGTGGCGGCGTTCGCCGGCCTCGACGCCGCCGGCGTCGTCGCGCGTCATGCGGAGCGCGTCTATCGCGTCTACATGCTCGGCTTTCTGCCGGGTTTTGCGTACCTTGGCCAGGTCGATCCGTCCATTGCCGCGCCGCGCCGTTCCTCGCCGAGGCTCGATGTGCCCATGGGCTCGGTGGGCATCGCCGGGCGTCAGACCGGCGTGTATCCACAGGTCTCGCCGGGCGGCTGGCAAATCATCGGACGGACGTCGCTGAGCATGTTCGATGCGGCAAGCGGGCGGTCGCTGCTGCAGCCGGGCGATCGCGTCAGGTTCGTCGCGGAGCGGCGGTGAGCGGATTCACCGTGATCCGGCCCGGCATGCTGACGACCGTGCAGGATGCGGGGCGGTTCGGCTTCCAGCATCTCGGCGTGCCCGCCGCCGGGCCGATGGACTGGTGGTCGCATGAGGCCGCAAATCGGCTGGCCGGCAACGATTTCAGCGCGGCCGCGCTCGAAATCACGCTGATTGGCCCCGAACTTGAATTGACGGGCAGCGCGATTGCCGCAGTGGTTGGAGCCAACTTCGAACTTGCCGTTTCGGGCAGACCCCTGCCGTTGAACGAGGCGTTCCTCGTCGAGGCAGGCGAGCGCCTGGCCTTCGGGACACGCCGATTGGGTGCGCGTGCGTATCTGGCGTTTGCCGGCGGCATCGGCGTGCCGGATGTGATGGGCAGCCGCGCCACGCACGTCAAAGGGGCGCTGGGCGGCCTTCAGGGGCGCGCGCTGCGCCGCGGCGACACCGTGCCGCTCGGCGGCGCCGGGGAGGCAACGTTGCGTCCGCGCGCGACCGGCATCGCCGTGCCGCATTTGCCCCTCGCGGCACCGGCCACGCTGCGCGCCATCGAAGGCCCGGAACCGTGTCAGCCGTCATTCTGGGAGTCGACATTCACCGTCAGCCCGCACTCCGACCGCATGGGCTACCGTCTCGAGGGCGCGACGCTGAATGCGCCCGGGGATCATCTGTCGTCGGCCGTGGCGATGGGCACCGTGCAGATCACGCCGTCGGGCACGTGCGTGCTGCTCATGGCGGATCGCGCGACGAGCGGGGGATACGGCCGCGCCGCGACGGTGATCACCGCTGACCTGCCGGTCGCCGGCCAGCTCGCGCCCGGCGATGCGCTGCGGTTCCGGCGTGTGTCGCTCGCCGACGCGCGTGATGCCGAAGCTGCCATGCGCGCGCGCCTGCCGGAGGCGGCGGCGTGAACGCGCATTCCGCGGCCGTCGATCGCGAGCTGACGGCGCTGTTCGGCGAGCGCGTGCGCCAGGGCGCGCCGCTGGCGCCGCTCACGACGTTCAAAGTGGGCGGCCCAGCCGACTGGCTGATTGACGCGCGCAGCGAAGACGAGCTGCGCGCGGCGCTGGCGATTGCGGCCGGCGCCGGGCAGTCCGTGACGATGCTCGGCGGCGGCTCCAACGTGCTGGTGTCGGACGCCGGCGTGCGCGGGCTCGTGATTCGCCTGCGGCCGATGGACATCAGCCAGCCGGCGCCCGATCGCGTGCGCGCCGACGCGGGTCTCACCATCAACGGCCTCGTGCGGTGGACGATCGGCCGCGGCATCGCGGGGCTCGAGGCCTGGGCCGGCACGCCGGGCACGGTCGGCGGCGCCATCCACGGCAACGCGCATTTCGGCGGCCGCAACATCGGCGACCTGGTCGCCGCCGTGCGCGTGATCTCGCCGCAGGGCGAGGCGCGGACGGTGCCGGCGGGCGAGATGGAGTTCGGCTACGACACGAGCCGGCTGCGGCGCACGCGCGACATCCTGCTGTGGGCCGAGTTCCTCGCGGGCGCGGGCGATCCCGGCGCGCTGCGCGCCGTCGCGCGCGCCTCGCTCGCGCATCGCAAGAAGACGCAGCCGCTCGACACGCCGAGCGCGGGCTGCATCTTCCAGAATCCCGATCCGGCGCGCGACCGCGTGCCCGACGGCATTCCGCCGTCGGCCGGCGCGCTCGTCGACCGCGCGGGACTCAAGGGCAGCCGGCTCGGCGCAGCGAAGGTGTCCGACACGCACGCCAACTTCATCGTCAACGAAGGCGGCGCCACCGCCGCCGACATCCGGGCGCTCATCGATCGTTGCAAGACCGCCGTACGCGAGCGATTCGGCGTCGCGCTGCGGGAAGAGATTGTCTACCTCGGGGAGTGTTAATGGCGGATCTGCACATTGAGGGCGGGCGGCGCATCGAAGGGCGCGTGACAGTCGAAGGCAGCAAGAATGCGGCGCTGCCGCTCATCGCGGCCTGCCTGCTGAGCGAAGACTGGTGCGAGCTCGACAACGTGCCGCGCATCCGCGACGTCGAGGTGATGTGCAAGCTGCTCGAGAGCCTCGGCGCCGACGTGGAGGGGGTCGGCACGCCCACGCTCCGCATCCGCGCGCCGAAACTCTCGTCGTCGCAGCCATCGCCGGAGCTGGTGGGCAAGCTGCGCGGATCGGTGCTGCTGCTCGGTCCGATCCTCGGCCGCATGGGCAAGGCCACCATTGCGCCGCCGGGCGGCGACTTCCCGGCCCGGCGGACGATCTCCACGCACGTCCAGGCGCTGGTCGAGATGGGCGCGCGCGTCGTCGACGCGCCGGGGCACGCCGTGGAGGCACCCGACGGCCTGAAGGCCTCGTCGTTCTACCTGCTCGAAGCCTCGGTCACCGGAACGGAGACCGCGCTGCTCGCGGCTGCCTGCGCGCAGGGGCCCGTCGAGATGCGTCACGTTGCCACCGAGCCGCACGTGGTGGAGGTCTGCCGGTTTCTCGAAGGCATGGGTGTGAAGATTGACGGCATCGGCACGTCGACGCTGCGCCTTGAGCCGCCGAAGAAGCTGCGCGGCACGAAGCACCGGCTCTCCGGCGATTATCTCGAGGCGGGCAGCTGGGGTGTGTGCGCGGCCGTGACGGGCGGCGAGCTGGAAGTGACCGGCGCGCGCTTCGGGGACATGGAGCCGATGGCCGTCGTGCTGCGGCAGATGGGGATGGAGTTCGATCTCGAAGACGACCGGTTTCACGTGAAGCGCTCGAAGCTGGTGTGCACGCCGCGCATCACGACCGGACTGTGGCCCAGCTTTCCGAGCGACTATGTCTCTCTCGTCTCGGTGCTGGCGACGCAGGCCGAAGGCAAGACGCTGATCCACGACTGGATGTACGAGCTGCGCCTCTTCGCGCTCGAGCAGCTCAGCTCGATGCGCGCGAATCTGTTCCTGTGCGACCCGCATCGCATCATCGTGACCGGCCCGACGAAGCTGAAGGGCCGCACGCTCGACAGCCGCGACATCCGATCGGGCATGGCGCTGATCGCGGCCGCGCTCTGCGCGGACGGGAAGAGCATCATCACGCCGGTCGAGATCGTCGAACGCGGCTATGCGTCGGTGGTGGACAAGCTGCAGTCGCTGGGCGCGCAGGTCGAGCGCGTGTCGGGCGGGCGGAGAGCCACGGACGAAAAATAGGGACAGACCCTAATTTTTCGCGATTCGTAAAATTAGGGTCTGTCCCTATTTTTCATCCGCCCCCGCCGGGCTTCTTCGGGGGCGGCCGAATCGGCGCCGGCGTCGTCGGCAGGCTGCCGAGCGGTACGCCAGGCTGCACGGTCGGCTGCACGATTGGATCGCCGCCGGGTGGCGGCAGCGGGTCGCGCGGCAGCATCGGCGAGCCCATCGGAATCTCGATCTGCTGCGGCAGCGAGCCGATCGACGTCGCGTCGCGCGCCATCCGGAACGCGCGCACGTCTTCCTCACTCAGGTCGAGCACGCGCACGATGTGCGGCGTCATCGTGATGACGATGTCGGTCTCCTTGGTCTGGCGCTGGTTGCGTCCGAACAGGCGCCCGACGATCGGCAGATCGCTGAGGCCCGGCACGCCGTGCAGCACCGTGCGCTCGTCGTCGCGGATCAGTCCGGCCAGGATGTTCGTCTCGCCGTCGCGCAGCCGGATCGTCGTGCTGACCACGCGGCTGCCGAACGTCGGCAGGCCCTGGAAGCCCGCGCCCGCGACGTTGCTGACTTCGACCTTCAGGTTCAGCGTGACCTGATCGTCGTGGTGCAGCCGCGGCAGGATGTCGATGTTGACGCCGATCGGCTCGTACACCACCGACGTAATCGGCTGCTGATTCACGCCGCCCTGCGCGAACGGCACGAACGTGGTCACCGGCACCGGCACCCGCTCGCCGAAGCGCGCCTGCGTGGGGATGCCGTCCGACATCCGGATGTGCGGGCTGGCCAGCGTGCGCGTGTTCGTGTCGGTCTTGAGCAGGCGGTAGTACAGCGCCGGCAGGCCGAAGACGATCACGTCGGACTGCGACAGCGAGCGCAGGCCGCGCAGCGTCAGGCCCTCCTCGTTGATCGCCAGGCCGCCGCTCACCCCGGGCTCCGCGCCCGACGCGATCTGCAGCCCGTACTCCTTGAAGCGCTCGCGGTCCACTTCGAGCAGTTCCACGTCGATGACCACCTCGGGCCGCGCCTTGTCGATGGCGTTCAGCAGCCGGCCCACGGCCTCGATGCGCTCGGGCGTGTCGCGGATGGTGATCGAGTTGGTCGCCGTCGTCGCGTACACCTGGCGCGCGTCGACCACGACGCGGAGCAGGTCGGTGGTTTCCTTGAGATCGGCGTTGCTGAGGAAGAACGTGCGGACGACGTCTTCCTGGTACTCGCGGCGCTTGACCGGCGTGTCGGGCACGATGGTGATCGTGCGCGGCGCCGTCACGCGCCAAAAGTTGCGCGTGCTCGTGGACACGGCGTCGAGCGCGTCGCGCAGGCTGTTGCCGCGGAAGTCCACCTGCGCCGGCGTGCTCTCGAACGTCGGGTCGAACATGATGTTGATGTCGCCGAACTTGGCGAGCATCTGATACAGCTCGCGGCTCGTCGTGCGCGGGCCGGTGACGATGGCGGCCGGCATGGTGACGTCGGGAAGGTCGAGCCCGGGCGGCGGCTGCGTGCGCGAGCGGGCGATGAGCGACTGCAGCGCCGTCTGGCCGTCCGACGACATGGCAAGCCGGGCGCGCAGGCTGGCGCGCGTGCGGCGCAGCTCCGCCTCGACGTCGGCCGAGGCCGGGTTCAACTCGTTGGCGATCTGAAATTCGATGAGCGCTTCTTCGAAGCGGTCCAGCGACGCGAGGCGACGGCCGCGGCTGAAATGCGCGTCGGCGGCGCGGAGCCGCGCGCGGTCGAGCGCGATGCGCGCGTCGCGGTCGTCGGGCCGCTGGCGCACTGCGCGGGTGTACTCGGCCACGGCGAGGTCGTAGTCGCGCAGCTGCTCGGCCTGCTGTCCGGCGCGCAGCGCGCCGCCTGACGCGCAGCCGGCCGACACGGCCAGCACGAGCGCCACCGCGATCGCCGGCAGCCGTCTAGACACCGGCGCGCACCACCTGCACGCCGCGCGGCGTCTTGAAGACGAACCGGCTGTCGGCCAGGCCGACGTTTTCCTTCAGATTGGTGAACGTGAACGTGCTGGTGCCACCCTGCCGGTCCTGCGCCACCAGCGACGTGATCTGCAGCGTGTCTCTGCGCACGTGGATGGTCAGCGTGTCGAAGTCCTGCTGCCGCTTCTTCGGCGTCAGCGTCAGACGATAGGCGGACTGGTCCCGGCCTTCCAGCGCCACGGTGAAATCCCTGGTGAGATCGCCGCGGCCCGCGAGGAAGAGCGCCGCGGTCGTATCGCCGCCGCCCGCCGGCACGTCGCTGACGACGACCTGGCGGTCGGCCGGGATGTACGAGTAGAGCGTCGCGCCGTCCGACACGAACTCCTTCTTTTCGGGCGCCGTGTACGTCCAGCGCATGCGGCCGGGCTTCTTGACCTCGAGCCTGCCGCGCTCGGTCGTCTTCTGGCGCAGCACGCCGCCCTGATAGACCTGCGTGAAGTCGGCGGTAAAGTCGCGCACGCCGTTGTAGCGGCGCTGCACGCCGGCGGCAAGCTCGCTGGCGGAGGGCGCGGCGCCCTGGGCGTGGACGAACCCCGCGGCAGACACCACGGCAAGAACGACGGCAAAGCGTCTGATGACCTTCATTCGCGTGGGTCTCATTCTAGCAGCCGGTCCACGGACGGGCTAAACTGGTGCGTATGGAACCGAACGTCGGGCTGGCTCTGCAGCACGCCTGGAACAGCGTGCTGGCAAGCGTGGAAGAACTGAAGGCGATGACCCCGGATCCGGCGAATCTGGAGGCAATTCAGCCGAAAGTGCTCGCGCAGGCGAACGCTGCGCAAGCACTTCGCGGCCTCGTGGAAGAGCTGAGACGGAAAGCTGAAAAGGGCGAATAGCCCTACTTCTTCTTCGCGCCCTTTTTCGCCGCCCGGCCGCTCGACGTGCGGCGGCTCGACGCGCCCCCGCGGACGGCGGCCGCCCAGCGCTGCGGCCTCGGTTCCGCGATCTCCTCGTCCTCGCCCGCGGCCTCGTTGATGCCGGTCTCGGCGATCGCGGTCAGCTTCTCATTGGCCGCCGATTCCTCGTCCAGCGTTTCCTGCAGCAGTGACGCAACCTCGTCGTTGCCGAGCAGCTCCGCGTGCGGATCCCGCGGCTTTGCGCATCTTGGGCAGCGCCTTCGTGATGCGATGTTCGGCATCGTACAAGTCTTCGAGCTCGTGAATCCAATCAACAGATCAACAAATCGAAAATGGAATTGGACCGCGCGAGGCTCGAACTCGCGACCTCTGCGTTGCGAACGCAGCGCTCTCCCAGCTGAGCTAGCGGCCCACGAAGAGTGGATGGGGGGCGATCGGCGGCCTGTCTGCACTGGCCGCGAACGAAAAAGTATACCACGCAGCGCGGGTATACTCGGTGGGATGGGCGCCAGTAAAGTGCAGCGGATAGGGGTGTTGACCGGCGGCGGAGACGCGCCGGGGCTCAACGCGGTGATCAGGGCCGTCGTCAAGACGGCCGCCAACAACGGCCTCGAATGCATCGGCCTCGAGGACAGTTTCGACGGCCTGATCGAGCCCGACCGCTGGCGTCCGCTCACGCCGCGCGACGTCACCGGCATCCTGCGGCTCGGCGGCACGATCATCGGCACCACCAACCGCGGGAACCCCTTCGCGTATCCGGTGAACACCTCGGCCGGCACCGTCGACTATTCCGACCGCTGCATCCAGATGTTCCATGAGCTGAAGCTCGACGCGCTTGTGGTCATCGGCGGCGACGGCACGTTGGCCATCGCCCATGCGTTCGCCGAGCGCGGCATCCCGCTCGTCGGCGTGCCGAAAACCATCGACAACGACATCCCCGAGACCGTCAACACCTTCGGCTTCGACACGGCCGTGTCGTTCGCCACCGATGCGATCGATCGTCTGCACACCACCGCCGAGGCGCACCGCCGCGTGATGGTGGTCGAGGTCATGGGACGGTACTCGGGCTGGATTGCGCTGCACTCGGGTATCGCGGGCGGCGCCGACATCATCCTCATCCCCGAGATTCCGTACAGCATCCAGAAAGTGGCCGACCACATCCTCGCGCGCGAGCGCTGGGGCGCCCGCTTCAGCATCGTCGTCGTCTCGGAGGGCGCGGCGCCGGTCGGCGGATCAAGGTCGGTCGTCAAGGCGGCGGAGCTCGGCACGGTGGAGCGGCTCGGCGGCGTGGGACAGCTCGTCGCCGCGGAGCTCGAGCGCCTGACGAAGAAGGAAGCGCGCTACGTCGTGCTCGGGCACCTGCAGCGCGGAGGCTCGCCGACGGCGTTCGACCGCGTGCTGGCGACACGGTTCGGCACGAAGGCCGTGGAGCTGCTGATGGAAGGCCACTTCGGCCAGATGGTCGCGCTCAAGTCGCCGCACATCGTGCCGGTGCCGCTCGAGAAGATTGTCGGCCGCACGAAGAACGTGCCGCCCGATTCCGATCTGCTGAGCACGGCGCGCTCGGTCGGCATCTCGCTCGGCGACTAGAACTGGATCATCTGCAGGAACAGGTCGCGCGGATCGCCGGCGCCGCAGCCGAGGACGGTCATCAGCAGCAGCCGGGCCTTCGGCCCGCTGAGGTCGCCGGCCAGCAGCGCACCCGCCCGCCCCAGATCCAGCCCGCCGCCCTCGTAGCCGTACCGCGGGCTGACGCGGCCGCTCGCGCACCGCGACGTGACGGCCACGAGCACGCCCGTCTCGACGGCGTCGCGGATCGCCGGCATGATGGCCGGCGGCACGTTGCCGCGGCCGAAGGCCGCGATGACGAGGCCGCGCGCGCCGTTGGCGACCGACGCGCGGAGGAACGTGTCGTCCATCCCCGTCGCGGCCTGAATCAGATCCACGCGCGTCTCGAGCCGCGCCGCGCGCAGGCCCGGCTCGGCATCGCGCGCCTGCCAGGACGGCCGGGCCGGCCGCTCGCGGCGGTACACGACGCGGCCGCTGTCGACGATGCCGATCGGCCCGAAGCCCGGCGCCGCGAACGCGCTTGCCGCCTCGGTGTGCATCTTCATGACCTCCGGCGCCGACAGCACCTGTTCGTTCATGACGACGACCGTGCCGCGGCCGCGTGAGGCGGGCGCGGCGGCCACGCGCGCCGCCGCAATCAGATTGGCCGGCCCATCCCAGCTCGCATCCGACATCGTGCGCATCGCGCCGACGATGGCCACGGGCTTGTCCGAGGTCAGGACGAGATCCAGCAGGTACGCCGTCTCTTCGAGCGTGTCGGTGCCGTGCGTGATGACGAGGCCATCGACGTCGGGCCGCTCGAGCCACGCGGCCGCGCGCCGGGCCAGCGCCCACATGTCGGCGGGCGTGACGTGCGGGCCGGGCAGCCGCGACACGTCTTCGGCTTCGACCGCGCCCACGTCGGCCAGGCCCGGCACCTGCTCGAGGATCTCGCGGCTGCCGAGCGCCGGCACCGCGGCGCCCGTCGCCGGGTCGACGCGCATCGAGATCGTGCCGCCGGTGAAGAGAATCCCGATCACGATCTGGTTGCCGGTAACCAGTAGCCGGTGGCCGGTGCGAGCCGGCGGGCACAAAGGCCCGCCGGCTGAATAAAGATGAGCCGCGCGAGCGTTGTCTCGCGCGGCTCATACCGACAACCGGTTACCGCCAACCGGGTACCGTTCACCCCAGCACGTCCAGATACTTCAGCGCGCCGCCGGTGTTGAAGACGACGACCGTGTGATCGGGGTGGACCAGGCCGCGCGCGATCAGTACGCCGAGCGCGTGGATCGCGGCCCCGCCTTCGGGCGCCGCGCTGATGCCTTCGAGCGCGCCCGTGCGCCGCATCGCGGCGATCATGTCGGCGTCGCTGACCGCCACGCCGGTGCCGCCGCTCTCGCGCACCGCGCGCAGCACCAGGAAGTCGCCGATCGCCTTCGGCACGCGCAGGCCGTCGGCCGCCGTGTGCGCGTGCTCCCACGGCTCGGCCTTCTCGTCACCCCGCTCGAACGCGCGGACGATGGGCGCGCAGCCCTCGGCCTGTACCGTCACCATGCGCGGCCGCGGCCCGCCGGCCGGCAGCCAGCCGAGCGCCTCCATTTCGGCGAAGGCCTTCCACATGCCGACCATGCCGGTGCCGCCGCCGGTGGGATAGATGATCCAGTCGGGCAGCCGCCAGCCAAGCTGTTCGGCCACCTCGTAGCCCATCGTTTTCTTGCCTTCGATGCGGTACGGCTCCTTGAGCGTCGACACGTCGTACCAGCCGGCCGCCCGGCCGTCCTCGGCCGCCTGCCGGCCCGCGTCCGTGATCAGACCGTCGACGAGCGTGACGTGCGCGCCGTACAGCTCGCACTCGCGCACGAACGGCGTCTTGACGTCTTTCGGCATGTAGACGCGCGCGGCAAGGCCCGCCCGCGCCGCATAGGCGGCCAGGGCGTTGCCCGCGTTGCCGGCGGTGGGGATCGACAGCGTCGTCGCGCCCAGGTGCGACGCGCGCGTGACGGCGGCCGACAGGCCGCGCGCCTTGAACGAGTTGGTGGGGTTGAGCGACTCGTCCTTGATGAACAGGTGGCGCAGTCCTAGCGCCTCGCCCAGCCGCGGCGCGGCGAGAAGCGGCGTCCAGCCTTCGCCGAGCGACACCGGCGATTCGCCGTCGAACAGCGGCATCAGCTCGCGGTACCGCCACATGGTCGGCTCGCGATCGGCCAGCGACTCGCGCCGCCACACGGCGCGGGCGGCCTCGAGGTCGTAGCGCGCCAGCAGCGGCATGCCGCACGACGGGCACAGGTGATGACGCGCGCGCGCGTCGAGCGGCCCCGCGCCGCACGGCACGGAACATTCCAGGTGACTGAAGAAGCTCACTTGCCCAGCAGCTCGACGTCCTTCTTCTTCTGCATCTCGTCGATCATCACGACGTGCTGATCGGTGATCTTCTGCACTTCGTCGAGGCTGCGCCGCTCGTCGTCTTCCGAGATCTGGCTGTCCTTGAGCAGCTTCTTCAGCCGGTCGTTCGCGTCGCGGCGCACCTGGCGCACGGCGTTGCGGCCCTCCTCGGCGTACTTGTGCACGAGCTTCGACAGCTCCTTGCGCCGCTCCTCGGTGAGCGCCGGAATCGGCACGCGCACCATCTTGCCGTCGTTCGACGGGTTGAGGCCGAGATTCGCGCCCTGGATGGCGCGCTCGATGGCGGACAGCAGCGACGGGTCGAACGGCTGCACCGCAATCAGCGTCGGCTCGGGCACCGACATCGTCGCCACCTGGTTGATGGGCACGCTGGCGCCGTAGGCGTCGACGTGCACGGCGTCGAGGATGTTCACCGACGCGCGTCCCGTGCGCACCCCCGACACTTCACGGCGCGCGTGCTCGATGGCGCCGTCCATGCGCTTCCTGACTTCCGCGAACAGGCCCTTGAGGTCACTGACGTCCATAGCTCATGCCCTTACCGTGGTGCCGACCGGCTCGCCCATGATCACGCGGCGGAGGTTGCCCGCCTTCCGCAGGTCGAAGACGACGATCGGCAGCTTGTTGTCCATGCAGAGCGAGATGGCCGTGGCGTCCATCACCTTGAGGCCCTTCTCGAGCACCTGCAGATAGGAAATCGTGTCATACCGCGTGGCCGAGGGATCCAGCACCGGGTCGGCCGTGTAGATGCCGTCCACCTTCGTGCCCTTGAGGATGACGTCGGCGCGCATCTCCATGGCCCGCAGCGCCGCGGCCGTGTCGGTCGTGAAGTAGGGGTTGCCGGTGCCGGCGGCGAAGACGACCACGCGGCCCTTCTCGAGGTGGCGCACGGCGCGGCGCCGGATGAACGGCTCGGCGACCTGCCGCATCTCGATCGCGGTCAGCACGCGCGTGGGCACGCCGGCGTGTTCGCAGGCGTCCTGCAGCGCCAGCGCGTTGATGACCGTGGCCAGCATGCCCATGTAATCGGCGGTGGCCCGGTCCATGCCCCGGGCGCTTGCCGCCAGCCCCCGGAACAGGTTGCCGCCGCCGATGACGACGCCGATTTCGACGCCGTCGGCCAGCACTTCGGCGATCTCTTTGGCGACCTTGGAGGTGACGGCGGGGTCGATGCCGAAGGGCGCATCGCCCATCAGCGCTTCACCGGACAGTTTCAGGAGGACGCGACGGAATGCAGGAGCCACAAGAGGAGATTATACCCGCGAGGTGGCCCTTACTTGTCGCGGGACGTCAGCTCTTGCCATGACATACCAATAGCGCTGATGTCCGGCACGAGCGTCGGTTCACCGCCCTCGCCAGTTCACGATGACAGCGAGCGGCTGCTCGGCGCCGACGACCTCGAGTACGACCGCGACAAGGCGCCCGTCGCGCGCGACGTCGTAGTCCAGCCACGCGGCCACGCTGAAGAGCGTGCGGGGCGGGCCGGGCACGCCGGCCGCGTCGATCGGCGCCGCCATCAGCTTCTTGTCGCTCGAGATGAAGTACAGCTCGCGGCCGTCGCGGCGCCAGCGGGCAGAGGTCCCGCCCGCACTGGAGACGGCGGTCTTTGCGCCGGTCGCCGGGAACGGGGCGACGTACACCTGGGCGCGCCCGGATTCGTCCGAGGTGAACGACAGGCGGGTTCCGCCGGGCGCGAGGCGCGCCCCGTATTCATCGAACTTCGTGGCGATGAGCGGTGAGACACGACTGGGATCGGCGATCGCGACGAGCATCAGGTCAAAATTACCGAGTTCGGTGCGCTGTTGATAGATGATCTGCGAGCCGTCGGCGGAGACATCGTTCGGAAACTGAAACCGCGGCGACGTGAGCAGCCGGCGCTCGGCACCTGACGTCAGGTCCTTGTGGAAGAGATTCGGCGGTCCGCCTTGAGCGGCGGCGAACACCACGGCTCGGGCCCCAGGCAGCCAGACCTCGCCGGATTCCATGCCCGGCGAGGATGTCACCGGCGTCTCGCCGGGCCGCGAGAGGTCGGTCTTCCAGATATCGCGGGTGCCGAGTTCGGGGCGGACGCGTGTGAAGAGCAGCGTGGAGTCGTCAGGTGAGAGGCGGACCGAGGTATACATGCCCGAACTGCCGATCCGTCCAGTTTCCGTCCCGCTGAGATCGAACCAGGCGACCCGGCTCTCGTCCAGGTGCCACTGCACAACGATCGTGCCATTCGGTGAGGCCGCAACGTTCGACCAACCCGTGGCGGCGGAATAGGCCACCGGCCCGATGACGGAAACGGGCTCGCCGACTGGCTGCCCGGCTGCAAGATCGATCCGCTGGGCGACCAGCGTCCCCTCGCGCGCGAAGAGCAGCCAGTCTGGATCGATCCACTGCGCCTGCGACGTCGCGCTGACGATGGGTGTGCTTCGGCCGTCCGGCTCGGCCAGCATGATCTGTCCCTGGAGGTCCGGTGTGAGCTCGGTGTAGATGAATCGTCGGCCGTCCGGCAGGTGCCTGGGCCACAGCAGACGCATGCCTCGGCCCGACTCGACCATCACGTCGACCGGTGCGCCTCCGGCAGCCGACACCCGGGAAATGCGATCGCCCTGGACCGTCGCGAACAGGATGTCGCCCTGC
>DATKDT010000055.1:0-3313 GCA_035512575.1 Vicinamibacterales bacterium | reverse complement strand
CGGGTCGATGTCCTCGACTGGCACGTCGGTGCCGTTCATGACGAGCGCGCCGCTCTTCATCAGGCTCTGCCACACGTAGGCGCCCGAGCGCGCGCGATCCTCGCCGAGCCGCTGCAGCACGTATGGCGCGTCGGAGGTCGCGTGGATGCCCTGCATCGACGCAATCACGCCGAGCTGCCCGAAACGCGGGATGTCGGCCGGGCTGATGTGCTGCGCGTGCTCGATGCGCCAGCGCAGATCGCGCCCGTTCCTGTTCGATCCCGTGAACGCCTTCTCGTAGATGTCGAGCACTTCACGGTTGGCGCGGTCTCCAATCGCGTGGATGCACAGCTGGAACCCGTGCTCGAGCGCGATTTGCGCGGTGCGCGTCGCCGATTCAATGGACGTCGTATTGAGGCCGGCGCTGTCAGGCTTGTCGGCGTACGGCTCGAGCAGCCACGCGCCGCGGGGGCCGAGCGCGCCGTCGATGCTGACCTTGATCGCGCGCACCGTGAGGCGCTTGTCGCCGTGGTTGATGATCTTGTAGTTCTTGATGCGGTCCGCCAGCGCGTCGTTGCCGACGCGCAGCATCACCCAGAGGCGAATCCCGAGCTTGTTCTCGTCGACCAGCTTCCTGAGCATGTCGACCGTCTCGAAGCCGGAGCCGGCGTCCTGGAATGACGTCACGCCCTTCGACAGCGCCTCCTCTGTGGCCAGCTCGACGCCGCGCAGCGCGCGCGCGGTGCGCTCCTCGGCCGTCGGCACCGGCGCGCCGGCGCCGCGGCGCACCAGCCTCGACGCCGTCTCGCGCAGCAGGCCGGTGGGGTTGCCCTTCGCGTCGTGCAGCACTTCGCCGCCCGCGGGGTTCGGCGTGTCGCGCGTGATGTTCGACAGCTCCATCGCCTTCGCGTTGACGAACGACGCATGGCCGCTGGCGTGGGTGAGCACCACAGGGTTATTCGGCGACACGCGGCTGAGCGACTCGTGCATTGGGAAGCCTTCGACGTTCGGGTTCGGCGTCGACGTCCACTTCTCCTGATGCCAGCCGCGGCCGACGATCCACTGCCCCGGCTTGGCCGCCTTCGCCTCGCGCTCGACGGCGTCGACGATCTCCTGCCAGCTCTTCATCGGCATCAGGTTGAGGTTCATCAACCCTTCGCCGAGGCCCGTGAAGTGGCCGTGGCCTTCGATGAAGCCGGGAATCGCGAGCTGCCCCTGCAGGTCGATCACCTTCGTGTTGGGCCCCGCCAGCTTCCGCATCTCGTCGTTCGTGCCCAGCGCAGCGATCGTGTCGCCGCGCATCGCAATCGCCTGCGCCTCGGGCCGGCTTTCGTCGACGGTGACGATGCGCCCGTTGATGAGGACGAGATCGGCGGGCGGCTGCTGCGCCTGCATGGCCTGGCTGAAGAAGTAGATCCCCAGCCCGACAGCGAGTATCACCAGCCAGAAAACCAGGGACGTATAGCGCGACTTGAACATGATTACCCCTTCGGCGCCGGCATGCCGAGCACGCGGCGGGCGTTGTCGCCCAGAATCGCGGCGCGGTCGGTTTCCGACGGCACGAGCGCGTTGATGATCTCGAGCTGCTGGTCGAAGATGTCCTTCTGCCAGCCGCGCGGAAAGAAGGACGAGTCGGTGCCGAAGAGCAGGCGCGAGGGCCCCGCGACATCGAGCGTGTTCTTGAACACGTCGGCCAGCGTCAGCTTGTTCTGGTACTTGATCCAGTTGTTGGAGCTCGACGTGTCGACGTAGATGTTGGGCGCCGCGTCCATCGCCATCAGCGTGACGCGCAGCATGCCCGATCCGAAGTGCGGAATGATGAACAAGGCCTGCGGATAGATGTTCGCGAGCCGCGCGACGGCCAGCGGATCGCCGAAACGCAGGTCGTACACCGACGTCAGCCCCAGCTTCTTGCGCGCGCCGATCGACAGCATCCCGCAGTGCACGAACACCGCGCACTCGCGCTCGGCGGCAATGGCGACGAGCTTTTCGACGCGCTGGTCGTGCAGCCGCACCTGGTGCATCGCCGGAAACAGGCACAGGCACTTCATGTCCTGCTCCTCGAACGCGCGGATGGCGCGCGCCGCGGCATCAGGCGCGTTCGGATTGACCATCGTCGCGGCGGCGAAACGGCCGGGATAGCGCCGGGCGGCCTCGGCCACCGACGCCTCGTCGCCCGGCACGCTGGCGATGAGCATCGCGCCGCTGACGCCGTGCCGATCCAGCTCGCTGGCCCAGCGCGCCGACAGGGTCGTGTCGTCGCCGGGCGGATCCCATCCGAGCCGATCGGGCAGCGTGACGGCCGCGTCGGCCGGCGCCGGCTCGCGTAGATCGCGGCCGAGCGTGCGGAAGAAGCCCGCGGAGAAGAAATGGCAGTGCGCGTCGAAGATCGAGGGGTTCATCGTCTATTGCGGGTGAAACGGCGATCCACCATCAGAAAATAGGGCGCGGCGAGCGCCGCCAGCAGGGCGGCGACGCCGAAAGCTGTGCCGTAACCGCTCCGCTGAATCAGCCAGCCCATTGTTGTCGATCCGGTGCCGATTCCGGTATCGAAAGCCGCAATCAGCGTGCCGAACGCCGCGCCCCGGCGGCTGTCGCTGACGTGCTGCATCACGTACGCCGCGAAGGCCGGGTAGGCCAGCCCGAAGCCCAGCCCGAAGACGAGCGCCGACACGACAAAGCCGGTGCGGCCCGGCGTCGTGGCCAGCAGTGCCAGGCTGGCCGCGACCAGCCCGAGGCAGGGCAGGAAGACCTTGCGGTAGCCATACCGGTCGCCCAGGCGGCCGAGCGTGGGGCGCGCCACCAGGATGGCGACGGCCAGCGACGTCAGATAGATGCTGCGCGGCGCGATGCCGGCCGCGTCGGCATAGAGCGCAGAAAAACTCGTGATGCCCCCGTACCCGAACGAATAGAGAAACAGCGTGCCGGCTACGGCGATCAGGCGCGGTTCGACAATCGTGCGCAGCGTCAGCGGCGGGTGCGGCCCGTTGTCGCGATGCGCGCCGAGGAACGTCGCGATCACGAACATCAGCCCGTTGAGCGCGATGCAGGTCATCGCAAGCTCGAACCATCCGAGCCGGTAAATCTGAAAGCCCACGGTTGGCGCGATCGCCAGCGCGAAGATCGATGCGAGGCCGGCATAGCCGAGCCCTTCCGCGCGGCGCGACGCCGGCAGGATCGACAGCATGTAGGCGCTCGACGCCGACAGCATGCCGGACCAGAAGAATCCCTGCACGAAGGCCAGCGCGAGAATCCACGGAACCGATTCCAGGAACGCGTACACGAGCGTGATGAGCGCGATGGCGGCGCTGGCCACGAGCAGCACCGTGCGATG
>DATKDT010000054.1:0-12443 GCA_035512575.1 Vicinamibacterales bacterium | reverse complement strand
TGCTGAGCGAGCGCGCGGAGTGCGCGCTGGCCATCGGGCACCTGAAGCGCGCCCTGCGGTTGGCGATCTACCAGCCAGCGCGCGAGGCGGACGTACTGGCGCACGTGTGCGGATTGAACCGGGGCCCGCTCGATGACGAGGCCATCCGGCGGCTCTTCGAGCGCGTGATCGACGAGGCGCGGCGGCTGGAGCGTGTGGCGGCAGGCGGTGCGGATAGAATCAAAGACGAAAGACGGAAGACGGAAGACTAAAGACTAGGTGACATGGCATGGTTGTCGTAATGGAAGAGCGGGCCACGGAAGCGCAGATTCAGGACGTCATTTCCCAGCTGCTGGAGATGGGATTCGACATCCATCGATCGACCGGCGCACTGCGGACGGTCATCGGCGCGGTCGGCGGCACGCAGGGTGATCCGCGGCTGCTCGAGCTGAAGCCGGGCGTACATGAAGTGCTCCGCATCAGCGAGCCGTACAAGCTCGCCAGCCGCACGTTCAAGCCCGAGAGCACGGTCATCGCGCTCGACGACGTCCGGATCGGCGGTGATGAAGTGATCGTCATGGCCGGTCCGTGTTCTGCCGAGACGGAAGAACAGGTCGAAGCCTCTGCCGCCGCCGTCAAGCGCGCGGGCGCGAAGGTGCTGCGCGGCGGCGCCTACAAGCCGCGGTCGTCTCCGTACAGCTTCCAGGGACTCGGCGAATCGGGCCTGCGCATGCTCCGCGGCGCCGCCGATCGGCACGGCCTGAAGCTCGTGACCGAGATCATGGACCTCTCGCAGCTCGAGGAAATCGACAAGTATGCCGACATCCTGCAGGTCGGCGCGCGCAACATGCAGAACTTCACGCTGCTCAGGGAACTCGGCCGCACCCGCAAGCCGGTGATGCTCAAGCGCGGCATTTCTGCCACCATCGAGGAGTGGCTGCTGTCGGCGGAGTACGTGCTCGCCGGCGGCAACATGCAGGTGATGCTCTGCGAGCGGGGCATCCGGACATTCGAGACGGCGACCCGAAATACCTTCGACATCTCTGCCATCCCCGTCATCAAAAAGTTGAGTCATTTGCCGATCCTCGCGGATCCCAGCCACGGTGCCGGACGGCGGGACATGGTCGCACCCATGGCGCGCGCGGCGGTGGCCGCCGGCGCCGACGGGCTGATCATCGAGGTGCACCACGATCCCGATCACGCGATGTCGGACGGCGCGCAGTCGCTGTTCCCAGCGCAGTTCGATCGACTGATGGCCGAGCTCCGCATCATCGCCCCGGCCATCGGCCGCGGCATCTGCGTGGAACCCGTCGCCCGGCGGGGATGGAGCCGGTAACCCGCATCGTCATCGCCGGGCTCGGCCTGATTGGCGGCTCGATCGCGAAGGCCGTCCGGCGCCGTCTTCCGCAGGCCGCAATCGCCGCGTGGGACGATGAGGCGGTCATCCAGGATGGGATGCGGCAGGGCGTCATCGACGCGTCGTGCCGTCCGGAAGACCTGCGGGACGGCGATCTGCTCGTCCTGGCCGCGCCTCCTGTCGGCAGTCTCTATATTCTCGATTCCCTGCCGGAGCTGCCTTCCGGCGTCATCGTCACCGACGTCGTCTCGACCAAGAGCGTGATTGTCGAAGCGGCCGTGTCGAAGAAGCTGCGCTTCGTCGGCGGCCATCCGATGGCCGGTTCGGAGCAGTCGGGCCTGGCGCACGCGTCCGATGGGCTGTTCGACGGCCGGCGCTGGTTCCTGGTAGATGCCGGCGCGGGCAACGCGGTCAACGACACGGTGGAGGCGTTCGTGCGGACGCTCGGCGCCTCGCCCGAGTGGATCGACGCGAGCGAACACGATCGCCTGATGGCGGCAATCAGCCATCTGCCGCAGGTTACGGCCAGCGCCCTGATGGCCGTGGCCGGCCCGCTCGCGGGGGCGTCCAATCTGGATCTCGCCGGCGCGGGCCTTCGCGATTCGACCCGCCTGGCCGGCAGCGATCCCGAGTTGTGGTCGCAGATTGCGGCGTCGAACGCCGCCGAGCTCTCGAAGGCGGTGAAGCGCCTCCGCGAGGAGCTCGAACGCGTCGAGCGGGCCCTCGACGCCGCCGAGCCGCTCAACGACTTCTTCGCCCGCGGCCGGCAGTGGCGCTCGAAACTACAATAGAGGCGTGAGTGACCGCGAGCCGCTCTGGACACCATCCGCCGAACGGGTGGCAGGTTCCAGGCTGACGGCCTTCAGCGGCGGGCGCGCCTACGCTGACCTGCATCGCTATTCGATCGACCACCGCGACCGGTTCTGGCGCGACGTGTGGGAGTTCTGCCGCGTGATCGGCAATCCGGGAGCGCCGGATCGCGCGATCGTCGATGATGCGATGCCGGGCGCGCGCTATTTTCCGGACGCGTCGCTCAACTTCGCCGAGAACCTGCTCCGCCGGCGCGGCGGCGAGGATGCGATTGTGTTTCTCCGTGAGGACGGCGACACGCGCACGCTGAGGGCCGCCGACCTCTATGCCGAGGTGTCGAAGGTTGCGACCGCCCTGCGCGAGTGGGGGATCGGTCCTGGCGACCGCGTCGCCGGCTACCTGCCGAACATTCCGGAAGCGATTGTCGCCGCCCTCGCCGCGGCGTCGCTGGGGGCGGTCTGGAGCTCGTGCTCGCCCGACTTCGGCGTGCAGGGCATCCTCGACCGGTTCGGCCAGATCGCGCCGCGGGTGCTGATGGCCGCCGACGGATATGTGTACGGAGGCAAACAGCACGACTGTCTCGCGCGCACGCGCGAGGTGGTCGAGCGGCTGCCATCGGTCGAGCGCACCGTCATCGTGCCGTTCGTCGACGAGGCCCCGGCGCTCGACGGCATCCGCGGAGCCGTGAGCTGGGACGAGCTCGCCGCAGCCGATGCCGGCCCGATCGCCTTCGAGCCGCTGCCGTTCAACCATCCGCTCTACATCCTCTATTCCTCCGGCACCACGGGCGTGCCCAAGTGCATCGTGCATGGCGCCGGAGGCACCCTGCTGCAGCACCTCAAGGAGCACCAGCTTCACTGCGACATCACGCCTGGCGATCGCGTGTTCTATTTCACGACGTGCGGCTGGATGATGTGGAACTGGCTGGTCACGGCGCTGGCGTCGGAGGCGGCACTTCTGCTGTACGACGGGTCGCCTTTCCATCCCGACGGCAACATCCTCTTTTCGTTTGCCGCGGCCGAACGGATGACGCTCTTCGGCACCTCGGCGAAGTTCATCGACGCGGTTGCCAAGGCGGGACTGAAGCCCCGCGACACGCACGATCTGCCGGCAATGCGGACGATGACGTCGACCGGGTCGCCTCTGGCGCCGGAGAGCTTCGACTTCGTGTACCGCGACATCAAGGCAGACCTGCACCTCGCGTCGATTTCCGGCGGCACGGATATCGTCAGCTGCTTCGTCGGCGGCAATCCCAACGCGCCCGTCTGGCGCGGCGAGATTCAGGCGAAGGCGCTGGGCATGGCCGTCGAGGTGTTCGACGACACGGGCAAACCCGTCGTCGGGCGCAAAGGGGAGCTGGTCTGCACGCGCTCGTTCCCGTCGATGCCGGTCGGGTTCTGGAACGATCCGGACGGCTCGCGCTATCGCGCGGCGTACTTCGAGCAGTATCCCGGTGTCTGGCGGCACGGCGACTGGGTCGAGGAAACCGCGCGCGGCGGCTTCGTCATCTACGGGCGATCGGATGCCACGCTCAATCCCGGCGGCGTGCGCATCGGCACGGCGGAGATCTACCGGCAGGTGGAGCGGCTCGACGACGTGCTCGAGAGCCTCGTCGTCGGGCAGCAGTGGCAGGGCGACGAGCGGATCGTGCTGTTCGTGAGACTGCGCCCCGGTGTCGCGCTCGATGCGGCGCTCGAGTCGCGCATTCGCGCGGCCATCAGGAAGAACGCGTCGCCGAGGCACGTGCCCGCGAGGATCGTCGCGGTCGACGACATCCCGCGCACCAAGAGCGGCAAGATCGTGGAGCTGGCCGTGCGCGCCGTCGTCCACGGCGAGCTGGTGCCGAACCTCGAGGCGCTGGCCAATCCGGCCGCCCTCGACCATTTCAAAAACAGGATGGAACTCACGATATGACCCACGCCGAGCCACGAGCAGCGCTTCGCGACCTGACCGCCGCCGATCCCGGCGCCATCGTCATCCGCATTGCACCGGTGGTGCGCGTTGGCTGACGTCAATGTGCTCAGGCTGCCGGGCGCGGTGCGCGAGGCCCTGATCGGGCACGCGCAGCGCGAGGCGCCGAACGAATGCTGCGGCCTGCTGATTGGGAAGGGCACGAGCGTCGACCAGATCCATCCCGCGCGCAACAAGGTGGCGAGCCAGACCCGCTTCCAGATCAATCCGGCCGATCACTTCACCGCGATACGGAAGGCGCGCGCCGCGGGTCTCGACGTGCTGGGCGCGTACCACTCGCACCCGATTACGCCCGCCCTGCCGTCGGCCAGCGATCTGGCCGAGGCGTCCGAGGGCGCGCCGGTCATGGTGATTGTCTCGCTCGTGCCGCCGGGGCCGGTCATCCGGGCGTTCCTGCTCGAGAAGACCGGCTCGAAGGAAATCCGGCTGGTGCCGTGACGGCCGCGATCAGCGGCCCGGCCGGACGGTGACGCGCGTGCGTGCCGAGGCCACGACCTTGTTGCGCTGCTTCAGCCTGAACTGGACGTCGTAGTTGCCTTCGATGTTGTACTTGTGCTGGATGGTGAACCGGCGCCGAATCTCACTTTTGCCGGCCTCGTACGGGTCGCAGTCGTCGCTCGACTCGGAGCGCGTGCCGTCCGCCCAGTCCCACTCCACCGACGCGCAGTAGTATTCCGCGTAGTCGTCATCGCCGTCGCGGAGCTCGGCCACGAGCGTAATGGTCGCCGGCGTGAACGCCATGGGCGGCGTCGCGCGCAGGGAGAGTTTCGGCCGCTTCGGGGCGTCCTGGGCCGCCTCGAGGCCCGTCCCGAGGCCCGTCCCGAGGACGGCGAGCAGCGCCGCCGCCGCAGCCGCCGCTGTTTTCGCGAGAAATCGCTGCGGTATCATCATCGCGGGTCTCCGACCGTATGCCTTCATTTACAGAACCTGCTCCCGAACTTCACGTCACCAGTTCCGCGCTATCCACGGTTCGTGCCGACCTGATGGTCGTGCCCGTTCTTGAAGAAGACGCCGGCGACGCCGATTTGGCCGCACACAGTAAGACGCTGGCCGGCACGCTCGAGGTGGCCCGGCGCTCGGGCGAGTTCGCCGGGCGCGCCTTCGACATGCTCGTCGAGCGCGTCGCGGACTGGGCGACGCCGAGGGTTCTGCTCGTCGGATGCGGGCAGCGGGCCGACCTGTCGGTCGAACGGGTGCGGCGGGTCGCATCGGCCGCCGGCCTGGCCGCGAAGAAGCATCGGGCGCCGCACGTGGCGTTCGTCCTGGGCGGTGCGATACCCGCCGATATGGCGTCGCACGTGGCCGATGGCCTGACGCTGGCCGCGTTTCCGGCGGGCCGCTACAAGACCGGGGAGCCGGCGCAGGGGCGCCTCGACGCCGTGACGCTTGTCGCGCCGGGGGGCGCCGACATCGCCGCGGCCGCCGAGCGCGGCCGCGTGATTGCCGACTGCTGCAACCGTGCCCGCGCGCTTGCCGACGAGCCCGGAAACCGCCTCCCGCCCCGCCTCTTTGCCGAGCGGGCCGTCGCCGCCCTCGAAGGCTCCGGGATCAGGACCGAGGTGCTCGACGAGCGCGCGCTCGAGAAGCTGGGCATGGGACTGCTGCTCGGCGTCGGGCAGGGCAGCCACGAGCCGCCGCGGCTGCTCGTCATGCGCTACGAGCCCGAGGGCGCGCCGGCGGCGCCCGTCCTCGGCCTGGTGGGGAAGGGCGTGACGTTCGACACCGGCGGCATCTCGATCAAGCCTGCCGAGGGCATGGAGCGCATGAAGGACGACATGGCCGGCGGCGCCGCGGTCATTGCCGCGATGCGCGGGATCGGCCTGCTGCGCCCCCCTCACCGCGTCATCGGCGTCGTCCCCATGGCCGAAAACATGCCCGGCGGCCGCGCCATCCGGCCCGGCGACGTGCTCACGAGCGCGTCGGGCAGGACCGTCGAGGTGCTGAACACGGACGCCGAGGGTCGTTTGGTTCTCGCCGACGCTCTGTGGTTTGCCGCCGAGCAGGGCGCCACGCATCTCGTGGACGTCGCGACGCTCACCGGCGCCGTGATGATTGCGCTCGGGCGCGTCCACGTCGGCCTGTTCGGCCATCCCGACAGCTGGCGCGACACCGTGCGTGACGCGGCTGCGCGCGCCGGTGATCGCGTCTGGCCGCTTCCGACCGATGACGATTATTTCGAGCAGCTGAAGAGCGAAATCGCCGACATGGTGAACGTCGGCGGCCGTCCGGGCGGCTCGATCACCGCCGCCGTCTTCCTGAAGCAGTTCGCCGCGGGCCGTCCGTGGGCGCACCTGGACATTGCCGCCACCGCCTGGGCGGAAGACGCCAAGCCCTGGCAGCCGAAAGGCGCCACGAGCGTGGCCGTGCGCACGCTCATCGAGCTCGCGTTTATGCGTTGAACGGGTGAATGGAGGGCGGGTGTTCGCGCTCGAGGCCGCGATGGCGCGAGCGGCGGATCAGCAGCCAGCCCACGACGCCGCCGAGCAGCAGCGCGACCACCGTCATGGCGCTGGCCACGCCGAGCGATCCAAGCAGGAAGTCGGTGAGCCCGAGCTCTTCGGCCGAGGGCCGGACCGTGCGTTCGAGCTGAACGATGATCGGCCCGTCTGACTGCATGCACCGATGCTAGCGCGTTTCAGCGCCCGATGCGATGGTGCCCACCTTCTTCAGCGATTGCCGGTACTTCAGGATGGCGTCGAACAGCGACTGCGCGATGCGCTGCCGGTAGGCGGCCGTCCTCAGCAGCGAGGCGTCCTTCTTGTTCGTGAGGAACGACACTTCGGTCAGCACGCTCGGCATCTGCGCGCCGATGAGCACGACGAAGGGCGCCTGCTTCACGCCCCGGTTGCGCGCGTCGGCGTTCTGCTGCCGGATGCCGCGATAGAGCGACGCCTGCACGACGTTCGCGAGATCGCGCGACTCGTCGATCTTGTTGTTGAGCGCAATCTTGCGGACGATGTCGGGCAGGCTGTGCATCGCCATGCCCGTGCCCGCGTTCTCGCGCGCGGCGACCGCCTCGGCCTCTGGGGTGGTCGCGAAGTTCAGAAAATACGTCTCGACGCCGTTGGCGGCCGTGTTGCGGCCCACGTTGGCGTGAATGGAGAGAAAGAGATCGGCGCCCTCGCGATTGGCGATCGCGGTGCGCTCCTCGAGCGGGATGAACACGTCGGTGCGCCGCGTGAGCACGACGTCGATGCCCTTCTGCTTGAGCAGCAGCTTCTCGAGTCGGAGCGCGATGTCGAGCACCACCTCGGCTTCGCGGGCGCGGTTGGCGATCGCGCCCGGATCGTGGCCGCCGTGGCCCGGGTCGATGACGATGCGCGCCACGCCCAGGCCGAGCTGCCGCGCCAGGGAAAACGAGCCGTTGGAGTTGATGGAGGGGGCCACGGGCGCGCCGGCGTCGCGTATGGGGTCGGCGGCGCGTGGCACCCTGCTGGTAATCGGCGGCGGCGCGGACGCGCGGGTGCCGGGCGCCGCGCCCGGTTCCGTGCGCTCCAGATCGACAACGAGCCGATACGGGTTGTAGAGCGCGAAGACGCTATGTTGCGTGTTGGGCTCGAGCTCGATGACGAGGCGCGTGGTCTGCCCGGGATGGCTGCCGACCCGCACGTCGCGGACGACGCCCCCGACGATGCGCTCGAGCGACGGTTTCGCGCTGTCGGCCGCGGCGGTGTTGCGGAAATCGAAGAACAGCCGATCCGGATCGGCGAGGCGCTCCTCGTGATACTGCGGCTCGGCGTCCATCGAGATCGTCAGCCGCTCGCCGGCCGGCAGCGCGCTGCGCAGCACGCCGGTGATGCTGATGGATGCCGCGGCAGGCGTGGAGGGCGTGGAAGGCGGCGGTGCGGGCGCGGCCGGTCTCGTGGGTACAGGCGCGGCCGGCGCCATCTGCGCGATGCGTCCGGGCACCCGTTTCGCGAGCGTGCCGGTAGGATAGCTGCGCCGCAGCTGCTGCAGGAGCCGGATGGCCATCCGGCGGTCGCTCTCCTGCCCGAAGCGCTCGTACGAGAGCCACGCCAGGCCGGCCGCCTGCCAGAGCGCGTTGTCGCTGTAGCCGCTGCGCGGATACGCGCGGACGATCGCCTCATACTGCGCGATCACGCTGCGCAGGATGCCGGCCGACGGCTGCGAGGCGCGCACCTGCGTCTCGCGCTTGAGCGCCGCCTCGTACCTCGCCGGCGCGGACTGCGCCGCCGCCGGCACGGCCGTCAGAAGAACCAGGGCTGTCGTCAGAAGCATTCGCATGGCTGATGGCCTCATCGCAGCTGGGCGTCCACTTCCTCGAAGTACTCTTTCCTGACGAGCACCTCGCGCTTGCCGCCCGCCGAGCTGTTGGGCGCCGACACCAGGCCGTCCATCTCCATCATGTCGACCAGCCGCGCCGCCCGGCTGAAGCCGATGCGCAGCCGCCGCTGCAGGTACGAGATCGACGCCTGCCCGCTCGATACGATAATCCGGGCCGCCTCGTCGTACAAGTCGTCCTTCTCGAAGTCCGTCCCGCCGGCCGCCTCTTTCTTCTCCTCGGCCGTGATCGTCGGGTCGTACATCGGCTTGCCCTGCTTGCGCAGGAAGCTCGCCAGCCGCGCGCTCTCCTGCTCGGAGATGTACGGCCCGTGCACGCGTACGAACCGCGACGAGGCGGGCGGCAGATAGAGCATGTCGCCCTTGCCGAGCAGCTGTTCGGCGCCCCCGCTGTCGAGAATCGTGCGCGAGTCGATGCGCGACGAGACGCGGAACGAGATGCGCGCCGGCAGGTTCGCCTTGATCAGACCCGTGATGACGTCCACCGACGGCCGCTGCGTCGCCAGAATCAGGTGGATGCCCACCGCGCGCGCCATCTGCGCCAGCCGGCAGATCGATTCCTCGACCTCGTTGCCGGCCACCATCATCAGATCCGCCAGCTCGTCGATGATGACGACAATGAAGGGGAGCGTGACGAGATCCTTGCCGTGCTCGTCCTGGCCGGTCTTGCTCTCGGCTAGCATCGCCTTGATGTTGCGGTTGTACTGCTCGATGTTGCGCACGCCAGACGCCGCCAGCGTCTTGTAGCGCTCTTCCATCTCGCGGACGGCCCACCGGAGCGCGTTGGCCGCCAGCTTCGGGTCGACGACGACCGGCGTCAACAGGTGGGGGATGCCCTCGTACATCCCCAGCTCGAGACGCTTCGGGTCCACCATGATGAAGCGCACGTCGTCCGGCGTCGCACGGAAGAGGATGCTCGAGATCATCGCGTTGACGCTGACCGACTTGCCCGCGCCGGTGGAGCCGGCAATCAGCAGGTGCGGCATCGTCGCGAGATCGCTGATGAAGCCCTCGCCGTGGATGGTCTTGCCGAGCGCGATCGTGAGCCGCGACGCGGAGCGGCGGAAGATGTCCGACTCGAGCAGCTCGCGCAGCGAAATCGCCTCGCGGTTGGGATTCGGGATCTGGATGCCGACGGTCGACTTGCCCGGGATGCGGTCGATGAGCACCGACTCGGCCTTCATCGCGAGGCACAGGTCGTCCATCAGGCCCGTGATCCTGCTGTATTTCACGCCGGCGTCGGGCTTGAACTCGTACGTGGTGACGACCGGCCCGGGGTGAATCTGCACGACCGAGCCTTCGACCGAGAACTCGCGGCACTTCTCTTCGAGGAGGCGCGCGGCGTCCATGAGCTCGCGCTCGTCGATCTTGCGCTCGCTCCGCGCCGGATCGAGCAGCGACAGCGGCGGCAGGGTGTACGCGCCCTTGCGGCGCTCGGCCGGCGCCTTCGGCTCGGGTTCAGGCAGCGGCAGCGACTGTTCGGCGGGCGCCATGCGCTTGATGGCCGGCGGCCGCGCGGCGCGTGCCCGCCCGGCGGGCGTGTCCTCGTCTTCCTCCTCATCGTCGTCGCGAGCCCGCGTCGCGGCCGGATCGGGCGTCCGTGACGCCTTGAGGGATGCCGCGAGGCTGGCCGCTTTCGCGAGATCGGCCGCCTTCGCGCCGGCGCCGTCCTTCTCCGCGTGCTTGCGGAGGACCTCCTGGCGCTGTTTCTCCTTGCGGCGCTCTTCGCGCCACGCGCGTACGCGCGTGCCCAGCCCGGCGGCCTGTCCGCGGACGGCGCGGCCCGCGAACGCGAACGCCCGGCCGATCGAAAACTGCGTCGTGAGCACGGCTGCCAGAATGAGCGTCGTCAGCACCAGAATGGTGGAGCCGGTGCGGTTGAGATATTCGGCCAGCGCGCCCGCCGTGACGTCACCGAAGTACCCGCCGGCGCGGAACGCCTTACCTTCGATCGTCACGGTGCCGAGGGCGAGACTGCACAGCGCCGCCATCGACACGACGAGCAGCGCCGCCCCGATCGCCTTGGTGTACTCGGCCTCGAGATCGCGGCACCAGAAGTAGTGCCAGCCGATGACGGCGAGAATCGCCGGCATCATGTACGCGGCGTAGCCGAGCAGCTGGAACGACGATTCCGCCGTGAACGCGCCCACGCGGCCGGCGAAGTTCGCCGGCGCGGCGTCGGGGCCGGAATTGAAGAACCAGACCGGATCGGCCGGCGAATAACTCGCCAGCGCGACCAGCCAGATCAGCGTGACGCCGAACAGGACGACGCCCAGCAGCTCGCTGAACCGCCGCGACAACATCGAATCAGACACGTGGATGCGTCTCCATGGCTACACTTCCATGATGACCGGCAGCACGAGCGGCCGGCGGCCCGCGCGCTTCCGGAAAAACTTCTGAACCTCGGCGCGCACGCGCTCCTTCATCAGGCCGGGGTCGGTGCGCTCTTCGATGGGCGTCTGCTCGAGCATCGCCAGCAGCACGGCCGGCATTTCCTTCAGCAGGCCCTCGGTCTTCTTATCGACGACGAAACCGCGCGTGATTACCTCGGGCGTGTCTTCCAGCACGCCCGTGATCCCGTTGATGGCCATGACGGGCACGACGAGGCCGTCACCGGCCAGGTGGCGGCGATCGCGCAGCACCTCGTCGCCGACCTCGCCGGTGTGCGTGCCGTCGATGAACACGCGGCCGGCGGCGACTTTCCTGTGAATCCGCCCGCCGTGCTCGTCGAAGACGATGGCGTCGCCGTTCTCGGCGAGGATCACCTCGAGCCCGGCCGAGACGTTGCGCGCCATCCGCGCGTGCCGATCGAGCTGCCGGTACTCGCCGTGAATCGGCGTGAAGTAGCGCGGCTTGACCAGCGAGATCAGCAGCTTCAGCTCCTCGGCCGCGCCGTGGCCCGACACGTGCACGTGCTTCTCGCCGTCGGCGATGACCGTGGCGCCCCGGCGCGCGGCGTGGTTCATCACGCGCGCAATGGCTTTCTCGTTGCCCGGAATCGATCGCGCGCTGAACACGACGACGTCGCCGTCGCCGAGCTTGACGTGGCGGTGATCGTCGATCGCGATACGGGGCAGGGCGGCGTTCGGCTCGCCCTGCGAGCCAGTGCAGATGCAGAGCACGTCCTGGGACGGAAAGTCGCGCACCTCGGCGTCCCGAATCTGCAGGTGCGACGGCATCCGGAGGCGGCCGAGCCGGATCGCAATCTCGGAGGTGTTCACCGCGCCGCGGCCGACGATCGCGACCCGCCGGTCGAACTGCTCGGCGAGATTGATCAGGTTCTGCATGCGGTAGACGCTGGTCGAGAAGCAGGCGACCACCACCTTGCCCTGCGTACTGCTGAAAATCTCCTCGAAGCCCTGGATGACGTCGCGCTCGGATCCCGAATGTCCCGGCCGGTCGACGTTCGTGCTGTCGGCAAACAGCGCCAGCACGCCCGCGGCGCCGAGCTCGGCGAAGCGGTGCAGGTCGGTGGGCTCGCCGTCGAGCGGCGTCTGGTCGATCTTGAAGTCGGCCGTGTGGATGATCACGCCCGCCGGCGTGTGAATCGCGACCGCCAGGCAGTCGGGGATGCTGTGGGTCACGCGGATGAATTCGACCCGCATGGCACCGACGGCGATCGTCTCCCTGGGCTTGACCTCGGTCAGCCGCTCGCCCGGCTTGATGCCGTGCTGCTCGAGCTTGCCCTCGACCATCGCGAGCGTGAGCGCGGATCCGTACACCGGGCCGTCGACGCGCGACAGCACGTGGGCGACGGCCCCGATGTGGTCTTCGTGGCCGTGCGTCAGCACCAGGGCGCGGATCCGTCCGCGCCACTCGTCGAGCACGCTGAGGTCGGGGATCACGAGATCCACGCCGAGCAGCTCCGGCTCGGGGAACATCACGCCCGCGTCGATGAGCAGGGCATCGTCGCCCGAGGCGACGAGCATCATATTCATGCCGAACTCGCCGACGCCGCCGATCGGAAGGACTTCCAGCGGCGCTACGGACGCGTCCGTTTCGGCCTGCAACATAGGTAAACAGC
>DATKDT010000053.1:0-37663 GCA_035512575.1 Vicinamibacterales bacterium | reverse complement strand
CGCCGGAGCGGGGCGGATGCCGGGCGCGCCGTCCCGATCTGCCTGTCCCGCATGTTACGCTATGGCGATCGGCTGCGCGAAAGTGGCGGAACTGGCAGACGCGCCGGACTTAGGATCCGGTAGCCGAAAGGCTATGGGGGTTCGACTCCCCCCTTTCGCACCCGACGTCTCAATTTGAGCACCAGCGTCCCAGATGAAAACCGAGTTCATTGACGTCAGCGAGACGCAGAAGAACCTCGTCGTCGAGATCCCCAGCACGGTCGTCGACGCGGAAATCGACAAGGTGTCGCGCGACTACAGCAGGGCTGCCCGGATACCCGGCTTCCGGCCGGGCAAGGTCCCGGCGAAGGTCGTCAGGCAGCGGTTCCGCGATCAGATTCTGCACGACGTCGCCCACGGGCTGATTCCCCGCGCGGTCGACGAGGCGCTTCGCGAGCGCGGCGTCGAGCCGGTGGATACCCCCGACATCCGCGATGTGGTCGTGGAGGAGGGCCGGCCGCTCAAGTTCACCGCATCGTTCGAGACGGTGCCCCCGATCGAGCCGGGAGACTACGCGAGCCTCACGGTGCACAGGACACAGGCGGCCGTCGACGACGAGGCGGTCGAGCAGGCGCTGTCGCAGCTGCGGGAGCGGGCGGCGCGGTACGAGCCGGTCGAAGGCCGCGGCATCGAGCCCGGTGATTCGGTCCTCGTGAATCTGGTGCGTACGGCCGAGAAGCCCGCCGACGAGCCGCTGATCGTCGTGCCGGGGCAGGAGCCGGCGCAACGCGAGAGCCAGACCGACAAGCACGACAACGTGACGGTCGACATCGGGGCGCCCGCCAATCCTCCCGGCTTCGACGAGGCACTCGCGGGGCTGAACGCCGGGGAGGAGAAATCCTTCGACGTCTCGTACCCGCCGGACTACACGATCAGGGAGCTTGCGGGCACGACGGTCCGGTACGACGTCTCGATCACGGCCATCCGCACGCGGGTCGTGCCCGACCTGGACGACGAGCTCGCGAAAGACCTCGGGGAGTTCGACTCCCTCGACGCGCTGCGTACGCGGGTGCGCGCCGACCTGGAGCACGAAGCGGGGCAGGAGGCCGACCGCGAGGTGCGCGCCGAGCTGCTCCGGCAGCTCGCCTCGCGCGTGCCGTTCGACATTCCGGCGTCCCTGCTCGATCGCGAGATCGATCGACGCGTCGAGGAGTTCGTCCGGCGGCTGATCGAGCAGCAGATCGACCCGATGCGCACGAACATCAACTGGGAAGAGTTCCGCGAGCGGCAGAAGGACGCCGCCGCCGAGGCGGTTCGCGGCGCGCTCGTGCTCGACGAGGTCGCCCGCCGCGAGAACATCGCGGTCGCCGAGAGCGAGGTGGAGGCGGAGCTGGGCCGGTATGCGGAACGGACGGGCCGGTCGGCAGCGGCGGTCCGGGCCAGGCTGGAGAAGGAAGGCGGCCTGGCGCGCCTGTATGCCGGGTTGCGCCGGGAGAAGACCGTCTCCTTTCTTCTCTCGAGGGCGACCGGTATCGGACCGGGCTGACCGGCCCGATAAGGCCACGGGGGTCGATCTGGTGTGTCGCGGTCGAACCGTGGTACACTTCCCGGGAGCGCTACCTCCCTGAAGTCCCCCCAGCACACTCGCACGGAACGTACGGTTTTCGGACTGTTTATGCCTGAACGCATGCAGCTCATCCCGATGGTGGTCGAACAGACCAACCGCGGCGAGCGGGCTTACGACATCTTTTCGCGTCTGCTGAAGGACAGCATCATCTTCATCGGTACGCCGATTGACGACCAGATCGCCAATCTCGTGATCGCCCAGCTGCTGTTCCTGGAGGCCGAAGACCCCGATCGCGACATCATGCTCTACATCAACAGCCCCGGCGGGGTCGTCACGGCCGGCATGGCGATCTACGACACGATGCAGTTCATCAAGCCCGACGTCCAGACCACGTGTATCGGGCAGGCCGCCTCGGTGGCGGCGGTCTTGCTGGCAGCCGGGGCGAAGGGCAAGCGGTTTTCGCTGCCGAACTCTCGGATTCTGATCCACCAGCCGTGGGTGCAGGGCCTCGGCGGTCAAACGACCGATATCGACATCCACGCCCGCGAGCTGCTGCGGACCCGCGAACGGCTGAACCAGATCCTCGCCCAGCATACGGCCCAGCCGTTGAAGCGGATCCAGGAGGATACGGAGCGCGACTACATCATGACCCCGGACCAGGGCAAGGAATACGGTATTATTGACGACGTCATACGGAAACGGGCGTAGTCTGCAGTTACCAGCCTCCAGTTCCGGAAGGGACCGAACTGGGGACTGGGAACCGGACACTGGGAACTGGTAACCAATGGTCAAGAAAACCGGCGACGGCGAGATCCTCCGCTGCTCGTTCTGCAACAAGGACCAGAACGACGTCCGCAAGCTCATTGCCGGGCCGACGGTCTTCATCTGCGACGAATGTGTCGAGGTCTGCAACGACATCATCGCGGACGACAACCGGTTCGAGGCGCGGGGGGGCGCCCGATCGTCGCTGCCGGTCCCGCAGGAGATCAAGAAGTTCCTGGACGAGTACGTCATCGGCCAGGAGCAGACGAAGAAAAAGCTCGCCGTCGCGGTCTACAACCATTACAAGCGGATCGAGATCCAGAAGCAGTCGCGCAGCCGGAACGAGATCGAGCTCACCAAGTCGAACATCCTCCTGATCGGGCCGACCGGCACCGGCAAGACGCTGCTCGCCCAGACGCTCGCGAAGCTGCTCTCGGTCCCCTTCACCATCGTCGATGCCACGACCCTCACCGAGGCGGGCTACGTCGGCGAGGACGTCGAGAACATCATCCTCAAGCTGCTCCAGGCGGCCGGCGGGGAGATCGAGAAGTGCCAGCAGGGCATCATCTACATCGACGAGGTGGACAAGATCTGCCGGAAGGACGAGAACCCGTCGATTACCCGCGACGTGTCGGGCGAAGGCGTCCAGCAGGCGCTGCTGAAGATCCTGGAGGGCACCGTCGCGAACGTTCCCCCCCAGGGCGGGCGCAAGCACCCGCACCAGGAGTTCTTCCAGGTCGACACGACGAACATCCTCTTCATCTGCGGCGGGGCGTTCGTGGGGCTCGACAAGCAGATCGATCGCCGCATCGGCAAGAGGACGCTCGGGTTCAAGGCGGACGTGAAGTCGCTGGCCGGCCGTGACATCGGCACGACGCTCGAGATGATCGAGCCTGAAGACCTCATCAAGTACGGGTTGATACCCGAATTCGTCGGCCGCCTGCCTGTCGTGGGCACGCTCCACGAGCTCGACAAGGCCGCGCTGGTCCAGATCCTGACGCAACCTCGGAACGCCATCACGCGTCAGTACCAGAAGCTGTTCGAATACGAGAACGTCAAGCTGCGCTTCACGGACGATTCGCTGGAAGCCATCGCGGAGTCCGCCCTGCAGCGAAAGATCGGCGCGCGCGGGCTTCGGATGATCATCGAGGACCTGATGCTCGACCTCATGTACACGCTGCCGGGCCAGAAGAAAGTCCGGGAATGCGTGATTACGCGCGAAGTCGTCCTGTCGAAGGAAAAGCCGATCACGCTGATCGAAAAGGCCGGATAAGCCGGACACGAGGAGATGCCGGGAATGCCCGCGATTGCCACGAATGGTCTGAACTGGCAATGGCGCCGGCCCCGGTATCAGGCACCTCGTCTCCCCGGCATGGATGGCCGTCGTGGCATTCTTGGCAATTAGGCAAATGGAACTCTACGAAACTCTGCCGATCGTTCCCCTTCGGGACGTGGTCGTCTTCCCCCACATGATGATGCCGTTCGTCATCGGACGGCCCTCGTCCACCCGGGCGCTCGAGCATGCACTGCTGAAGGACAAGCGGATTTTCCTGGCCGCGCAGCACGATGCCGCGGTGGACGACCCGCAGCCGGCCGACATCTACACGATGGGCTGCGTGGCCAACATCGTGCAGAGCCTGAAGCTGCCGGATGGCAACATCAAGGTGCTGGTCGAAGGGGTCGAGCGGGCCCGCGCGGTGGAATGGAAGGAGGACAAGGGCTTCTTCCGTGTCGTCGTGAAGATCGTGCCCAAGCCCAAGGAAGCCGGCGTCGACGCCGAAGCGACGATGAGCCGGGTGGTGTCGCTGTTCGAGCAGTACGTGAAGCTGTCGAACAACCTGCACTACGACGCGATGATCGCCGCCGTCCGCGTGGACGACCCGGGGAAGCTGGCCGATACGATTGCGGCGCACCTGCTCGTCGGCGTCGACGAAAAGCAGAACCTCCTGGAGATCATCTCCCCGGTCGAGCGCCTGAACCGCATCGCCGGCATTCTCGAGGCCGAGGTCGACAAGCTCCAGGTGGATCGCCGCATCCAGTCCCGCGTGAAGAAGCAGATGGAGAAGGCGCAGAAGGAGTACTACCTCAACGAGAAGATGAAGGCGATCCAGAAGGAGCTGGGGCGCAAGGACGAGAAGGGGAACGAGGTCGAGGAGCTGAAGAAGAAGATCGAGCAGTCGAAGATGCCCGGAGAGGTCGAGGAAAAGGCCATCCAGGAGCTGAAGCGGCTGGAGGCGATGCCGCCGATGTCGGCCGAAGCCACCGTGTCGCGCAATTACCTCGACTGGCTGATCGCCGTCCCCTGGCACAAGAAGACCAAGGAGAGCCGCGACCTGCGCCGGGCCGAAGAGATCCTCAACGAGGACCACTACGGCCTGGAGAAGATCAAGGATCGCATCCTCGAGTTCCTGGCGGTTCGCGCCCTCGTCAAGAAGCCCAAGGCCACGATCCTCACGTTCGCGGGGCCTCCCGGCGTCGGGAAGACGTCGCTGGCCAAGTCGATCGCGCGGGCGATGAACCGCAAGTTCGTGCGGCTGTCGCTCGGCGGTGTGCGCGACGAGGCGGAGATTCGCGGCCACCGCCGGACGTACATCGGCGCGTTCCCCGGCCAGATCATCCAGATGATGAAGAAGGCCGCCTCCATGAACCCCGTCTTCCTCCTGGACGAAGTCGACAAGATGTCGATGGACTTCCGCGGCGATCCGTCCGCCGCGCTGCTCGAGGTCCTCGACCCGGAGCAGAACAGCGCGTTCCTCGACCACTACCTCGACGTGGAGTACGACCTCTCGAACGTGATGTTCATCTGCACGGCCAACGTGCTCCACACGATTCCGCAGGCGCTGCGCGACCGCATGGAAGTGATGCAGCTGGCCGGCTACACCGAGCAGGAAAAGACCGAGATCGCCAAGCGCTTCCTCGTGCCGCGCGCGGTGGAAGGCGCGGGCCTCACGGCCGCCAACATCACCTTCACCGACGAGGCGATCCAGACGGTCATCAACCGCTACACGCGCGAGGCGGGCGTCCGCAATCTCGAGCGCGAGCTGTCGTCCATCTGCCGCAAGATCGCGCGCCGCGTCGTCACCGACGGCAAGGACTTCTCGGAGGAGATCACGGCCGACCGCGTGACGCAGCACCTCGGCGTGCCGCGCTTCCGCTCGACGCTCGCCGAAGAGAGGAACGAAGTCGGCATCGCCACGGGCCTGGCCTGGACGGAAGTCGGCGGCGAGCTGCTCGTCACCGAAGCGACGCTGATGCCCGGCAAGGGCCGGCTGACGCTGACCGGCAAACTCGGCGACGTCATGCAGGAATCGGCGCAGGCCGCCATGAGCTGGGTGCGCGGCAAGACCGAGGAATACGGCATCCCGAAGCACTTCAACCGCAACACGGACGTGCACGTGCACCTGCCGGAAGGCGCGATTCCGAAGGACGGCCCGTCGGCCGGCATCACGCTCGCCACGGCGCTCGTCTCGGCCCTCACGGGCGTGCCGGTGCGCCGCGACGTCGCCATGACCGGCGAGATCACGCTCCGCGGCAAGGTGCTGCCGATCGGCGGCATCAAGGAGAAGCTGCTCGCCGCGCACCGCGCGGGCGTCTTCACCATCATCGCGCCGAAGGACAACGAGAAGGACCTCGCCGACATCCCGAAGAACGTGCTCGACGTCATGCACGTCCATCTGGTCGAGACGATGGACGAGGTGCTGAAGATCGCGCTCGACGGCGTGGTGCCCGTCATCCAGCCCGCGGCCGATGTCATCGGCGAGGGGCCGGAAGAACGGATTACGCATTAGGGCAAGAACACAGAATTCAGAACACAGACCGCAGAATGGGTGAGGCGAAGCTCGACGCCGCGGACGCCACTCGCGAGGTTTCTTCTGTGTTCTGTGTTCTACGTCCTGTGTTCTGATGATGCGCTGCGCGAGTGCCGAGTTCGTGACGAGTGCAGCGAACGCCGAGGACACGCCGCGCGACGGGGTGCCGCAGGTGGCGCTCGTGGGCCGATCGAACGTGGGCAAGTCGACGCTCATCAACGCGCTCACGGGCCTGCGGCTGGCCCGCATCAGCGCGAAGGCCGGCAAGACGCGGCTGGCCAACATTTACCGGATCGTGCCTCGCCAGGGCCCGACGTTCTATCTCGTGGACCTGCCCGGCTACGGCTACGCGCGCGGCGGCGAGGCGTCGCAGCGCGAGTTCCAGGCGCTGGCCACGGGGTACTTCGCGCTCCGGGCCGAAGGGCGCGGCCCCGACCTGGCGGTGATGGTGGTCGACGCGCGGCACCCGGCCCTCGAGGCCGACGTGGAAGCGCGCGGCTGGCTCGAGGCGGGCGCGGTGCCGACCATCGTCGCCGTGAACAAAGTGGACAAGCTCTCGCGCGCAGAACGCGCGCGGATGGCCCGGCGGCATGCCGAGGCGCTCGATGCCGGGGTCGTGGAAATTTCCGCGGCCCGCGGCGAAGGACTGGACGAACTGTGGCAACAGATAGCAAAGACGCTGAAAAGCCCGAGACCGTAAACACCGACAAAGCCGCCGGCACTCCGCCGAGCGTCGACCTGTCGTCGATGAAGGAGATGAGCGTCGGCGAGCTCACGAAGATCGCCAAACAGCTCGACATCCCGGGCTTCACCGGCATGCGCAAGCAGGACCTCATCTTCGAGATCCTGCGCGCGCGCGCCGAGAAGAGCGGCCTGCTCTTCTCGGAGGGCGTGCTCGAGACGCTGCCCGACGGCTTCGGGTTCCTCCGGGCGCCCGACTACAACTATCTGCCCGGCCCGGACGACATCTACGTGTCGCCCTCCCAGATCCGGAAGTTCGACCTGCACACCGGCGACACGGTGTCGGGCCAGATCCGCGCGCCCAAGGACGGCGAGCGCTACTTCGCGCTGATCAAGGTCGAGGCGGTCAACTTCGAGCCGCCGGACCGCACGCGCGAGCGCGTCTTCTTCGAGAACCTGACGCCGCTCTACCCGCAGGAGCGCATCAAGCTCGAGACCAGCGCCGAGAACCTGTCGGCGCGCATCATGGACCTCATGGTGCCCATCGGCAAGGGCCAGCGCGGCCTGATCGTCGCGCCCCCGCGCACGGGCAAGACGATGCTGCTGCAGGCGATTGCGAACAGCGTCACGGCCAACCATCCGGAAGTGTTCCTGATCGTGCTGCTCATCGACGAGCGGCCGGAAGAAGTCACCGACATGCAGCGGTCGGTCAAGGGCGAGGTCGTGTCGTCGACGTTCGACGAGCCGGCGCAGCGCCACGTGCAGGTGGCCGAGATGGTGATCGAGAAGGCCAAGCGCCTGGTCGAGCACGGCAAGGACGTCGTCATCCTGCTCGACTCCATCACGCGTCTTGCGCGCGCCTACAACACGATCGTGCCGCCGTCGGGCAAGGTGCTGTCAGGCGGCGTGGACTCGAACGCGCTCCAGAGGCCGAAGCGTTTCTTCGGCGCCGCGCGCAACATCGAGAACGGCGGATCGCTGACGATCATCGCGACGGCGCTGATCGAGACGGGCTCGCGCATGGACGAAGTGATCTTCGAGGAGTTCAAGGGCACCGGCAACATGGAGATCCACCTGGATCGCAAGCTGTCGGACCGCCGCGTGTTCCCGTCGATCGACATCCAGAAGAGCGGCACGCGCAAGGAGGAGCTCCTCATCCCGAAGGAAGACCTCAACCGCGTGTGGGTGCTGCGCAAGGTGCTCAACCCGCTGTCGCCGGTCGAGGCGATGGAGCTGCTGCTGTCGAAGATGGGCAAGACCCCGACCAACAGCGACTTCCTCTCGGCGATGAGCTCAGGAAAGTAGCGAGGGCTCCAGCCCCGCGGCGCAGGCTTCTCCTACTCGAATCCCGGGGCGCGCGACAGCCATCGCAGCGTGTTGAGCAGCAGCTGCAGGTTGCCGCCCGCCCGGGGATGATTCATGCCGGCCGGCTGCCGGCGCGGCCCCACGAGCTGCGCGGTGAACATCGCGGCTTCGCCGAAGATGGCCGCGCGTCCGGCGCCGGCCTCGACCGCGGCGCCCTGCAGCCATCCCTCGACCGGCACGCGCGGCGTCGCCTCGTCGAACTTCCAGGCCCGCGTCATGTTGATCGAGACGACGCCAGGGCCGAAGACCAGCAGCGGGCGAACGCCCGCGGCCCCCTTGATGGCGCGAAACGCATGGCCCGACACGAACGTCACGGCCTCGTCCACCCGCTCGCCGACGCCGCGGCCGTCGGTCACCGGATGCGCGCGGAGCGTCCGATCGGCGCGGCGGAACACGAGCGGATCCCACTCGGCTTCGACAATCGCAAACCCGTTCATCAGCTCGACGCCGAACGCGCGTCCGAGCTCCGCCGCCGCGCCGGGAAACGGCATGTGGTCGGCGATGAGGAGCAGCGAGCCGCCGCCGTGCACCCACGCGCGCACGGCGGCGACTTCCGAGGGCGTAAACGCCGGCGAGGTCGGCAGTACCCAGTCCTTCATGTCTGGCGTGGTGGTGGCGTTGACCACGACGAGCACCTTCGCCGGCGCAAGTGCGTCAGGCGTGAACGGCGCGTGCAGCGCCTCGACGCGATAGCCGTCGAGCTGGAGGATCCCCGCGAGCTGCGCGAACAGGCCGTCGTCGGCGTGCATCGTGTGATGCCCGCGATCGATCAGGATCAGCGGCCCCGCGCCGCGCGCGTAGGCGGGCGCCGCCACCACGGGCCGGAACGCCGGATCGACGGCTTCCGGCGCCTGCGCCACGGCAGCGGCACAGGCCACGAGCGCGCACACGGCCCAGGCGGTCACTCGCATGTGCGCCATTGTGCCCCAGCAGCGCGGCACGGCGCGCGGGCGCGGCAGTATACAATCCGGCAACCACTCCCCATGGCGAAGGATCTGTCTCCACTCAGCCTCGACGCCTACCGCCTCGTCTTCGAGGCGAATCCGCATCCGATCCTCCTGTTCGAGACCGAAGGCTGGCGGATTCTTGCCGCCAACGAAGCGGCTGCCGCGCTCTACGGCTGGTCGAAAGCCGAGCTCGAAACACTGACGCTGCTGGATCTCCGGCCGGAATCGGAGCGCGAGCGGTTCCTCAGCATCGCCACGAACGTGCCTCCGGAAGTGACTCATGTCGGCGCGTCGCTGCACCAGGCGCGCGACGGCCGGCTCATCCAGGTCGACATCACGACTGCGGGCCTGACGCTCGATGACGGGCGGGCGGCGCGGATTTCGGTGGTCACCGACGTCACCGAGGAGCGGCAGCTGCGCGAGGCGCGCGAGCGCCTGGTGTCGGTGGTGGCCGGCTCGTACGACGCCATCATCACCACCGACATCCGGGGGCGCATCCAGTCGTGGAACCCGTCCGCCGAGCGCATCTTCGGCTACACCGAGGACGAGGCGTGCGAACGGTCGATTGCGCTGATCCACCCGCCGGGCGCGGGACGCAGCTTCCGCGAGATGGCCGCCGAGGTCGTGGCCGGGCGCGGGGTGCGCGTGTTCGACGCCGTCGGGCGCCACAAGGACGGCCGCGAGATCGTGCTGTCGATGACGCTGTCGCCCACGTACAACGCCGCGGGCGAGGTCGTCGGCATCGCGGGCATCGAGCGCGACGTGACCGACCGCCATCGCGCCGAGCAGGAGCTGCGCGCATCCGAGGCGCGCTTCGCGCGCATCTTCCACTCCGACCTGATTCTCTCCGCCATCGTCGACGTCCGCGCCCAGCGGTTCACGCATGTCAACGAGAGCTGGCTGCGGTTCTTCGGCATGAAATCCGAGGACGTGGCGGGCGTCAGCGTGCACGACTTCCGCCAGAACTGGCTCGATGGCGCGCAGTACGACTCGCTGACCCAGGTCTGGATGACGCGCGTGGCCATCAAGGGCGTGGAAGTCGGGTTTCAGACGCGCACGGGCCCCCGGTACGCCCTGCTGTCGGTGCACCAGTCGCCCAACGCCGACGAGGACCTGGTCGTCATGCTCGACATCACGGAGCGGCGCCGGCTCGAGACCGAGCTGTCGGAGGCGCGCCGGCTCGAGGCGCTCGGGCGGCTGGCGGGCGGCGTCGCGCACGACTTCAACAACATGCTGAGCGTGATGTCGGGCTACGCCGAGCTGCTCGAAGAGCAATTCCCCGAGGGAGACAGGGCGCGCGCCGACCTGCAGGAAATCAGGCGCGCGGCCGACCGCGCAACCGAGCTGACGCGGCAGCTGCTGGCATTCGGCCGCCGGCAGATGCTGCAGCCGCGCACGATCGATCTCAATCACGTCATCGCGCACACCGAGACGTTCCTGCAGCGCGTGCTGGGCGAGCATGCGACCTTGCGACTCTCACTCTCGCCCGAACCTCTCCGGATTGAAGCCGACCCGTCGCAGATCGAGCGGGTGCTGCTCAATCTGGCCTCGAACGCGCGTGACTCGCTCAACGGGTCCGGCGTCGTGCAGATCACGACGAAGACGCGCCTGCTGACGCGCATGTGGGCGCGCGAACACGGGCTGCCGGCCGGGCCGGCCGCGGAGCTGGCCGTGCGCGATACCGGGCGCGGCATGGACGCCGAGACGCTGCAGCGCATCTTCGAGCCGTTCTTCACCACCAAGGACGTGGGCGAGGGCACCGGACTCGGCCTCGCCACCGTCTACGGCATCGTCAAACAGAGCGGCGGGCACATCGAGGCCGCGAGCACGCCCGGCCAGGGCTCGCTGTTCCGCGTGGTCCTTCCCCTCGTCGACGCGCCGGACGCCGAGCACGAGCCGCCTGCCCCCGAGCGGGCGGAAGGCGGTACCGAGACGATCCTGCTGGTCGAGGACGAGAAAGCCGTGGCGACGCTCACCGAGTCGCTGCTGAAGCGGATCGGCTACCGCGTGCTGGTGGCGCACTCGGCGGCGGAGGCGGTGGCCCTGGCAGGCAACCACACCGGCGGCATCGACCTGCTGCTGACCGACGTCGTGATGCCCGGCGCGAGCGGATGCGACCTCGCGGGCAAGCTGCGGGGCTCGCGTCCCTCAATCAAAGTGCTGTACATGTCCGGCTACCCTGCCGACGACGTGGTGCGGCACGGCGTGGAGGAAGGCGAGATGGCGTTCCTCCAGAAGCCCTTCTCGCTCGCGAGCCTGGCGGCCAAGGTGCGGGAAGTCCTGTCGTCGAGCCGGGGCTGAAGCCCCGGCCTACTTTCGCGGGAGCGGTGCGTCGCGCGTCGCCGCCTGCCAGGCGAACACGGCCACGACGGCGGCCACCTGCTTCATGTCCTCCGCCTGCACGCGATCGTAGACATCCATCGTGGAATGATGGGTGCGCGAGTTGTACTCGTAGCGCTCCTGCACGAACTGGAACGCCGGCACGCCCACGCGGTCGAGCGACACGTGATCGGTGCTGGTGACCGGGCGCGGCCCGAGAATCTCCACGCCGAGATCCTTCAACGGCGCGATCCAGCGGCTGAAGATCGGCGCCACGGCGGGATTGCCCTGCAGCCAGACGCCGCGGACCTTGCCCGTGCCGTTGTCGATGTTGAAGTACGCGACGTGCTTCGCCAGGGCCGGCTTTGGCGCGGCGGGCGTGCCTAGGTGTGTCTCGACGTACGCGCGCGATCCGATCAGGCCGTTTTCCTCGGCGCCCCATAACGCCATGCGGATGGTGCGGC
The DNA here is from genome assembly GCA_035512575.1 of Vicinamibacterales bacterium. Lineage (GTDB taxonomy): Bacteria > Acidobacteriota > Vicinamibacteria > Vicinamibacterales > SCN-69-37 > JALYRV01. Next base: position 25,770 of record DATKDT010000053.1, on the reverse strand, counting down.
GCGGCTTCAGGCCGGTGGCGTTGAGGATGCGCAGCACCTCCATCATGGCCGCCGAGCCGGTGGCGTTGTCGGTGGCGCCCGTCGCGCCATGCCACGAGTCGAAATGCGCGCCGATGAGCACGATCTCGTCGGCCTTGTCCGTGCCCGGAATCTCGCCGACGATGTTGAAGCCGTTCGGCCGCGCGGGATCTTCAGGGTGATACGCGGTCTCGATGTCGAGCGTCACCCGCACCGGCACGCCATGCTCGAGCAGCCGCACCATGCGGTTGTAATGCTCGACGGCCAGCGTGACCTGCGGCACGGTGTTGTCAGCGGCCTCGGTGCGGCTGGCGCCGCCCACGAACACCGTGCCGCCGTCGGTGCGCTGCGTGCGCCATGACAGATCGCTGCCGCCGGCCGACGTGTCGCTGTCACTGCCACGATCGAACGTCGCGACCACGCCTTCGGCCTTGTAGAACGCGGTGATCTCGGAGGCGGTGAGCCGGCCGGGTTGTGCCTGTCCGCGGCCGGGGCCCTGTCCGCGCCCGGCGGGCGGCGGCGGCGTCGACAGCGCTTCCTCGATGTCCTTCTCGTTCATGCGGAGGACGATGCGGTCGTCGAGCATGCGCACCGCGCGCGCCGGCTGGGTCAGGACGATCCTGCCCTTCAGCGTCCCTTTCAGTTTCGCGGCGTCATCGGTCGTGGCCAGCGTCACCCGGACGACGTCGGCCGTGACCGGACCTCCGGTGCCGGGCGTCCACGCCTTCGGCATGCCGATGATCGGCATGACCTGCGGCTCGATCATCTGGGCGCTGAAGCGGCGCAGCGACCAGCCCTGCCCGAACGGAAACCGCTCCCTGCGGACGTTCCGCACGCCCCACTCCTGCAGCTGCGTCACGGCCCAGTCGCCCGCCTCCTCGAAGCCCGGCGATCCCGTCAGCCGCGGTCCATGCCTGTCGGTGAGCCAGAACAGCGTCTCCATGACCTGCGACCGCTCGAGCGCCTCGGCGCGGATTTTCTGAATCGCGGCAAGGTCGACCGGCTCCGGCGCCTGCGCGGCGGCCGCAATGGCGAAGGCGAAGACTAAGCAGAGGGGGGCTCGGCGCATCCCGGAATTCTATTCTGTGTTCTATGTTCTGAATTCTGTATTCTTCTTGTGAATGCACCCTTGGCACGACACCTACCTGGACGACGCGAGCGTGGGCGTGTCGTTTCCGGTCGTCATCGAGATTCCCAAAGGCAGCAAGAACAAGTACGAGCTCGAGAAGGAGACCGGACTGCTCCGGCTCGATCGCGTGCTGCACAGCGCCGTCTACTACCCGGCCGACTACGGCTTCATCCCCCGCACGTATTGCGACGATGGCGACCCGCTCGACGCGCTGGTGCTCAGCCAGGAGCCGGTCTATCCGCTGACGATCGTCGAGGCGCGCGCGATTGGGGTCATGCGTATGCGCGACGAGAAAGGCATCGACGACAAGATCGTCGCGGTGTCGGTGCGCGATCCCGCGTTCGTCGACTATCAGGACAAGTCGCAGCTGCCGGCGCACCTGCTGCGCGAGGTGCGGCGGTTCTTTCAGGACTACAAGGCGCTCGAAAACAAGGAGGTCATCGTCGAAGACATGCTCGGCCCGGCCGAGGCCATCGTCATCATCCGCGACGCGCTGGAGTTGTACCGGAAGCTGCGGCGGGGCGAGATCAGATGATGGGCGCGGGCAGAATCGCGGGCCTGGTCGGCGGCACGGGCCCCGAGTCGACGATCGAGTACTACAAGCAGATCATCGCGCGCTGGCGCGAGCGGGTGACCGACGGCAGCTATCCCGCTCTTGTCATCACGAGCATCAACCTCGAGGCGATGGTTCCGCTGGTGCGGGCCGGCGAGCTTGGAAAGCTCGCGGATTTCCTGCTCGTGGAGCTGGAGCGGCTGCACGCGGCCGGCGCGAGCTTCGCGGCGCTCACGGCCAACACGCCGCACCTCGTGTTCGACGACCTCCGCCTGCGGTCTCCCCTTCCGCTCATCAGCATCATCGAGGTCACGCGCGACGAGGTCGTCCGCCGCGGCTTCAGGCGGCCGCTGCTGCTGGGCACGAAGTTCACCATGACGGGGCGGTTCTACCCGCGCGTATTCGAGGGCTCCGGCGTCGAGCTGGTGGTGCCGGACGAGGCCGGGCAGGCGTATGTCCATGAGAAGTACATTTCGGAGCTGATCCCCGGCATCTTCCTGGACGCCACCCGCGACAGCTTGACCGGGATCGTCAGGAAGATGATCGCGGAGGAAGGCATCGATGCGGTCATCCTCGGTGGCACGGAGCTCCCGCTAATCCTCACCGGCGACGCCATCGACGGGGTGCCGCTCGTCGACACGACGGCGGTGCACGTCCGCGAGATCGTCGCCGAGCTCGCGCGCTGACCCAGGCTCCGAAAGCATAGAGGGGACAGGGGTTACGAGGTTGAACAGGCTCCGGACTCCAGGCTCCAGACTCCAGGCCTGACACGCTGAGGCCGCCTGGAGTCTGGAGCCTGGGGACTGGAGCCTGTTATACTGTCGTTTTCCCGTAGCCCTCTAGGAGCTCGTTGTGAAGGAAGCGATTCACCCCAAGTATTTCGAGGTCGAGGCCCGCTGCGCGTGCGGCGCGACCTGGAAGACCCATTCGACCAAGCCGGAGCTGCACCTCGAGATCTGCTCGAACTGCCACCCGTTCTTCACGGGCCGACAGAAGCTGATCGACACCGAGGGCCGCGTCGACCGGTTCACGAAGCGTTTCGGCGCGATGTCGGTCGAGAAGCGCAAGGAAACGGCGGCCGCCAACAAGGCCGCGACCGCGAAGAAGAAGCCCGCCAAGGCCAAGGCCGCGGCGAAGGGCTAATTCAGGAGCGGCGCCGGCCGCTCGCCCATCTTCCGTTCCAGTCGACTCAAACGGCGGCGAATCGCTTCGTCGCCGTTTTCGTCGTTTAAAGCCGCCGCGAATTTCTTCGCGAGCGCCAGGTCCTTCTCGCGGTGCTCGTGGTGCACCGCGAGCGCTTCGATGGCCAACCGCTCGAGCGGCAGCAGCCCCCTCGTGCGCGGCGGCCGCGCGTCGAGCATCCGCCTCCACACCGCCGCGGCCTCGTCATACCGCCGCTCCTTCCGCAGCGAGATCGCGAGGCGCGACAGGGCGTCGGCGCGCGTCGCACGATCGCCCGCCTCCGCGGCCCGCTCGTAGCACAGCCGCGCGTCGGCGATGCGGCCGGTCTGCTCGTAGATGCGGCCGAGCGCCAGCGACTCGCGCGCGTCCGCGCAGGCTTCGTGGCCGCCGCGGACGATGCGCGCGGCGCGCGCGGTGAGCACCGCCAGCGACACCAGGTCGAGCCGGTTGTGCTCGAGCACGCTCTCGAGCCCCGCCGCATCCCCCGTCCGCAGGAAGTGGAAGTACCGCGACGGAATCTCGAACCCCGGCACATCGTCCACGCGATGGAAGCGCAGCAGCTGGCGCTCGAAGGCCATCAGGCTGCAGCCGGTCCTTTCGCCGAATTGCGCAAGCGCGCCGCCCGGCCGCTCGCCGCGATGCTTCCAGAGGCGCCGCGCGGGCGGCAGCATGTCGAAGTGCGGCTTGGTCTCGAAGGGCGACGGCAGGCGGTGGAACGCCCAGCGCACGTCCATCAGCGGCGCGTCGAACGTGCGGCCGTTGTAGCTGGCCACGAACGGCGCGGCGTCGATCTGCTCGCGCAGCGCCTCGAGCAGCGCGCGCTCGGCCGCCATGCTCGTCAGCACGAACTGCCGCACCTGCAGCGCGCCGCAGTCGAACCAGGCGCATCCCACCAGAAACGCCACAGTGCCGGCGCCGCCGCTCAAACCTGTGGTCTCCAGATCAAAAAACATGGGAGACCCGGTCAGGCTCCCGGCTCCAGACTCCAGGCTCCAGGAAGTTCTGAAACGCGGGTCGAGCGTGCGCAGGGGCTCGTAGTCGTCCAGCTCGCAGCCGCCGATCTGATCCTCGCCGTGCCAGCGGTCCGCTTCGTAGCGGCGGTCGATGGTCAGCACCGCGCCGTACTTGTTCTCGAGCGGCCGGCCGCCCAGCGCCGCGGCCGCGCGCGCCATGCCGGGCGCCGGCGGCAACTCGCCGCGCTTCTCCGGCACCTCCGGCTCGACCGTGAGCTCACGCACGCCGGTGGGAGGATTGCTGCGAACGATCGCGCGCAGGCGAGAGGACAGATCTCTCATGCCAATTGCCTGGCGGAGGGGCGGTGTCCGGTGTTCATCAGCGACGGCGTAAAAAAGACGTCGGAACGACCGCTCTTTGGCGCGACTCGCCTCGCCGGCGCTGAGGAACACCGGACCAAGCCCCGAGCAACGTTGCAATTGCTCATGCTGCCGCCTCGCTGGCATCGAGCAGGATCGCGAGCAGCTTCGACGCCACGGCCTTCGCGAGCGGGCCCTGGTTGCCCTCGGGTCCCACGCATGAGGGGCAGCCGTTCGGACACGGGCACTCGTCGATCATTTCGCGCGTGCGATCGAGCAGCAGCCGGTGCATCAGATAGAGCGGCTCACTGAAACCGATGCCGCCCGGATAGTTGTCGTAGATGAACACCCTAGGCGCGTCGCCCTCGTCGCTCGTGACCGACAGGCCGATGTCGCCGCGGTCGCACATCAGCAGCAGCTGCGCCACGCTGTGCATCGCATACGCCAGGCCGGCCACGCCGTCGCGCCGGTCGTCGGTCGACCACGGCAGCGCCTCGTACGATCCGCGCGGCACCGTCAGCCAGTACGACGTCGTGTGCATCTGCTGCTCGGGCAGGTCCAGCTCGCCCGATCCGACGTTCTCATTCGTATAGAACTTGATCTTCTTGAACCCGACGACGCGCGAGACGACGTGGACCTCGCCCCACGCGCGAATCCCCGCATCGCGCTCCGCGATCTCGGCGCCCGGGCCGAACCCGGCATTCTCGGCCCATTCAGGCGTCTCGGCCGGCAGCCCGCGCACTTCGTTCGCGGTGCCCGCGGCGGCTGCGCTGATATCGAGCACCGCCGGTCGTTCGGCGGTTCGGAAGTTCGGGGGTTCGGGGTCCGCGGCGAGCGTGTCGAGAATGGTCACGCGCGTGTAAATGATGGCGTCGGTGTAGTAGTCGCAATCCGTCTCGCGCACGAACGCCTTGCGTCCCTCGAAGTCGAAGCGCTCGACCTGATAGAGCTGCCCTTCCATCAGGTAGATGGCCTTCTCGTGCAGCATGCGCGGCGCGCTGGTGAAGTCGGTCTCGGCAATGACCTGCTCGCCGTGCGTGGTGTCGACCACGACGAAGTTGTCGGAGCTGATCGAGCGCAGGCTGACGGCGTCGGCCGGATAGGACTCGTGCGTCCAGCTCCACTGCCCGTCGGCCTGATGCACGTAGCCTTCCTCGGCGAGGATGGTCAGCACGTCCTGCACGTTGAGCGTCCCGTATTGTTCGTCGGCCGCGAAGGGAAGTTCGAACGCCGCGCACTTCACGTGATCGAGCAGGATGTGCAGGTTGTCCGGGTTGATCAGCGCGTGCTCGGGACTCGCGCCGAAGAAATATTCCGGGTGGCGGACGACGAACTGATCGAGCGGCGCGCTCGAGGCCACCATGACGGCGGCCGAGCGGCCCGAGCGGCGCCCGGCGCGGCCGGCGCGCTGCCACGTCGAGGCAATCGTGCCGGGATAACCGGCCATCACGGCCACGTCGAGCGCGCCGATGTCGATGCCGAGCTCCAGCGCGTTGGTCGACACGACGCCGCGCACGGTGCCGTCGCGCAGCCCGCGCTCGATCTCGCGCCGCCGGAGCGGAAGGTAGCCGCCGCGATAGCCGCGAATCGTCTCGGGGGATCCGGGCGGGCCTTCGAACGCCTCCTTCAGGTACGTCGTCAGAATCTCGGTGGACAGCCGGCTCTGCGCGAAGACGATGGCCTGGAGTCCGCGCTTGAGGAACTCCCCCGCCACGCGGCGCGTCTCGGCCAGATACGAGCGCCGGATGCCGAGCTGCGCGTTGACCACCGGCGGGTTGACGAACATGAAGAACTTCTCGCCGCGCGGCGCGCCGCTCTTCTCCACCAGCTCGAACGGCTTGCCCACCAGCTTTTCGGCAAGCTCGCGCGGATTGGCGATGGTGGCCGACGAGCAGATGAAGACGGGGTCCGATCCGTAGTGCCGGCAGATGCGCTGCAGCCGGCGCAGGATGTTGGCGAGGTGGCTGCCGAACACGCCGCGATAGGCGTGCAGCTCGTCGATCACGACGAAACGCAGGTTCTCGAACAGCTTCGCCCAGCGCGGATGGTGCGGCAGGATCCCCGAGTGCACCATGTCGGGATTCGTGAGCACGACGTGCGCCTTGCCCCGAATCGCCCGCCGCGCGTCGGCCGGCGTGTCACCGTCGTACGTGAACACACCGATTCCTCCTTCGCTCGCGCCTTCCGCGCGAGCTTCGGAGGACAAGTTCCCTATCGTGTTCGCAATTGCGTACAGCTCAGCCAGCTGGTCCTGCGCGAGCGCTTTGGTTGGAAATAAATACAACGCCCGCGCGCCGGGATTGTTGACGATTTCGCTCAGGACCGGGACGTTGTAGCAGAACGTCTTCCCCGACGCCGTCGGGGTGATGGTGACGACGTTTCTGCGAGCCAGGACGTGTGCGATGGCCTCGGCCTGATGGCTGTAGGGCCGGGCGATGCCTCTTTCTGCGTACGCAGTTATGACCCGCTGATCAACATCAGGCCAGTCGGCGTGCACCGCCTCCGCCGGCGGCAGCCGCTGCATGGCGGTAACGACCGGGTCGTCGTCGGCACCCAGCCGGCCGGTTGGCCGCGCGGTAGCCGAAAGACGCTTGAGCGCGTCGGTAAGGCCGGCGTCTTTGCCGATTTGTTGATCTGCTGATCTGGCGATCTGGTGATTTGGGTTCACGGTGTGCAGAAACGTGAACCGGGATCGTAGCAGGCCCGGCCGGGGCGATCAATGGGCGAAAGGCAGGCCCAAGGCTCCAGACCCCAGGCCCCAGGCCAGAGCCGGCTCGGACAACGCCTCGCCGGCTATTTCTGGCGGGCGCCAGGTCCGGAGTCTGGAGTCTGGAGTCTGGAGACGTTCTTCCTGTCGAACGCGTACTTCGCCACGATTCCCGACAGGCCGAGGAGCCCGATGACGTTGGGGAAAACCTGCAACGCGTTCATGAAATCGCCCCAGGCCCAGACGACGTCGACGCGGGCGGTGGCGCCGAAGGGGATCAGGAGGCAATAAATCCAACGGTAGGGAACGGCCACGCTCCGGCCGACCATGTACTCCAGAAATTGCTCTCCGTAGTACGCCCAGCCGATGAGCGTGCCGTAGCCGAACAGGAACGCGCAGAACGCCACGATCCAGCCGCCGACGACCGGCATCGCCGCGTTGAAGCCTGCGGCCACGGCGGCGGTGCTCGTCAGATAGCCTGCCCCGTCCGGCCCGGCCTCGATCGATCGCATCGCGACGCCCGTCACGAGAATCGTCAGCGCGCTGATCGTCGCCGTGATGAAGCAGACGATGAAGACTTCCATGACGGCCTGGAGGCCCTGCTGCGACGGCCGATCGCTCTTCGCGGTGCCGTACGCGACGGCCGCGGTGCCGTAGCCGGCTTCGGTGGCGTAGACGCCGCGCGCGATGCCGTACCGGATCGCGATGAACATGCCGAAGCCGAGCGCCGAGTCCATCGCGAAAGCCTCGTGGAAGACGAGCGCGAAGGTGCGCGGCAGCTCGTCGGCGAACGAGATGAGCACGATGAGGCCGCCGAGCAGATAGAGACCGACCTTGAGCGGGGCGAGCCTCTCCATCACGCGGCCGATCGACTTCACGCCGCCGATGATGACGAGCCAGGTCAGCACCGCGACGATGACGCCGGTGACCCAGGTCGGAATCGCGAACTCGCTCTTCCAGACGACGGCGATCGAGTTCGGCTGCGTGAAGGGTGTCGTCGTCAGCGCGGCGACGCCGGCGACGAGCGCGTAGGTCCAGGCGAGCCAGGGCTGGCGCAGGCCGTCGCGCAGGTAGTACATCGGGCCGGTGCGGGTGTGGTTGCCGACGATCTCGCGGAACGTGAGGCCGAGCGTCGCTTCGGCGAATTTGGTGGCCGCGGCAAAAATGCCGAAGACCCAGATCCAGAACAGGGCGCCCGGGCCTCCCGAGATGATCGCGGTCGCGACGCCGGCGATGTTGCCGGTGCCGATCGACGTCGCGAGCGCGGTCATGAACGCCTGGAAGGGCGACAGCGCGCCGCCGGCGTGCGAGGACTGCCCCGCGACCATTGCGCGGAAGGCCTCGCGGATCCGCCGGAACTGCACGCCGCCGAGGCGGATGGTGAGATAGATCGCGGTGCCCATGAGGGCCACCACGACGTACGGCATGAACACGGCCGTCGCGACGCGATCGATGGTCGAGCCGAGGTTCTCGAGCATCAGATGTTGCTCCGGCTCTGGCAGCCGTCGACGGTGATGGACGCGCCCGAGATCCAGCTCGCGCGCGGCGACGCGAGAAACGCCACGACGTCGCCCACTTCCTCCGCCTTGCCGAACCGGCCGAACGGCAGGTCGCGCGCGATCATCTCGCGGATGAAGGCCGGATCGTCCTCCTGCCGCTTCGCCCACGATCCGCCCGGGAACATGATCGACCCCGGCGCGATGCTGTTGACGCGGATGTTGTCGCGCGCCAGCTGCTGCGCCATCGCCTTCGCCAGGCTGATCTCGGCCGCCTTCACGGCGTTGTACGTCATGCGGCCGCCCGACTCGCGGCCCCAGATCGACGCAATCATCAGAATCACGCCGCGTCCCGCCTTGCGCATGTGCGGCACCGCGAGGCGCGACAGGCGGATGGCGGGAAACAGGGTCTGATCGAACGCGGCCTGCCACTCGTCATCCGAGGTGGAAACGATGTCGGTGCCGCCGGCCTTGCCGACGTTGTTGACGAGGATGTCGATGCGGCCAAAGCGCTCGAGGGTGCGCGCCATCACGACTTCGGCGCCGGCGGCCGTCGAGACGTCGGCCGCGACGGCCAGCACGCGATCCGCGCCGTGCGCGCCGCCGAGGGCCTTCACGGATGCCTTGAGCGCCTCTTCGCCGCGGGCGCAGAGCACGACGCGGCAGCCTTCGGCGGCCAGGGATCGGGCACTTGCGAGGCCAAGCCCCTTACTCGAGCCGGTGATCAGGGCGACGGAGTCACTGAGTTGGAGATCCATAGATGCGCGTCGTTCGGGAGAACCCCCGAACGACGGCCGTTAGTCTATCCTGCCGCCCGTCAGATCGTTGAGCCGCCAGTCGAAGGTCCCGAACTCCACCTTGAACCGGTTCTGCCGCAGGTAGGCCTGCTCGCTCTGGAACAGATGATCCAGCGTCAGCGCCAGGATTGCCCGCTCGATCGGGCTTCGCTCGTCGAACACATCATCCGCCTTGCCTGCGAAGCCGGCGACGAAGTCCTTTTCGCGCCAGCTGTAGAGCGGCGTCACCACGACGGTGTTGGTGCCCTCGTTGATGCGGAAGTGGCCCTGGCGGATGACGAATTCGCGCGTGGCGTCGGCGAGCTGCTCCTCGAGGCGCGACGCCGTGTAGGCCTCGCTCCTGAGACGGCCGCTGCCGAGCGCGCCGCGGCCCAGCGCGAAGATCACGCGCGGGTCCTTGTACTCGTCGAGCAGCCAGCGCTCGAGCTCGTCGAGCGACACGCTGCGCCCGCCGATGCGGTGCCTGCGCTCGTAGACGCCCGGAATCTGCCGGATGCTCTTGTCGGGAAACGTCCTGACGCGGCCCGCGATCGGATAGTGCTGCACGACCGAGTGCAGGACGATGGCGTTGTAGGCGTTGATGAGGAGCGCCATCTGCTCGTCGCGCGAGAGGCGCGCGAAGGCGGCCTCGGGCATGTCGAGCGACGCGATGTAGCGCGCGAGTCCGGCGCGCGACGCCTGCACCGCGCGGTAATAGACCAGCCCGTCGCGGACGTTGATGTCGAGCAGCTGGTCGTAGGCGCGATGGCGCGGATCGACGTCAGGTGGTTTAGGAAGCTGCGTCGCGGAGAGGGATGAAGCCAGCAGCAGAGAAGCAAAAAGTCGCAAGGTCATCAGCGGAGGCTATGCAAGAAGCGCTGCAGCAGCGGATTAAAGATATCGGGCCGCTCCAGGCTGGCGAGGTGGCCCGCGCCGGGAATGACGTCCAGGCGCGAGGACGGCATGACGGCGTGCATGGCTTCCTGCAGGGACGGCGGCGTCAGCGTGTCCTCCTCGCCCGAGACGATCAGGGTGTCGCCGGCGTAGGCGGCGGCTGTCGCGGTGGAATCGGGGCGCGCCATCATGGCGCGCACGGCCGCCACCATGCCCGCGGCCGGCGCCCCGGCAATCGCCGCGCGCAGGCGCTCCTTCAGCTCGGGCCGGTCGCGCCCGGTGGACGCGCCGAGGAGCGGCGGCATCTCGCTGGCGACGCCTTCGCTGCCGTCGCGCGCGATGAGCTCGAGCATTTGCGTCCGCTTCGCGAGCCCTTCCGGCGGATCGGCGTCCATGCGGGTGTTGGCCAGCACGAGGGCGCGCACGCGCGCCGGCGCCATTCGCAGGATCGCGAATGCGACGTAGCCGCCCATCGACACGCCGCACACCACGGCGCGCTCGATGCGCCGCGCGTCGAGCATCGCGAGCACGTCGCGCGCGTAGTCGTCCATGCCCGATGCGGGCGCGTCGCCCTCCCCCTGCGTGCCGAAGCCCCGGAAGTCGGGCGCGAGCAGCCGCCAGCCGGCCGGCGTCTCCGCCAGCTGCGGCGCCCAGTAATTGGCGTCGAGCGGAAACGGATGCAGCAGGATGAGCGGATCGCCGTCGCCGGCCTCGAGCACGCGCATAGACAGTCCCTACTTGTGTATCTCGACCAGCTCCACGTCGAACACCAGCATGCCGGGCGGCGCGCCGGCCGCGCCCTTGAACGCGAGCGATTCCGGGATCCACAGCCGGCGCTTCTCGCCCTCCACCATCAGCTGCAGGCCCTGGCGGAAGCCGGAGATGGCGTCGGCGATGGGAATCGTCGCGGGCTGGCCGCGCGCGTGCGTCGTGTCGAAGACCTTGCCGTCGCTCGTCCAGCCCGTGTAGTGGATGGTCACGCGATCGTCGTGGCCGGGACGCTCGGTGCCCGTGCCGGGCGAGAGCACCGTGAACGCGAGGCCCGACGGCGTGCGGCCGGCGTCGACCGGCGGCGCCGCCAGATCGGCCGGCGCCTCGTCGAGGATGTCGATCAGCTCGACGTCGAAGACCAGCATCCCCTGCGGCCGGCCCGGGGAATCGCCGTAGGCGAGCTCCGCGGGAATCCAGAACCGCCGCGTCTCGCCTTCGACCATCAGCTGCAGGCCTTCCGTCCACCCGGCAATCACGCCGTCGAGCGTGAATGACGTGGGCTCGCCGCGCGCGACCGAGCTGTCGAACATCTGCCCGTCGGTCGTCCAGCCCGTGTAATGCACCTGCACCAGCGATTCGGGGCCGGGATGCGACGTCCCCGTGCCGGCGCTCAGCGCCTTGCTCGCAAGGCCTGACGCCGTACGCGCGGCATCGGCCGGCGCGGCGGCCACGTCGGGCGGAGCGGGAATGGCGCCGGCCGCGGGCGCGGCATCCGCCGGCGAGCCGTTGCGGCGGCAGCCGCTGTCGCAGGCGGCCGCGGCGGCCGCCAGCAATCCAACGAGGACGAGTTTCGTGAGGCGCATCCGCTGATCTTATCCCGCCATCAGCCGGCAAAGCCTTCGACGATGACGAGCTCGGCGGTGGAGTTCGCCTGCCGCAGCGCCTTCGCGGGCGCGTACTCGGGCGAGCTCCACCAGCGCTTCGCGGTCTCGACGTCGGGGAACTCGACGATCACGAGCCGCGGGCGGGGCCACGTCCCTTCCATCTCGTGCAGCGGCGCGCCGCGCACGAGAAACCTGCCCCCGTACGCCTCGATGGTCGGCGGCACCATGTTCCGGTAGGCCTCGTAGCGATCCGGATCGTGCACGTCGACATTCACCACGACATATGCGCTCACACGTTGTCTCCAGTCTTTCCCTCGTCGGCGCGCGTGTCGTCGGCGAGGATGAGCGTCGCGCCCTCGGCGCGGACTTCCTCGCCCAGCTTCTTCACGGCCGTCGAGCGGGCGGCGCTCGCCGACACGTTGCGAATGTACACGGCGAGCACGCGTCCCGGGAAGGCGCGCATGACCAGCACGCGGTCGCGCGTGCCGTAGCCGCGATAGCCGGCCGGCGCGAAGGCGCCGCGATCGAAGATGCCCCGCATGGGCCGTCCTACTGGATCGTGACGTAGCGCTCGAGGCGCGCCACTTCCTTCTCGTTCACGTACTTGCCGATCTCCCTGCGGAACTGTTCGATCGACTTGTACGGCCGGTATTCCTTGAACTCGTGCAGCATGCGGTTGCCCATGCCGGGAATGCTGAGGATGTCGGCGTCGCTCGCGGTGTTGAGATTGATCGGCACGAAGACGTACTGCTCGAGCCGCGCGAGCTCCGCGGCGTTGACGTACTTCGCGATCTCCTTCTGGAAGACGGCCAGCGACTTGTACGGGCGGTACTCCTCGAACTCGTGCAGCATGCGCGCGCCCATGCCGGGAATCAGCATGATCTCTTCCTTGGCCGCGCTATTGAGGTTGATCTGCACGAACAGGCGCGCGTACAGCTCCTTGCGCTGCGCGTCGGCGAGCCCCTGGGCGCGGAGGAACGCGTCGAGCGCCGTGGCGGCGGCAAACGGCCGCGCCGCGACGAGCGCCTTCGCGCGCGCGGCATTCATGTGCGGCAGCGCGCCGAGCTCCGCTTCGGTGGCGGTGTTGGCCTCGAGCACCATCGTCCGCTTCCCCGCCTGCGCATGGAGCATGACGGCGGACGGGATGAGGACGAGCGCGAGCAGGACGGCGGCGGTACGAATACGGCGTGACATGACGTTCATTCTCCAGTTGTATTCTGTGTTCTGTATTCTGTGTTCTGTATTCTGTATTCTGTGTTCTACGTTCTGTGTTCTACATTCTGAATCCGGTGGCAGCAAATCAGCCCCAGCAATCCAAGCATGATCATAGTGCCGGGCGCGAGCGGCGGCGGGGTTGAGCGCGTGAGCGCCTCGGCCAGCAGCGCGAAGCCCGACAGTCCGGGCGAGAGCTCGACCGCGAACTCCGCGTTGCTCTCGTAATGGAACCAGGTGCCGAGCGCGCCGGCCGCGATGAACAGCACCATCAGCACGCGCGTGAGCGCCACGGCCCATCCGGCGGGCCTGATCGCCACGACGGCGACCGCCGGCATCGCCAGGCCGAGCAGCGCCACAGGCGCCCATTGCCAGAAGTCCTCCGTGTGGCTCGTCAGCAGCAGCTCCGCCGCCGTGCCGGCCATGCCGGCCAGCAGCAGCGCGAACAGCATCCGTCGCATCCGCTCCATCAACGCTCCTGCGGTGGAGGCGCCGGCCGCGACCGGCGCTCCAGGAAAATCGTCACGCCCGCCGCGATCGACAGCAGCAGACCGCGCACCCACCACCGATCGATGAGCCAGGCGCTGATGCCCATCGAGATCCAGAGCACCGCGATCGTCTGCAGCGCCTGCTTCCGGGGCACGCGCCACCCTGAGCGGGCCCCCTCGATATACGGCCCGAGCCACGGATGCGTGACGAGCCAGCGGTGCAGCCGCGGAAAGCTCCTGGCGAAGCAGTAGGCCGCAAGCAGGAGGAAGGGCGTGGCCGGCAGGCCGGGCAGCATGATGCCGAGCACGCCCAGTCCGACGAGCAGGAGGCCGGCCGCGGCAAACGCGACGCGCAGGATCACGGCCGCTACGACAGCGCCTTGATCACGTCGGACCGCGTGATGATGTAGATCTCATCCGTCTTGAAGTCGCGCACCAGCACCGCCTGCGTCCGCGACGCCATCATCGCCGCCAGCGCGTCGATGCCGATGGAAATATCGGCGAAGGGGAACGCCGGGCCCATGATCTTCTCGATCGGCTCGGTGCGGATGTCGGGGTCCTTCACGAGCTCCGAGTACACGCGCTGCTCGCTGATGGCGCCGACGATGCGGCCGTCTGAGGTGACGGGCACCTGCGAGAAGCCGTGCTCGGTCATCAGCTGCGCGGCGTGCGCCACACTGTCGGTGACGTCGAGCGTTTTGAGCGGCACGCTCGCCTTGGTGGCCACCAGATCGCGCGCCGTCAGGCCCTTCTTGTCGAGGAAGCCCTTCTCGCGCATCCAGTCGTCGTTGAACATCTTGCCAAGATAGCGCGTGCCGTGGTCGTGGAAGATCACCACCACCATGTCACCCTTGCGGAAGCGGTCCTTCATCTGCAGCAGGCCCGCCATCGCCGCGCCCGCCGAGTTGCCGCCGAAGACCGCCTCCTCGCGCGTGATGCGGCGCGTCATCACCGCGGCGTCTTTGTCGGTGACCTTCTCGAAGTGGTCGATGACGTCGAAATCGACGTTCTTCGGCACGAAGTCCTCGCCGATGCCCTCCGTGATGTAGGGATAGATCTCGTTGCGATCGAGGACGCCCGTCTCCTTGTATTTCTTGAGCACCGATCCGTACGTGTCGATGCCCAGCACCTGGATCTTCGGGTTCTTCTCCTTCAGGTACCGGCCCGCGCCCGAGATCGTGCCGCCGGTGCCGACGCCCACCACCAGGTGCGTGATCTTCCCGCCGGTCTGCTCCCAGATCTCCGGCCCCGTCTGCTCGTAGTGCGCCTGCCGGTTCGACAGGTTGTCGTACTGATTCGCCTTCCACGCGTTGGGCGTCTCGTGCTCGAGCCGCGACGACACCGAGTAGTACGAGCGCGGATCCTCGGGCTCGACGTCGGTGGGACAGACGATGACCTCGGCGCCGAACGCGCGCAGCGCGTCGACTTTCGTCTTCGACTGCTTGTCAGTGGTCGTGAAGATGCACTTGTAGCCCTTGATGACCGCCACCATCGCCAGGCCCATGCCCGTGTTGCCCGACGTGCCCTCGATGATGGTGCCGCCCGGCTTCAGCAGCCCCGCCTTCTCGGCGTCCTCGATCATCTTCACCGCCATGCGGTCCTTGATCGAATGGCCCGGATTGAAGGTCTCGAGTTTGACGAAGACGTCGGCGTCGATGACGCCTCTGGTGAGCTTGTTCACGCGCACCAGCGGCGTGCGGCCGATGGTGTCGAGGATGGAATCAGCGGGAGGCGGCGCGGTCACTACGCCATTCTATCGCCGGGCGAGGCGCGAAAGCAGCACGGCCGCGCGCTTGGCCTGGATCGCCATCGTGTCGAGCAGGCCGGTCTCGCCGACCGTGTGGCCGCCGTCCCCCTTCAGCCCAAGCGCGTCGATGATCATCGGTACGTGCGCCGCGACGAACGACACGTCGGCCGCGCCGGCGCGATCCGGATCGACCGCCACGAGCGGATTCAGCCCGAGGTCGCGGCTCGCCTGGTCGAGCATCGCCAGCAGCTTCGCGTTGCCCTCGGTCGGGGCCAGCGGCGGATAGCCCTCGTCGAACGTCAGTTTCGACTCGGTGTGGCCCAGCGACCTCGCCGCAATTCGCTCCATCGTCTGACGCGCGGTCTCGAACTGCTCGGGCGTCAGCGCGCGCAGATCGCCGGTGACCACGGCCTGCTCGGCGATGACGTTCGCCTTGCCGAACGCCGTGCCGCGCGACGCCGCCGCGTCGTACTCCACCGACGTGCCGCCGAGGATCGCGCCGGGATTGAACGTCAGGTGCGGCTGCTCCGCCAGCTCGGCGCGGAACTCCTGCAGCACGCGCGCGGCCTCGAAGATCGCGCCATAGCCGATGTCGTCGCGGAAGATCTGCGACGAGTGCGCGGGCTTGCCCGTCACGCGCAGCGTCCAGTTCGTCGTCCCGCGCCGGGCGGTGACGATGTGATCGGGGTGGCCGTCGCCGTCCTCGAACCCGATCGCGGCGATGGCCCCCTGCGCCGCGTCGACGAGCGCCTTGCGCGCGATGCGCAGCGGCCGGCCGGCGGCCTCTTCATCGCCGGTCAGCACGACGACGATGTGCAGCGAGTCGAGCACGCCGGCGGCCTTCAACGCCCTGAGGGCCTGAAGGATGATGACGTTGCCGCCCTTCATGTCGGTGACGCCCGGGCCGCGCGCCCGGTTGCCGTCGAGCCGCTCGAACGTCTGAAAGGGGCTGTCGGCTTCGAAGACCGTGTCGAGATGGCCGATCAGCAGCACCTTGGGCGCGCCGGCGCGTCCCTTGTGCTCGGCGACGAGATGCCCGGCGCGGTTGACCTCCGCGAGATCGATCCACGACGTCGCGAAGCCCAGCGCGTCGAACTCGGCGCGGAACAGATCGCCGACCTTGCGCACGCCCTCGAGGTTCTGCGTGCCACTGTTGATGTTGACGGCGCGCTCGAGCAGCGCGACCGCCTCTTCCCGATGCGCGTCGACGTGGGCCGCGATGGCCTTCTCTTCGGGCGCGAGCGGCGACTGCGCGAACGCGAGCGACGCGGCGACAACAGCGACAGCGGCAGACAGCTTCATGCGATCAGTTCCGATCGGGAAATGGGAACCGCATCGTCACTCGATACGGCACGGCGCGGCCGCCGAGCATCGCCGGCTTGAAGGTGGATCCCTTGAATGCTTCGACGGCCTGGGCGTCGAGCTCGGGATTGATTCCGTTGACCACGCGCACATCGCTCACGGTGCCGTCGGTTCCGACGAGGCCTTCGACTTCGACGGCGCGCTCCTTGTAGATGGGCGTCGTGGGTCCGTCGCGCAGGCGGAACGTGAGCTCGACGGTCACCTGGAACGGAACCGGCTTGCCCTCGCGCGTGGCCGGCTTGAACCGCCAGCCCTCGAGCGCCGACATCGCGTTGGCGTCGAGCCCGTGCGTCGGATCGAGCGACCGCACCAACCGGATGTTGGTCGGCTTGCCTTCGGCGTCGATGACGGCCTCGAGCTCCACCGACCCCTGAATCTGCTGCCGCATGGCCGCGGCTGTGTACGCGGGCTTCTTTTCGATCCGCACCACCGGGTTTGTGACTCCCGGATCGCCTGCCTTGTAGATCGTCTGGCTCTGCGCGGCAACGGCGCCGCCCAGTGTGACCGTGACCGCCGCCGCGAGTGCGAGTGCTTTCATGGACTGCCTCCAGCTGCTTTCGACGTGCGCGGGCAGGCGAAAGTCTGCTCGGCCAGCGTTTCGCCCGACGTGAAGCTAACGAGGCAGATGCACGTGGCCGTGAGCCTGGTCATGCTTGTGCCTCTCATAGTGCTGCCTGAGCAAATCCTTGCCGTAGTCGTTGCCGTTCGGCGTGCGGACGACGCTGTGGACGTGGCGGCGGGTGGGCGGACCGCCGCGGCCGGCAAGCGCGACCGGGCTCTGATGATCGAACTCGATCAGAATGACCGGGCTGTGGATGCGGTAATAGAAGACCGCGTCCGCGCCGGTGCCGCCGGTCCATGAGAAATACGTGTCGCCGATGTGCGCCGACACCTCCGACATCTTCACCTTCGCGTGCCCGTCGCGCATGTTGCCTACGTACAGGCCGATGAGTGAGAGCAGCTGCGACTTCTGCGATGCCGTCAGCGCATTCGCGCGCAGGCCCTGATACGGCAGCGTGACGTTGTCACGATAGGCCTGCGTCTGCGCGTTGTTGCCGGTCTTCGACGCGCTCACGACGGCCGCGGCGCGCTGCGCCTCGTCGAGCGCCGCCATGAACGCCTCGCCGAGCGACTGTTCCTCCTGCAACACCGCCGCGCCTTTGTAGGACCCGTCTTCGGCGACCGTCGGCTCCGATCCGACGAACGCCGGCGTCATCACGACCTGATCGCCGAGCACGAAGTAGTTGATCGCCAGGTGATGGCCGTCGAGCTGCCAGCCCCAAGGCTCGTTCGCCGACGGCGTGCCCATCACCGTGATCCAGTAGAGGAACTCGCCGTACTCCTCCTGGTTGTTCACGAGATTCGCGAGATGGCCGTTGAGGCGCATCACGTCGCGCGACTGCTGGAGCCCGCGCGCGCTGAAGCTCGCGCGCATCAGCGCGTAAGCCGCCTCGCGCTGCGCCTCGCTCATCTCCCTGAACGACACGCCCTCGCGCGCGGCGCGGTGCACATTGTTCCACCGCCGCCACTCATCATCGTCAGCGGCAAATGTCGTCTTCGCGCGCTGATCGGCCGTGAGCGCGGCCAGGAAGCGTTCGGCGGCCGCCTTCACCGGTTCGGTGCTGACGCCTGTGGCGCGAATCGAGAACAGGCCGGGGGCGACCGTGCCGTCGGTGGTGATGCCCTTGAACGGCTCGAGGGCCTGGGGCGGACGCTGCGGGGTGGGAAGCAGCAGCGCGCATGCGGCAGCAAGAATGGCGGCAAGTCTTGGTGTCATCATCGGCGGAAGAAGAAAGTATGGCCGGTCGGCCGTGGCAGGCGCGACACGACGCCGTTGATGCTGATGACGCCGTGACGCATGCGCGCCACGGTCTCGATGGCGGCTGCGTGGAATGCTTCCGGACCGTCGGCCACTCGGATGTCCTGCGCGACGCCCTCATGATTGACGAGCGCGTGCACCGTAACCGCCACCGACGTCCCCGGAGGCGCCTCGACGCCTTCGGGCCACGGCAGAGAAACCGGCGGCGTGCCCGGGCTGGACGTCCAGCGCACGTCGAGCGTCGCCGTCGACGCCTCGGGCGGACATGCCGGGCCGTCGTACGCGATGGTGACGTGCCCTGCCGGCAGGGTGGACGCGCGCAGCAGCACGCCGATGGCGCCTTCGGGCGCAGTGAACGCGGGCAGCGCGCGCGCGAGCGCGCCGCCTTCGATGATGCCGGGCACTGTAGTGAGCGGACGGCCTCCCTGCGCCGTGACGTTGATGCTCTTCGGCCTGACCAGGCGGCCGCCGCAATCCAGCGGGAACGCGACCAGCAGCGTCTCGGCGCTGCGGATGCCGGCGAACAAGGCGGGCGCGATCCGCTTGCCCGCGGCTTCGGCCGCGCGCGTCACGCGCGCGATGCGCGTGAACGGATCGAACGCAACGCCGTAGCGCAGGGGCGCGGCCTCGTCGAGCGGAATCGGCGGTGTCTCCTCCTTCTGGCCCCAGTCGATCGCGTGTGACACGACGCGATCCCACGCGAGCAGCGGCGGGCGAGGCCCCGCGGGTGCCGGCGGCATCCGCGGCGGTCCGCCCGGAGGCGGGCCGGGCGGCGGTGCCGCGTCGGGCGGCGCGAGCCCGATCTCGGACGCGCACAGCAATCCCTGCGGCGCGCGCGGGGGGTCCCAGCGATACAGGTCGAGGTACAGCTCGATCGGCTTTTCCAGCCCCGGGTACGTCACCTCGTAGAGGTCGATAATGATGCCGTCGGCGGTAGGCGCGAGCGATCCGCGCCGCTTGAACGTCAGCGGCTGCCCTGCCGGCCCGGCCAGCGCCTGCAGAAAACGGCGCTGCCGCGCCGGCCCGTACATCGGCGTGCCGCCGACCTTGATCGGATTCTCCTGCGTGTATCCGTACTCGGCGTCGTCCGACACCTCGCACTGCGAGACGATGCTGCGGTCGCCGGTGATGACCGGCTCCTGCGCCAGCAGGAGCGCGAGCGCGAGCGTCACCACAACCCCACGCTGCCTTTCACGGACGCGATCAGCTTTGCCGGATCGAAGCCCACGCCGCGCTTGAAGACGGTTTCCACGTTGCGCACGTCGGCGATGTTCGCCGCGGGATTGCCGTTGATGACGATGAGATCGGCCTGCTTGCCGGCGGCAATGCTGCCGGTGCGCGCGTCGCGCCCGAGATAGCGCGCGCCGTTCAGCGTGCCGATCGTGATCGCCTCGAGCGGCGTGAAACCGGCTTCGACGAGCAGCTCCAGCGCGCGCTGGTTCGAATAGCCGGGAATGACGCCGCCCGACCCGGTCGGATCGGTGCCGGCGATCAGCAGGCCGCCCGCTTTCGCGAACGCGCGCTCGAGCGCCATCGCCTTCGGAAAGAGCGTCAGGTACGGCGACTGCTGGTTGCCGGCGATGCGCGCGTGCGTGCGCTCGAACTGCTCCTTCAAGAGCGGCACGAGCACGTCGAGGCCCGGCGGCATCGGACGGCCCGGCGTGAACGTCTCGAACACCGTCAGCGTCGACGTCAGCGCGACGTTCTTCTCGATGAGTTTCTTCACCAGCGCGGTGAACGCGGCGCTGTTCTCGTCCAGCGCGAGCAGCGCCTCCTGCGAGCGGCGGCCGGGCGGGCACGTGTCGGGTTCCTTGCCGTCGGCGAAATCAGTGGCGGCGAGGAATCCGTGCTCGAGATTGTCGATGCCGAGATCCGCCGCCTCGGCGTAGGTCACCGAGCAGAGGTGGCCCGTCACTTTCATGCCGCGCCGGTGCGCCTCGGCGATCGCCGCGCCGAGCTCGGCGCGCGTGATGTTCATGTAGGCCTTGAACGAGGTGAAGCCCTCGTCGGCCCAGTACGCGACCTGGCGGCGCGCGTCCTCCGGGCCCTCCATCGATCGCATCTGGATGAAATTGTTGGGCCCGTTCAGGTACGGCGCGGTGGCGTCGATGTCGGGCCCGGCTTTGCGGCCGGATTCGATGAGCCGCTTCATGTTGCGGTCCATGAAGCCGTTGACGTTGCCGCCCGTCCGCATCGTGGTCACGCCGCCGGCCAGGTAGAGCCGCACGAAGCTCTCTCCGAGCTGGCCGTAGACGCCCGGCCCGTTCGGGTAATAGAGGTGCTCGTGCACCATCACGAGGCCGGGCATCACGCTGCGGCCGGACAAGTCGATCACGGTCGCGCCGTCGGGGACGGCGACGTCCGCGGCACTGCCGGCGGCGGCAATCAGGCCGTCGCGCATCAGGATCGTCTGGTCTTCGCGCGGCGCGGCGCCGGTGCCGTCGATCACGCGCGCGTGCGTCAAGGCGACGACCGCCGCGTCGACTTTCACCCAGGGCCGGATGGCGTCGGTGACGGGCTGGCGTTGGGCGGCGGCCGTCGCGGTCGCCGCCACGAGGACGAGAAGGATCCGGCAGAGAGAGGTCATAGCGGGGCTATCGTATGGCAAGTCGCCCCGCTCGGGGGGCTATGGCGCCGGCGCGGCAGCCGCGCGGTCTAGCGCGGCGGCTGCTGTGGACCCGGCTGGCCCGCGACGCCCGTCGTGCCGACCGGCGCGGGATCGGCCTGATTCGCGGCGCGCGAATCCGAGCTCCAGAAGAAGACGGCCGCCAGTACGAGCAGCACGAGGACGACAATCACGGCGGCAAACTTCCGCGCGAGCCCGACGAGCGCGGCGAGCGGCGACTCGTCGGCACGTTTGAGCTCGGCGTCCTCGCGCACTTCCCGGATCTCGTCGATCGACGGATCGACCTCGGCGACGGGCGACACGATCGCCACGACGCGATCCGGATCGATGCCGGCCTCCTTCGCGTAGTCGCGCGCCCACGACCTGGCATAGACGCCGGCCGGCCAGTTGTCGATGTCGCCGCGTTCGAGCTCCTCGAGGTGGCGCAGCGGAATGCGTGTGTGGTCGGCGATGGTCTTGAGCGACACGCCGTTGCGCTCGCGCGCCTCCCACAGCTCGAGCGGCTGAGCTGTGCGCGGCAGACGCCGTTTCACCGGCCGCGAGAGCGGCTCGAGCTTTATCGGGTAGGAAAAGTTCTCCATCACCGATCCTCAATCTCAAAATTCAGGCCAGCTCCGGCTCAGGTGGCTTTGGTTGAGGCGCGGGCGCGATGCTCCATGTAATCGGCAGCTTTGCGGAGCCCATCGGGCTGTTGTTTTCGCCATAAAGCTGGGCCCAGCGCCGTTCCAGGTGCGGCGTCCTGCCATCGATATCGTTAAAGCCGTACTCCTCGGCCAGCCTCCAGGAACTGTACAGTCCACCCGTTTTTTTCATGATTTCCGGATCGGCCGCCAGCGCCGCGACCGCGCGGCCAACGAAGAACGGCGTCTCGGACTCGGCGAACAGCTTGTCCTTCTTCACGGCCGTCTGCCAGTTCCGCTCGGTGACGCCATGGTGCTTCAGCACCATCTCGGTGCGCATGTAGCCGGGGGTGATGGCGACCGCGGCGATGCCTTTGGCGAACAGCTCCTCGCCGAGCGCGTGCGCCAGCCGGTTTACGTTCATCTTGATCATGTCGTAGAAGAACGTCCCGCGATAGCCGAGCCCCCAGCCGTCGGTCACTTCGACGATCAGGCCGGGCGTCTTCCCGCGCCGCGTCAACATCAGCGGCAGGGCAAGACGGCTCGTGATGATGTGCGTGTGCACGCCGTTGCGGAACATGTCGAAGCCCCGCTCGACGTCGACCTTCCAGAACGGCGTCCAGTCGTGCATGGCGCCCTCGGAGATGTCGTTGACGAGGATGTCGAGCCGTCCCTGCTCGCGCTCGATGCGCGCCACGAGCGCCGACACCTGGCCCGCATCGAGATGGTCGGTGCGCACCGCAATGCCGAGCCCGCCTTTCGCGGTGACCAGCTCCGCCGTTTCCTCGATCGTTTCAGGCATCCCCGCGTAGACGCCCGTCGCCGGATGCTCGCGCGTGCTGCGCCCGCTGCAATAGACGATGGCGCCCGCTTCACCCAGCGACGCCGCGATCCCCCGTCCCGCGCCGCGCGTCGCGCCCGCGACCAGCGCGACCCGCCCTGCCAGCGGCCCGCTGCCCGTTCCTCGCCGTCCCGCTGCTCTCGCCATGTCCCGCTCCTGGCCACGTTTGTAAACACTCGTTCAGTTACTTGGCGGGAATATGAACCGTCGTTTACTATTTGTCAAGCCCATGGCCGCGCGCCCCCGCACCGTTGAAGACGCCGACATCTTCATGGCCCTCCACGCCGTCGTCGGCCGCCTCGGGCCGACGCGCCTGACGCTGGCCGACGTCGCTGCGGAAGTCGGCCTGTCGGCCGCCGCGCTGGTACAGCGGTTCGGATCGAAGCGCGGCCTGCTGCTGGCATTCGCGCGGGCGGGCGCCGAGAGCGCCGACATGTGCTTCGCGGGCGTGCGCGCCGCGCATCGATCGCCGCTCGACGCGCTCGTCGCGGCGGCGACGCTCATGACGCAGTCGATGGGCACGCCCGAGGAGCTCGCCAACGGCCTCGCGTTCCTGCAGATCGACATCAGCGATCCGGATTTCCGGAAGTACGCGCTCGAGAGCTTCGACAAGACGCACGCCGGCTATCGCGCGCTGCTCGACGAGGCGGTGAAGGCGGGCGAGTTGAAGCGGTGCGACACCGCGAAGCTCGCGCATGCGGTGGCGGCGGTGAGCGGAGGATCGCTGATCGCCTGGGCCGTGTGGCAGAAGGGCACGGCCGCGCGCTGGGTGAAGCGGGATCTGGAGACCCTGCTCGCGCCCTACCGGAAACATCGCATTCGCCCATGACCGCCTTTGACGC
The DNA here is from genome assembly GCA_035512575.1 of Vicinamibacterales bacterium. Lineage (GTDB taxonomy): Bacteria > Acidobacteriota > Vicinamibacteria > Vicinamibacterales > SCN-69-37 > JALYRV01. The sequence continues at coordinate 2,550 of DATKDT010000053.1, read as the reverse complement.
CCTCGTCGCCGCCGCCGGCCTTCTCGCCGGCGCGCTTGCCAGCATCGTCGGCTTCGGCATCGGCAGCCTGCTGACGCCCGTGTTCGCCATGGAGATGGGCACGCGCGCGGCGGTGGCGCTCGTCTCGATTCCGCATCTGATCGGCACGGCGCTGCGCTTCGCGCTCATCAAGGGACATCTGGATCGCCGCGTCTTTTTGTCGTTCGGCCTGACGAGCGCCGCGGGCGGCCTCACCGGCGCCCTGCTGCACGCGAGGCTCGGCAATCCCGCGCTGTCGATCGTGTTCGGTCTGCTGCTGCTGTTCGTCGCGGCGTCGGAGCTCACGGGCCTGGCGCGCCGGATGCGCTTCAGCGGGCCCGTCGCGTGGATCGCGGGCGCCGCGTCGGGCTTCCTCGGCGGCCTGGTCGGCAATCAGGGCGGGATTCGATCCGCCGCGCTCGTCGGCTTCCGGCTGCAGCGCGAGGCGTTCGTCGCCACTGCCACGGCCGTCGGCCTTGTCGTCGACGCCGCGCGCATGCCCGTGTACTTCGTTACGGAGCGCGAAGCGATGCTCGCGGCGTGGCCCATGATGGCCATCGCCACGGCCGGCGTGGTCATCGGCACGCTCGCCGGGCGGCGCGTGCTGTCGCGCATTCCCGACGCGCACTTTCACCGCATCGTCGCCGTGGTGCTGGCCGTGCTCGGCACGGCCATGCTGGTGTCGGGCCTGAGGACGGGTTAGGGCGCGATCACGGTGATGCTCGGCGTCCGCGAAGGCAACACGCCGCGCGACCAGACGGCACGGCGGCCGCGGGCCGGAAAGATCACCTGCACGTCGACGCGGCCGTCGACCGGCAGTCCCAGGTGCACCGGCAGATCGCTCTGCGAGTTGTAGCCGGATCCCGAGTCGACGAGCCCCATCGCGAGCAGCCGGCGCGTGCCGGCGAGATAGACGCGCACCTCGGCGCCCGCGCGCGTGGCGCGGCGCCGCGCGTCGAGCACGCGCACCTGCAGCGACCGGCCCGGCGTCCGCGGCAGCATGTTGCGAAGGACCAGCGGCAATCGCACGTTCGTCGTTCCGGCAATCGCCAAATCCAAGTCGCCGTCCCCGTCGAAGTCGGCCCACGACGCGCCGTGGCTCGCGGGCAGCGCGAGGACGTTGCCTGGCGTGGCGTCGGCGAAGACGTCTCCGGTGTTGTGAAACAGATAATCGCGGTACGCGACGCCGCCGGTGATGGTGCCGTTGACGTACACGTCCATGCGGCCGTCGTTGTTCACGTCGGCCGGCGCGCACGTGTCGAACCGCCCTTCGGTGGCGACACCAAGCAGCCGCGATGCGTCGCGCGCGATGCCGCCCGTCCCGAGCAGCAGCAGGCCGTTCACGCCGTAGTTCGCGCCGAACAGATCGAAGCGGCCGTCGCCGTTCGCATCGAACGCGCACGGACGCACGGTGCCGTGAGTGGGATCGCGCGGCGCGCGCCCCGCCCACTCGGCGCCCGCCGCCGCGGCGACATCGGTGAAGCGTCCGCCGTCGTTGCGATAGAGGCCGTTCGCGTCGCCGTCCATGTTGGCGACGTACAGATCCAGATCGCCGTCCTGGTCGTAGTCGAACCACACCGCGCCCACGCTGCGGCGCGGATCCGCCAACCCCAGTTGCTCGGCCTCGTTCCGGAACCGCCCGCCGCGATTGACGAGCATTGCGTTTGGACGATCGCGCATGGCGACGAACAGATCGAGATCGCCGTCGCCGTCGAAGTCGATCCAGACAAGCTGCCGCACGGCGCCCGGCCCCGCCACCAGGCCCGACGCCAGCGTGACGTCAGTGAAGCGGCCTCCCGTATTGCGATAGAGCCGCAGGACGATCTCGTCTGCCGCCGGCGAATACCCGACCACGAGATCCGGATCGCCGTCGCCGTCGTAGTCGCCCCAGGCTGCGGCGCGCGTCGGCCGTCGGTCCGCCAGCCCCGCCTCGCCCATGTCGTCGCGAAGCACGCCCGCGTCGTTGCGATACAGCCGGTTGCGCGCGCCATTGAAGCCGACGAACAGATCGGGATCGCCGTCCTCGTCATAATCGGCCCATGCATTGGTCAGCGTGCCTGAGGCGAACAGATCGGCCTGCGCCGGCTCGAAGGCAAACTGCGCGCGCGCGGGCAACAGCGCGGCAAACACTCCCGCCAGGACGACACAGAGCACACGCATGGACGTTAGTATGCCCGAGCTCGCGCTGGCAGTGCGATTGCTTCATTAAAAGGATGTGACGACCGCCTCCAGACGCGCCACGTACCGCGTGCTGTTCCGCCAGGGCCCGTTCGAGCTGCGCGAGTATCCGCACAACGACCTCACCGTCGCCAACACCGGCCCGCGTCTCGTGACTGACGATGAACCTGCGACTCAGCAGCTGGTCGCCTACCGCTATTCCTCCTGGCCCGCGCCCGATCGCGAAGCCACCGCCGTCCAGAACCTCCGCGGCTGGGCCGGCGCGCACGGCTACATCGTCGAAGGCCGCCCGGTCGTCGCGTACTACGACGCCGGCTGGACGCCGCCCATCTTCAGAAGAAACGAAGTCCTTTT
>DATKDT010000052.1:0-15268 GCA_035512575.1 Vicinamibacterales bacterium | reverse complement strand
CGCGCCGTGCTCGATCGTTTCTCCGGCGTCGACGCCACGCCCGAGTCGGCGATCGCCGAGGAGGTCGATCCGGAAGCGGACCCGGCCGACCTGCCGCTCGACGACTCGGAGCTGAGTCTCTTCAACAACGATCGCCGGCTGCGCGCGCTGCAGGTGCTGGCCGAGGCGCTCGGGCCCGTGCAGCAGAAGAAGTCGATCGTGTACTTCAGCAGCGGCATGTCGCGAAGCGGCAGCGACAACCAGATCGAGCTGCGGGCCACCGTCAACGCCGCCGTCCGCGCCAATGCCGCCATCTACGCGGTCGACACGCGCGGCCTGCAGGCCGTGGTGCCGGGCGGCGACGCCAGCAGCGCGAGCGCGCGCGGGATGTCCGCGTTCTCGGGCCGCGGCGCGGCGCGCCAGTTCGACCGCATGTTCGCGTCGCAGGAAACGCTCACCACGCTCGCGAAGGACACCGGCGGCGAGGCGTTCTTCGACACCAACGACTTCGGCGAGGCGTTCGACCAGGTGCGGCAGGACAGCTCGGCCTACTACGTGCTCGGCTACAGCAGCACCAACGCGGTACGGGACGGCCGCTTCCGGAAGATTGCCGTGCGCGTGAAGACGCCGGGCCTGCGAATCGATCATCGCGCCGGCTATTACGCCGCGAAGGACTTCACCCACTTCACGCGCGACGATCGCGAGCGGCAGCTGCAGGAGCAGCTGTTCTCGGAGGTGTCGTCCACCGATCTGCCGGTCGTGGCGTCGGCATCCTGGTTCCGGCTCGACGACAAGCGCTTCTACGTGCCGGTCTCGGTCGCCATCCCCGGTGGCGCGCTGCCGGCCGATCGGCCGGCGCGCTCGACGCTCGATGTTCTGGGCTCCGTACGCGACGAGCAGGGCCGATACGTCGGGCGCATCCGCGACACCGTGCAGCTGCCGGCTGCCGGCGCGCTCGCGCAGAAGCAGGTGCAGTACCAGACCGGCTTCACGCTGCCGCCCGGCCGGTTCTGGGTGAAGATCGTCGCGCGCGAGAACGCGAACGGCACCATCGGCACGTTCGAGGCGCCGGTCGTGGTGCCGGATCTCTCCGCGGCGCCGATGAAGGTCAGCTCCGTCGTCCTGGGCACGCAGCTGCGCCAGGGGCCCAGGCGCGCGCGCACGGACAACCCGCTCGTGCGCGACGGCGTCGAGTTGATCCCGAGCCTGAGCCACGTGGTCGGGCGCGATCAGCGCCTGTATTTCTATTACGAAGTGTACGACCCGGCCCTCGACGCGCAGGGCGCGCCGCGCCTGAAGACGAGCCTGGCGTTCTATCGCGGCCGCGTGAAAGTGTTCGAGACGCCCATCGTCGATCAGACCGCGCTGGCGGAGGGGAGTCGGCGCACGGCGATCTTCCAGTTCGACGTGCCGGTCTCCGGGCTGGCGCCCGGCCTCTACACCTGCCAGGTGAACATCATCGACGAGCACGCCGGCCGCTTCGTCTTTCCGCGGCTGGCGGTTTACGTGCGCTGAGCGCCCCCGCTGCAGTATCCTGTCGTCGTTTTTCCACCTCAACCATTTCTGTCAGGAGGCACCATGGCCATCAACACCGGGCGTGTGATCGGCGGCGGTCTGCTTGCGGGCGCCGTGATGAATTTCATCGACTTTCTCGTCAACGGCGTCTGGCTGGCGCAGCAGTGGATGGACGAGGCCACGGCGCTCAACCCGCGCCTCGCCGCGCCCGAAGCGGCCACGCCGTCGATGATCGGCTGGATCGTCACCGATTTTCTGCTGGGGATTTTCATCGTGTGGTCGTACGCGGCCATGCGTCCGCGCTTCGGCCCTGGCGCCGGCACCGCGGTGAAGGCCGCCCTGCTGGTCTGGGCCGTCTCGCATCTCGCGTACGCGTCGTTCGCGTTCCTCGGGATGTACAGCCTGAATCTGATCGTCGTGGTGTCGATCGGCGGGCTGGTTGCGGCGCTGGCCGGCGGGTATGCCGGATGCTCGGTCTACAAGGAAGATGCCTGACAAAACAGGCACAATGGACGGATGGGACGACTGACCCTTCCTGATCCGAAAGTGGCGCTGCCCGGACGCCGGGAGCGCATGCCCGTGCCCGAGAAGCACCTCGTGCTCGGCACGCCGCTCGAGCCGCCGTTCCCCGAGGGGATCGAGACGGCGCTGTTCGGGATGGGGTGCTTCTGGGGCGCCGAGCGGAAGTTCTGGCAGCTCGACGGCGTGTATTCGACGTCGGCCGTGTACGCGGGCGGGACGACGCCGAATCCGACGTATGAGGAAGTCTGCAGCGGCATGACCGGCCACACCGAGGCCGTGCTCGTGGCCTACGATCCGGCGAAGGTGCGCTACGACGATCTGCTGCGCGTCTTCTGGGAGAGCCACGATCCGACGCAGGGCATGCGGCAGGGCAACGACACCGGCACGCAGTACCGCTCGGCGATCTACTGGACCACCGGCGCGCAGCGTGACGCCGCGGAGGCTTCTCTCGCGGCGTTCCAGTCTCGCCTGGCAGCCGCCGGCTACGGCCCCATCACCACCGAGCTGCGGGCGGCGCCCGACTACTACTTCGCCGAGCCCTACCATCAGCAGTATCTCGCCCGGAATCCGAACGGCTATTGCGGTCTCGGAGGCACGGGCGTCACCTGCGGGTGAGCGCTTCTCCTCTTCCCGTCGACGCGCGTCTCCCGGAGATCGTCGAGACGATCCGGCAGCGCCGCGCCGCCATCATCACCGCGCCGCCCGGCGCGGGCAAGACGACGCGCGTGCCACCGGCGCTGACGGTGCTCGGCACGGTCGGCGTGCTGCAGCCGCGCCGCGTCGCCGCGCGCGCACTCGCGCGGCGAGTTGCCGAAGAGCGCGGGTGGACGCTCGGGCGCGAAGTCGGATGGCACGTCCGCAACGACCGCCTGTACGCCCGCGACACACGCGTCCTCTTCATGACCGAAGGGATTCTGTCGGCGCGGCTGCAGAGCGATCCGCTGGCGGAGCGCTTCGGCGTCATCGTGCTCGACGAATTCCACGAGCGCACCATCCATGCGGATCTCGCGCTCGCCATGGCGTGCGAGGCCTGGCGCGCGCGATCCGACCTCTCCCTCGTCATCATGTCCGCCACGCTCGACGCGTCGCGCGTGGCGGCGTTTCTCGACGACGCGCCGGTCATCACGATTGGAGGGCGGACCTTCCCGCTCGATGTGTCGTACGAGCCCGGCGGAGATGCGGCCGGCGTCGCGGCGCGCGAAATTGCGCGCGGCGCGCCCGCGGTGCTGTGCTTTCTGCCGGGGGCGCGCGAGATCCGGCAGGTGGTCGACGCCCTGGGGCCCGCGTCGCGGCAGGCGGGCTTCGACGTGCTGCCGCTGCACGGAGGACTCCCGCCCGATGAGCAGGACCGCGCGATCGCGCCGGGTCGGCGGCCCCGCGTCATCGCCGCCACGAACATCGCCGAGACGTCGCTCACTGTTCCCGACGTCACGGCTGTTGTCGACGCCGGCCTGCAGCGGCTGTCGCGCTTCGATGCCGCGCGCGGCATCGACGTGCTCGTGACCGAGCGCATCACGCGCGACGCCGCGGATCAGCGCGCGGGCCGCGCGGGGCGGGTCGCGGCAGGGCGAGCGGTGCGGCTCTGGGACCCGAGAGATCGGCTGCGGCCGCATCGTGAGCCCGAGATCGGGCGAGTGGACCTGGCGCCGGCGGTGCTTGCCGTGCTGGCCTGGGGCGGCGATCCGCGGCGGCTCGCGTGGCTCGACCCGCCGCGGCCCGACGCGCTCGACGCGGCGTTCGGGCTGCTGCAGCGGCTTGGCGCGGTCGATGGTGAGGCGCGCATCACGCCGCTCGGCGACAACATGCGCGCGCTGCCGCTGCATCCGCGCCTCGCGAGGATCCTGATCGATGCCGGCGGCGCCTTCGAAGCGGCCGCGGCATGCGCGATCCTTTCGGAAGCGCAGCGGCCGGCCGTGCGCCGCGCGGAGGCGACGGTAACGTCGGACTGCGATCTGCTGCCGCTGATCGACGCCTGGCGCGACATGCCGCCGCAGGTGCGGCGGGCGGCGGAAGAATTCATGCACGCCGCCGGCGGGCCGGGCCGGCGCATCGGCGAGACGGCGCTCCGGCACGCGCTGTTCACCGGCTTTGCCGACCGCGCCGCGCGCCGGCGTGAGCCGCGGGGACGATCGCTGCTGCTCGCGTCGGGGAGCGGCGCGACGCTCGCGGCCGAGAGCGGCGTCATCGAGAGCGAGTTTCTCGCGTGTCTCGATGTTTCGACGGCCGCGGGCGATCCGATCGTCAGGCTGGCGTCGGCGATCGACAAGGCCTGGCTGGCGCCGAACCGGCACGACGTCGAGCATGTCCTGACGGCCGACGGCGGCGTGCGCGCGACGCGGACGGATTATCTCGACGCGCTGCCGCTGTCGTCGCGCGCGGTTGCCGTGGACCCGCTGGCGGCCGCGCCGCTGCTGGCCGAGGCGTGGCTGGCGCGCGCCGCGGGCGATCCCGCCGCGATGCTGCTACGGCAGCGGCTGGCGTTCGCCGGCATCCCCGCCGACCTCCAGGAGTTGGCGCTGACGGCCGCAGCTCGGGCGCGGCGCGTCGGCGAGATCGACCTCGAGCGCGCCCTGCCGCACACGGATCGCGCGGCGCTCGACGCGCGCGCGCCCGCCTCGCTGCGGCTGCCGAGCGGGCGCCAGGTCATGCTCGACTACCGCGCCGACGGATCGATTGTCGCGGCGGCGAAGCTGCAGGAGCTGTTCGGGCTTACTGAAACGCCGCGCGTGATGAACACGCTGGTGACCTTCGAGCTGCTGGCGCCCAACGGGCGGCCGGTGCAGATCACGCAGGACCTCGCGAGCTTCTGGCGGCGCGGCTATCCCGAAGTGCGCAGGGAGCTGCGGGCGCGTTATCCTCGGCATCCATGGCCGGAAGATCCCCTGAGCGCCGCGCCGACTGCGCGCCCGAAGCCGCGGACGCGTTGAGCCCGCGCGTCCGGCGGATGCTGCTGGCCGCCGCGTTGCTGCTTGCCGCCGGCAACCTTCTCTTCGGCCTGCTGTTCAGGCGCGACGGGGAGCACGTCGCCGATTTCCTGCTGTTGCTGCAGTGGAGCGGAGAATGGCTGCGCGGGTCGAATCCGTACGCGCCCCCGCACTCGCTCGCGGACTATCCGCCCAACGCGCTCGTATCGATTGCGCCGCTCGCCGCGATCGCGCTGAATCACGCGGCCGCGCTGTGGACGCTGCTGCATCTCGTCCTGACGGCGGCAGCCGGCGGGATGGCCGCGCGGCTGGCCCCGTTCGGACGCAGCGCGCTGCTGTTCGGCGCGCTCGTGCTCTGCCTCCCGCCGTTTCGCACCGTGCTGCAGTTCTCGCTCGCGTCGTTCGTCCCCGCGCTCGCGGGTTTCGTCTTCGCGGATCGCCATCCGCGCCTCGCGGGTGTAGCGATTGGTGTGTCGCTGGTCAAGCCGCACATCGGCGGGCCGGTGTTGCTCTGGGCGATCGCCGCGCGCCGCTGGCAAACCGTGCGCATGGCGCTGGCCGTGCCCGCGGCGCTGTTCGTTGTCTATCTCATCCGCGCGCGGCAGGGGCCGCTGCAGGCTGTGGCCGACTGGGTGGAGGCACTCGGGCGAGCGCAGAATCGTCCCGACCTGGTGGCGGGCGAAACCGGCCTGCGTCAGCTGCTCGACTGGGGGCCGCTTGCCAGGACGGAGGCGCAGGCGATCATCGCTGGCCTGCTCGGGGCCGGCCTCCTGCTGATCTGGTATCGGCGCGGACGCGACTTCGATCTGCGGTTTCTCGCGGCCGCGTGTCTCTTGTCGCTGCTGTCGTTCCGGCATCTCAGCTACAACCTGCTGCTGGCGATCCCCGCGCTGGCGTTCGCGCTGGCGAGCGCAGGCGCGGCCGGCCGCGCCATCGGCGCCGCGTGCTTCGCGATCCTCATTGCGAGCCCGCCGAGCGTGTGGCGGCATGTCGTCGAGCCGCGGTTCGGCGAGACGCTCGTCGATTCGCTCGCCATGCACGCCTACCGGGTCGCGTGCGCGGCGTTGTTCCTGCTGTGCGTTCTCGCGCGCGAGCGCGCGCCGGGGGGCGATACAATCTAGTTCCTGTGCCTCGAGCAGCCTCTGCGGGTGTCGATGCGGCCCTGATCGCGCGGTTCGGCGCGTTCGTGACCGAGCGGTTTCCGTTCGCCCTCGATCTGGCGCTCGCCGCCCTCGAGGCCTCCGGCCCCGATCCGGCGCGGCTCCGCGCCGAGCTCGCGCGCCGGTTCGCCGCCGCTCCGCCCGCGCCGCTTGCCGAGACGACGCCGCGTGTGACGGCGGAGGCGCGCCGCGCGCAGGCGCTCGCGGAGCTGACGGAAGCCTGCGAAGGATTTCTGCGCCGCGAAGCCATCAAGGCGTCGCTCTCGGCCGACGAGCGCCGCGAGATCCTGCGCGGCATGCTGCTCACGCGCGCCACCGACAACCGCCTCAAGGTGTTCTTCGGCAGCGGGGAAGTGAAGTACGGCGCCGCGGCGTTCCAGGGCAAGGGGTTCCGATCGCTCGGGCAGGAAGCGATTTATGCGGCCGGCATCCGCCTGCGCCGCGGCGCGAAGTACCGAGGCGACCACGGCTGGCAGGGGGATGTCGTCGGCCCGCTGATTCGCGATCTGGGCGCGGCGCTGGCCATGCGGCCGGAGATCGACACCGTGCGCATGGTGCTGTCGGGCCAGATGGCGAAGGCGGGCCCGCCGATGGACGGGCGCGATCTGCACATCGGCGACATGGCGTGGGGCATCCTGCCGGCCGCGGCGCCGCTGTCGATCAGCACGCTCACCGTGGCGGGCATGGCGATGGCATTCGCGCGCGAGGGCAGCGGCCGCGTGGCGCTGTCGTTCATCGGCGAAGGGGGTTCGTCGCTCGGCGAGTGGCACGAAGCGATCAATCTGGCGGCGGCGCGCCGGCTGCCGGCCATTTTCTGCGTGCAGAACAATCAGACGGCGCTCTCGACGCCGCTGAAGGATCAGTCCGCGGTGCGCGTCTTCGCCGACAAGGCCGCCGGCTACGGCATTCCCGGAATCACGGTCGATGGCACCGATGCGGACGAGGTGGCCGCGGCGTTTGCCTGGGCTGTCGAGCGCGCACGCGACGGCAAGGGGCCCGCGCTCATCGAACTGGTGGCGATGCGAATGTGCGGCCACGCGCATCACGACGACATGCTCTATCTGGGCAAGGAGCCGCAGGCCGCCACCGGCGCGTGGGAGTACCCGGCGCTGACCGAGCAGGGGTATGCGAACGCGGAGCTGTACGAGTACTGGGGCGGCCGCGATCCGATCAAGACCTACGCCGCGCGTCTGATCGACCAGAAGATGGCGTCGGCCGGCGAGGTCGCCGCGTGGAAGCGCGAGATCGAAGCGCTCGTCGAGGAGGCCGCGCGGCAGGTGATCGACGCGCCGTGGCCCGACCCGGCGCGCGTCGGCGAAGGCGTGTTCAAGGACGAGCCGGCGCGCGTCCGCGTCGATCCGATCCGCGCGCGTGCGACGGCCGACGCGACGCTGCCGTCCATCGAGGACGCGCCGCCGTTCGATCGCAAGGGCGCGACGTTTCTCGAGGCCGTCATGCTCGGCGTCGGCGACGCCCTGCGGGCCGACCCGCGCGTGTTTCTGTACGGCGAGGACATCGGCGGCGTCTACGGCAACGCGTTCCTGCTGCTGCGGCCGCTGCTGAAGGAGTTCGGCGATCGGATCATCAACTCGCCGCTGGCCGAGGCCGGCGTGCTCGGCGTGTGCGTCGGCGCCGCCCTGGCCGGGCAGCGGCCGATCGGCGAGATGCAGTTCAACGACTTCGTGGCCACCGGCTTCAATCAGCTGGTGAACAACGCCGCGAAGATCCGCTATCGCTGGGGCGGCGAGGTGCCGATGGTCGTGCGCATGCCGTGGGGCGGCCTGCGCCATGCCGGCCCGTACCACAGCCAGAACACCGAGCCGTGGTTCTATCGCACGCCCGGACTGAAGATCGTCACGCCGTCGACCCCGCACGACGCGCGCGCGCTGATGGCGGCGGCGGTTGCCGATCCCGACCCGGTGCTGTACTACGAGCACATCGGGCTCTACCGCGATCCGCGTGTGAAGCAGACGCTCGGCGAGGCCCCGCCGGCGCCGATCGAAATCGGCCGCGCCGCGCTGCGGCGCGCCGGCTCCGATCTGGCGCTGATCTCGTACGGCGCGTACGTCCACGTCGCGATGCGCGTGGCGGAGGCGCTGGCGACAGACGGCATCGAGGCGGCGGTGCTCGACCTCCGCACCATCGCGCCGCTCGATCGCGACGCCGTGCTCAGGGTCGCGCGCCATGCCGGCAAGGTGCTGATCGTGCACGAGGACTCGCGCACCGGCGGCATCGGCGAGAGCGTGGCCGCCATCATCCAGGAAGAGGCATTCGAGTGGCTCGACGCGCCCGTGCGCGTGATCGGCGCGCTCGACACGCCGGTGCCGTACTCGCCGCCGCTCGAAGAGGCGTTCCTGGCGGGCGAGCGTGAGATCGAAGCGGCCGCCCGCCTGCTCGCCTCGTACTGACCGGCTACCGCGGCGCCGACAGCTCCAGGGCGCGCCGCCACGCGAAAGCGGCGATCGCGAAGAGCGCGGCCGCGGCCGCCAGCGCGTATGCCGGCAGGACGCCGGCGCGAACCGCCGTGATCCACCACACATTCACGCCTGTCGACGCGGTCCGCGTGTGGCGCGACACGCCGGCCGGCACGCGCGCGGGCATGCCGGCGCCGGCCGTGCGCGCCGCGTTCCCCGCCGCCGCGCGCAACCCGTCGGTCAGCTGATTGTCGGCGCGCCACGGCGTCGAGGCGTGCAGGCGGCCGTCGGCGGACATCAACTGGTACTGGTACTGCCAGTTGATGGCGACGGCGGCCAGTTGCACGACGACGCCGGCCGCGACGATCCCGCGCATCGCGTGCCGCCGCGCGCCCGTGGCCTCGCCGGCGTTCAGGACGAACACCGCGGGCAGCAAGAGCAGCGGAAGGACGAAGACGGCGTAGCGCGGCCCCCATCCCCAGTCGCCGTGCCATGAGAGCAGGCTGCCATGGACGCCGACGAACAGCGCCAGCACGCCGAGCACCATCAGCGCATCGGTGCGCGCGTCGCGAAGCATGCGCGGCATGCCCAGTGCCGCGATCAGCAGCGCCGGCGAGAACAGGAATATCGACTTGCCGGGACTGAACAGCAGGCCGGCGGCGCCCGCCGCAAGGCTGCCGCTGCCAGGCTGCGTGATCGTGTACTGCGGGTGCAGGAGTCCGGGTACGAACGGTGAGCCGGTGCGCACATCGTTGAACCACAGCACCGCGGCAAGAGAGGGAAGCGCCGCGGCAACCGCGGCGGCCGCGAGCGCCGCCCTGCGCTCCGGCGTCGCGCGCGCGATCATCGCGATGACGACGGGCAGGATCGCCACGCCGGCGGGCAGCCGCGTGAGAAAGGCGCAGCCCAGAAAGAATCCGGAAAGCGCCGCGTCCTCCGCGCGGCCGCGCGCCGTCGCGCGCGCGGCAAACGCCGCGCCCCACGTGATCCAGCACCCCGTCGCCACGACATCGCTCAGCGATCGCGAATAGGGCAGCAGCATCGTCGCGAACACGAGCAGCGCGCTCGCGGCGAGCCGGACGCGCACCGGCACGGCGAAGCTCCATTCGAGCAGCTTCCAGAAGCCGAGGGCCGTCGCGGCGACGGTGAGGGGCGACATGAACGAGGCGACGACCTCGGCGCGCCGGGCATCGGCGCCGTCCAAGACGGCGTGGCCGCCCGCGAGGGCCTCGGCCGCGAGCCCCGCCGCGGCGGCAGGCAGCAGCCACAGGATATTGCCGAGCTCGTGAGCGGGGTAATACAGACCGTCGGGCGCCTGCAGAAAAATGGCTCCGGGACGGCGCGGCTGGCCGAGATCGCCGGTCTCGAGCCAGAAAAGCGCCGTGCGGAGGTGCGCGAGGCCTTCCGATGTGTCGTAACCCTGGTGAGAAAGGCCCAGCGTGGCCGCCAGTGCGAGCCCAAACCAGAAGAACGCACGCCCCTCGTTCACCGGCGCGACGATAGCACGGCAGAGCCGGATGCCCGGAAACTGCTGCAGGGGTGACACTTGTGGACGCGTCCACGTTGACAGGGAGGCCTGTCAATGGGACGATATGTGACTCAAACGTCAACCCAATCTCCGCGCGGAAGGTTCGCCCGTAGCCCGCACGCCGCGCGTGCGAGCGCCGGGCCGGCGCCGTCAGCGTGGTGACCGTCGGAGCGGTGCGTGAACCATCGTCACATCAGCCTCTGGACTTTCGTCGTGCTGGCGCTTGCCGCGCCCGCGATGCTGCACGCCCAGACGCAGCCGCCGCCGCCGATGGGCCCCGTTGAGGATCCCGCCGAGACCGCCAGGATCCGTATGGGTCCGCTCTTTGTGCAGCCGAACTTCTCGCTGCGCAACGTGGGCCGCGACAACAACGTCTTCAACGATCCCGCCAACCCGAAGTCGGACTGGACCGCCACGGTCACGATGGGCATGCTGGCGGGGCTGCGCTACGGGCCGTCCCGCCTCACGGTGGCGACGGCCACCGACTATGTGTATTTCGCGCGCGAACGAACGGAGCGCTCGATCGACGGCGCGACGCGCCTGCAGTTCGAGATTCGCAGCGAGCGCCTCCGGCCCTGGGTGGCGATGGATCGCGTCAAGACGCACGCGCGCGCCGGTCTCGAGATCGACGCGCGGGCGGGGCGCGAGATGCCGTCCTACGAAGCGGGCGTCGAGTACCGGCCGGGCCTCCGGCTCGGCATGCGCGCGATAGGCAAGCAGCGCAAGGTCCAGTATCTCGAGGATGATGACGGGTTCCGGGGCGTCGATCTCGGCGACGCGCTCGATGCCAGGTACGACGAGGCGTCGCTGCAGCTGCTGTACGAGATCTCGCCGCTCTCGTCGTTCCGCGTGAGCGGAGAAATGAGCCGCGCGCGCTTCGACACCGCCACGATCCGCGATTCGGACGACGTGGCCGTGTTCGCCGGGATCGAGGGCAAGCGCGACGCCGCGATCCGGGGGCACATCGACGTCGGCTGGCGCCGCCGCACGCCGCGCGATTCGGCCGCGCCGTCGTACGCGGGCGTGGTCGCCCGGGCCAGCGCGGCATTCGTGATGCTCGACCAGCTGCGCCTCTCGTTCGCGGCCGACCGCGACATTCCCTGGTCGTACGAGGAGTTCTATACCTTCTACGTGCAGCAGGGCGGCACGACAACCCTGACGTGGCGGCCGCACGATCGATTCGAGCTGCTCACGACCGGGCGCCACTACTGGCTCGACTACGAGAAGGGTCTCGACGACCGGGCCGTGCTGCGCACCGACAAGCTCTACAGCTACGGCGGCGGATTTGGCTTCTTCCTCCGGGGCTATCCCGGAACGCGCCTCGGTGTGATGGCCGAGCGCGCCGTGCGTGACTCGGTGCTGGCCGACCGCCGATACGACACGCCGCGGGTGTACACCACTGTCGGCTTCAGTTTCTAACCATGGCCACACGAATTGTTCTGATCGTCCTCGCGCTGCTGTTCTCCGGATCCGCTTCCGCCCAGACGGCCGGCGACCCGCCGACGCAGACCCCCCCGCCTGCCGCGGCCGCAGCCGCGCGCCCTGACGCGAATGCCTACGTCGTCGGCCCCGACGACACGCTGAGCATCGTCATCTACGGCGAGGACGCGCTGCAGAAGGAGTTCAAGGTCGGCGTCGACGGGATGATCAGTTATCCCTACATTGGCGACGTCAAGGTGGCGGGTCTTACGGTACGCGCGGTCGAAGCGGTCGTCCGCAAGCGCCTCGTCGACGGCGGCATTCTCACCAGTCCGCAGGTCGTGGCCAACGTCACGCAGTACCGCAGCCAGGTGGTGCAGGTGACGGGACAGGTGAGCACGCCCGGCGACATTACGCTGCAGGGATCCGAGATGACGCTCTCGCGCGCGCTCTCGCGCGCGCAGCTCACGGCGCTGGCAGGCTCGTACGTCGAGGTCCGGCGCCGGAAACCGGATGCCGATCCGGCCGACATGGGGCCCGACGCGTTCTTCATCACGAAAGTCGAGCGCAAGGATCTGGACTCGCTCACGATCGATCCGCAGCTGCTCGACGGCGATCGCGTCTTCGTGCCGAAGGCGCCGGTCTTCTACATCACGGGCTACGTCAAGCAGGTCGGGCCGCAGGTGTGGTCGCCGGGCATGACCGCAGGCAAGGCGATCGCGGCAGCCGGCGGCGTGTCCGAGCGCGGCACCATGAGCCGCCTCAAGATCCTGCGCATGGTCGACGGCGAGTTCAAGGAGTTCAAGGCGGACGAGAACACGCCGGTGCAGCCCGAGGATCAGATCCAGGTCCAGCAGAAGCGGTTCTAGGTCTGTGCGCGCCGCGGTTGTCCTCCACGTTCCGCGCTCGCCCTATTCCTCGGTCGTCATCGGCTACGAGCGGCTCGCGCGGCTGATGCAGGCGCGCGGGCACTCGCTCGAGATCGTCACGCCTCAGGATCTGCAGCCCCGCGCGCTGAGCGCGCGCCTCAACCCCATTGTCCTTCCCGCGCTCGTCCGCCGCTGGGCGCGCCGGCGCCGGGATCTCGATCTGATCGTTTTTCACAGCTATGCCGGCTGGCTCACGGGACGGCCCGGGCCGCCGCGGCGCACCGTCGTGGCCTTTCACGGCTTCGAGCCGCTGTTCCACGAGGCGCTCGAGGCGGAAACGCGGCGCCGGGGCGGACGCCTGTCGGCGCGGTACGCGCTCATGTATGGCAGGCTGATGCCCCGCATGCTGCGCCGCGCCTGCCGCGCCGCCGACCTGGTGCTGTGCCTCAACGACGAGGAGCGCGCCGCCATCGTCGAACGCGGCTATGCGCCGGCGGAGAAGGTGCGGCTGTTCTGGAACGACGCGCCGGAAGGATTCTTCGAGCCGCACACCTATCGCGCACGCGCGTCGGTGCTCGCCGCCGTCATGCAGTGGCTGCCTACCAAGGGCACGGCCTACCTGGTCGAAGCCTTCACGACGCTCGCGCGCGCCGATCGCGGCCTGCGGCTCGTGCTCGGCGGCACGCTCGTGGACCGCGACACCGTGCGCGCGGCATTTCCGGAAGATGTCCGCGATCGCGTTGACGTGCACGCGAAGTTCGCCGAGGACGAGCATCTGGCCCTGCTGCGGCAGGCCGACATGTTCGTGCATCCGAGCGTGTATGACGGCTTCGGGCGCGCCGTCGGGGAAGCCATGGCCGCGGGCCTGCCGGTCGTCACGACGCGCACGGGCCTGGCCGTCGATCGCCTCGTGCCGGATCGAGACGCCGTGATCGTTCCCGTGGCGGATGCGGCCGCCCTCGTGCGCGCGATCGCGCCGCTCGTCGACGATGCGGCGCGCCGCGCGGCGCTTGGGAGGGCCGCGCAGGCGCACGCGGCACGGCTGCGCGAGGCCGACGGCACCGCCGCCCGCGCAGACATGCTCGAGGCGCTCGTGGCGGGAGGCGCCTGATGCGCGTCACGTTCATCTCGGGCGAATGGCGCCGCACCGGCGGCATCGCGTCGTACCTGCATCGCCTGGCCCACGCGCTGGCCGCGCGCGGCGACGCCGTGCAGATCGTCCACGGCGATCGCACGGCGCCCGTCGTGCCGGGCGTGCGCGACGACTGCGTGCCCGGCTGCACGCTGTACGGCCAGCCGCGGAAGGCGGAGGCGGCGGCGACGGCCGCCGCGCTCGACGCCATCCGCGCGTTCGCGCCCGACGTCGTGCACGTGCAGGGCTGCAACAATTTCGGTCTCGAGCAGGCGGTTCGCGCGCGCTACCGCGCGACGAAGACGCTGCACGTCTACGACTACTGCCCGAGCAACACGAAGTTTCACCACGGACCGGATCGCGAGTGCGTCTATCCGACCGGCGCCATGTGCCTGCCGCGCATGGGCTATCTGTCGTGCACGACCAGCCGGCGTCCGACGGTGTGGACGCGGATGCAGCGCCGGGTCCGCGCCGCCAACCGCAACAACGCCGGCTACGCGAAGCTGATCGTGGCATCGGAGCACGTCCGCCGCCACGCGCTCGCCACCGGATACCCGGCCGGCCAGGTCGACGTCATTCCGTATTTCGTCGGCGACGAGGCCGCGTCGAATCCCGAGCCGCGCGTGATCCTCACGGGCGGCCGCCTCGTGCGCGAGAAAGGCATCGACCTGTTCCTTGCGGCGCTCGCGCAGGTGCCGCGCCCGTGGCGGGCGGTCGTCGCCGGCGACGGGCTCGAGGCCGCGCGGCTTCGCGCGCAGGCGCAGGCGGCCGGCCTGGCCGGCGACGTCGAGTTCGCCGGATGGCAGGACGAGGCAGGCATGGCCGCGCTCTACCGCCGCGCGTCGGTGGTCGTGATGCCCTCACGCTGGCCCGAGCCGTCGGGCATCATCGGCCTCGAGGCCATGGCGCACGCGCGGCCGGTCGTGGCGTTCGCCACCGGCGGCATGCCCGAGTGGCTCGCGGACGGCGAGACGGGCCTGCTGGCGCCGCCGCTCGACGTCGCACGGCTGGCGGACGCGATCGGCACGCTCATCGCCGACGAGGCCACGGCGCGGCGCATGGGCGACGCGGGCCGCGCCCGCGCGCGACAGGTGTTCTCCCCGGGGCCGCACCTCGCACGCCTGACCGCGCTGTACGATGCGCTGCCGGAGCCCCGCTGATGCAGGGACTGCGGCGCCTCGTCCTCCGGAATCTGAGCTACAAGACGGCCGCCGAGATCGTGGCGCTGGCGTGCGGCCTTGCCAGCACGATCGTCCTCTCGCGCTATCTCGATATCGCAGGTTTCGGCGCGTTCAACTACGCCTTCGCGTTCATGTACCTCTTTCTGTCGCTCAACGACCTGGGCGTGAACACCATCGTCATCCGCGAGGTCTCGCAGGCGCCCGCGCGGGCGGGGAACATCATCGGCGCCGCCATCGCGCTTCGGTTGACCATTGCCGGCGTCGTGCTTGCCGCGGCCTGGGCCGCCATCTGGCTGTGGCCGATGGATCCGTCGCTGCGGGTGCCGCTTTCGCTTTTTGCCCTCATCCTGCCGCTCAACGCGCTGAACGTCCCCGGGATGATCTTCATCAGCGCCATGCGGTTCGAGTACAGCGCCATCGCCACCATCGTGTGGCGCGTCAGCGGGCTGGCGCTCATTGCGCTTGCGGTTGCCGCCGGTCTTGGCGTCGCGGCCGTGCTCGGCGGGCTGCTCATTTCCGAAGTCATCGGACTTGCCGTGCTCTACCGGCTGGCGAGGCCGCTCGTCGCGTTTCGTGTGCACGTCGACCGTGGCGTCTGGCGCGTGCTGCTGCGGTCGGCCCTGCC
>DATKDT010000051.1:0-8484 GCA_035512575.1 Vicinamibacterales bacterium | reverse complement strand
GGGCGTCGAGGCGCGCGCCGAGCACCTGGGTTACCCGCTGTTCGCCAAACCCGCGTCGCTCGGCTCCTCGGTCGGCATCACGAAAGTGCACGCGGCGGAGGAGCTCCGCGGTGCGCTCGAGGAGGCGTTCCGGTACGGCCGCAAGGCGCTGCTCGAGCGCGCCGTCGAGGAAGGACGTGAGATCGAGTGCGCCGTGCTCGGCAACGACGACCCCGTCGCTTCGGTGGCGGGTGAGATCGTCCCGCGGGGGCGTCACGAGTTCTACGACTACGAAGCGAAGTACCTCGACGAGGGCTCGCGCACCGTCATCCCCGCCGACCTCGATCCGGCCCTCGCCGCCGAGATCCGCCGCCAGGCGATAGTCGCGTTCCGCGCGATCGACGGCGCCGGCATGGCGCGCGTGGACTTTCTCGTCCCGCGCGGCACGGGCGGGATCTACGTCAACGAGGTGAACACGATTCCGGGCTTCACCACCATCAGCATGTTCGCGAAGATGTGGGACGCGAGCGGTGTCGCGTATCCCGCGCTGCTCGATCGCCTCATCGCGCTCGCCGTCGAGCGCCACACCGCGAAGCAGCAGCTCCGCACGTCGTTCCTGTAATCGCGCGCACGCTTTCGTCCGCCGCTAACGTTCGCGCGCCGACCTGCCGACACACCTTTTTGACAACAAATGTGTTTTTGTGCTTGACAGGAAGTTTTTCTCATCCATAATCTACATCTTGTGTGACGGTGGCTTGCTCAGCCCACCTGTTGGGACACGGCAGAACGAGTCTGAACGCTGAGCTTCGTTCCTTAGGAGGAACAATGGCAAAGAAAGCCAAGGGCGGGAAGAAAAAGGGCGGCAAGAAGCGCTAGTCGGCCGCATCCGTCTGGGGGCGTCATAAAAGACGCCCCTTTTTCATATGCAGACGGCGCGATGAGGATCGCGCGGTCTCGACGGGGCGGCGGGCACCGCAAACACTCAGGCTGGCGTGCCGGGAGGCATCAGCGCTGTGATGCGGTCGAGCCCACGCAGAGTCCACCGATGAAGGGGGGGACACACCACAATGGCAAAGAAGGCCAAGGGCGGGAAGAAGAAGGGCGGCAAGAAGCGCTAACTTCTCCCAGCACCAAATAGAGCAACGAGCTTCCTGTCACAGGGAAGCTCGTTGTTTTTAACTGCCGTCCACCACGCGCATCCGGTCGATGACGTCCCCCTGCCGGATCCTGTCGACGACCTCCATCCCCGAGATCACCTTCCCGAAGACCGTGTAGCGGCCGTCCAGATGCGGCGCCGGCGAGTGCATGATGAAGAACTGGCTGCCTCCGGTGTCCGGGCCCGCCAGCGCCATGCCCACCGTGCCGCGCAGGTACGGCACCGGGTGCAGCTCGTCGCGGATCGTGCGGCCCGCGCCGCCCTGCCCGTCCCCCTGCGGATCGCCCGCCTGAATCACGAAGTTCGGCACCACCCGATGGAAGCGCACCCCCGTATAGAACCCCCGCCTCGCCAGCTCCAGGAAATTCCAGGTCGTCAGCGGCGCATCGATGACGTCCAGCTCGATGACGATGGTGCCGTGGCGGGTGTCGATGGAAACGCGCGGCGAGTATGCGGGCGCGACGAGGGACGGGTGCGCGTAGACGCCCTCGGGCCAGGTGTTGGGCACGGGCCGGATCTCGGCCGGCGGCGCCGACGGATCGAGGCGCGCGAGCAGCGCGCGCGCGTGCAGGCGCGTGGCCCAGTCGCGATCGGACAGCGCCGCGACGAGCGTGTCGCGCGCCGCCTCGGCGCCGTACTGCGCGAGCGCGCTCAGCGCCGCGTTGCGCGCGCCGTACTCGGGCTCGCTCGCCCACGCGGCGTAGGCGTCGCCGAGCGCCTGCGCGCCCCAGGCCGGACGGCGCCGGCCGATGTCGGCAATCGCCACGGAGCGCGCGCCGCCACCCGGGCGCGAGAGCGCTTCCTTCACCCAAGTCTCGGCCTCTGGCAGCTTCGCCTGGATCGCGGCCGAGAGTGCCGCGCCGTGCACGCGGCTGTCGGGATCGTTCCAGAGCGCCTCGATGCGCGGCCGCGACGCCTCCTCGGGCAGCGACACCGCGAGGCGCGCGAGCGCGGCCCGCACGCTCCAGTCGGGATCGGGCTGCAGGCCCGACATCACAATCGGAAGGTTCTCGGGATCGAGGCGCGCGACCACGCCGAGCGCCGTGGTGCGCATCACCGGCCACTCGTCGGCAATCAGGTCGAGCAGCAGCTCCGCCGCGCCGGCATCGCCCGCGGCGCCAAGCGCCGTGACCGTCTCGAGGCGCAGGTTGTCGTCGAGCTTCGGCGCCGCAATCAGCTCGAGCAGGGTGCGCGTGGACTCGGGACCCGGAAAACGGCCGAGCGCCCGCACCGCCGTGATGCGCAGCCGCACGTCCGTGTTCGGATCGAGCGCCGTCGATGTGAACAGCGGACGCGCGTCCGCCACGCGATGGTCGGCCAGCCCGCGCATCGCGAACGCCGCGCCGACGACCGTATCGGTGCGAGCGAGCTCGCGGAGCGCGGGCACGGCCGCCGCGTTGTTGATGCGCTGCAGCGCATAGGCCGCCGGCCACCACGTCGTGACCGGGCTGCCGCCGTCGAGCGTGATGCGCGAGAGCGCGTCCCAGTCGCGGATGCGCGTGAGCGCGTACACCGCGAGGCGCCAGGCGTCGGCTTCCGGCGTCGAGGCGGTTTCGGTGTCGCCCGACATCGCGGCGGCCGCCTCGGCGTACGCCTGCCCCATCTCGGCAATGGCCGGCGCCACGGCACCGTCGCACGGCGTCGAGCCGTTCGGGGGGGCCGTGCAGATGATGCCGAGCCCCTCGGCCGCGCGGCCGCGCACGAGCGGCGACGGATCGGTGAGCGCGGCGGTCAGCGGCGCGACGCCGCCGGTGCTGCCAATCAGGCCGCTGGCGAAGGCGGCCATCGCGCGCACGTCCGGCTCGGCGTCCTGCAGCAGGCGCGCGAGCGCCGGCAGACCGTCGGTGAGACCGACGCGGCCGATGGCCAGCGCCGCGCGGCGCCGGACGCGCCCTTCGGGATCGCGCGCGAGCACGAGCAGATCCGGCTCGGGCACGAACACAGGCACGGCTGAGGCGGCTCCCCTGCGCGGGGCGGGCGCCGGCAGGGCCGGCGCCGCCAGCGCGGCGTCCGACAGCACGCGCCGGTCCTCCAGCATCAGCATCCAGCCAAGCTTCTGCTCGAACGACATCACCGGGGCCGGCGGCGCGGGCGGCGCCGAGGCGCAGGCCGACGCGACGGCCGCCAGCAGAGCGATACCGAGACATGCGCGCTTGTTCATGCGGAACACCAGTATTCCTCCGTGGCCGATTTCACGCGGCCCGATTCGATCGCAACGCCGATGCCGGGCCCGGACGGCACGTCGATGGTGCCATCGGACCGCACGTCGATGCCCGGCTCGATCAGATCCGGCGCGAAATAGCGCCGGCTGGCCGCCACGTCGCCCGGCAGCGTGAAGTTGGGCAGCGTCGACAGGTGCAGATTGTGGGCGCGGCCGATGCCGCTTTCGAGCATGCCCCCATGCCAGACGGGCACCCCGCGCGACGCGCACAGGTCGTGCAGCAGCCGCGACTGCAGGTGGCCGCCCATGCGGCCCGGCTTGATGTTGATGATGCGGCAGGCGCGGCGGTCGAGCGCGTCTTCCGCAATCCCCACGCTGTGAATCGACTCGTCGAGGCACACCGGCGTCGACAGCCGCGCCGCCAGCGCCGCATGCTTCCCCACATCGTCATATTCGAGCGGCTGCTCGATCATCATCAGCGACAGATCGTCGAGGCCCGCCAGGTGATCCGCGTCGGCCAGGGTGTACGCGGCGTTGGCGTCGACCATCAGCGCGAGCGACGGGTGGCGCTCGCGCAGCCGGCGGGCCGGCTCGAGATCCCATCCGGGCTTGATCTTGATCTTCACGCGAAGGTACCCGTCGGCCAGCTCCGCGTCGACGCGCGCCTCGAGCGCGTCGAGCGACGGCTGGATGCCAATCGAGACGCCCGAGGCCACCGGACGACCGTTGCCGCCGAGCAGCGTCCAGAGCGGGACGCCGCGCTGCCGCGCGTCGAGATCCCACGCGGCCATCTCGATGGCGGCCTTGGCCATCTGATGGCCGCGCACGCGCGTCATGCGGTGCCAGGCCTCCGCCGCCGACGACAGCTCGGCGCCGGCCAGCATCGGCACGAGGAAGTCGCGCAGCACGTGCCAGGCGGTCGCGGCCGTCTCGGCGCTGTAGAACGGGGCGGCCTCGGCCACGCATTCGCCCCAGCCCTCGACGCCGCCGCCGTGCACGGTGACGAGCAGGAACGTGCGATCGTCGACCCGGCCGAAGCTCGTCTCGAACGGCCGCACCAGCGGCAGCCGGAGCCGCCGCAGCTCGACTTTCTCGATGCGCA
Source organism: Vicinamibacterales bacterium (assembly GCA_035512575.1). Classification (GTDB taxonomy): domain Bacteria; phylum Acidobacteriota; class Vicinamibacteria; order Vicinamibacterales; family SCN-69-37; genus JALYRV01. Next base: position 4,086 of record DATKDT010000051.1, on the reverse strand, counting down.
CGAAGGTAATGCTACCTCGCTATACTTCTGGCACTTGGACTTCCGGTATCTCGCCATCGAGGGGCCCGCGGGCTCCGGCAAGACGCTTCTGGCCGAGCGCCTGGGCGCGCGCATCGACGCGACGCTGGTGGCTGACGAGCAGGATAATCCGTTCCTCGACGACTTCCACGCGGGCCGCGCGGGCGCGGCGTTCCAGACGCAGCTGTTCTACCTGCTCGCCCGCCACCGCCAGCAGACCTCGATACGGCAGGGCGACCTGTTCGCGCAGGCGACGATTGCCGACTACCTGTTCGACCGCGATCGCATTCACGCGTTCCTGAATCTGGACGACAACGAGCTGTTCATCTACCAGCGGCTCTACGAACTGCTCGCCCAGGACGTGCCGTCGCCCGACCTCGTCATCTACCTGCAGGCGCCGACCGACGTGCTGAAGAAGCGCCTCACGGAGCGCGCGCGGCGCGATCCGGAGCGCCCCGTCCGCGGCGATGACGACTACCTGCGCGAACTGAACGAGGCGTACAACCACTTCTTCTTCCACTACACGGCCACGCCGCTGCTGGTGGTGGAGACGTCGAACGTCGACGTGGGCTGGGGCGACGCGGTGGTCGACGACCTGCTCAAGCAGGTCAGGGAGATGGGGGGAGGCACTCGCTACTACGTACCGAGGTAAGGGGAGTAAGACAAGTAAGACAAGTAAGACAAGTAAGATTTGTGAGCCAGTAAGCCGGGCTGCGGAAACTGCGAGCGTCGGTGACGATACGCAGCGCAGTTTCGTCCGCGTTCTTTGCTAAGTCGTTGTCCCTGCAGCGGCGCGTCGCTTGCTCTCCATGGCCGCGTGGCACGGCCTCTCTGCATAGACAATCTGAAAGTATGGCAGCTGGCCTGCGCCTTCGAAGACGGCGTGCTCGATCTGCTCGAGCACTCCCCGCGGGCCGTCCGTGACGGCAAGTTCTATGTGCAGCTGAGCGATGCTGCATCCTCGGTTTCTTCGAACGTCGCCGAAGGCTTTTACCGCTACAACGCCGCGGAGTTCGCGCACTTCCTTCGCTATTCCCGCGGGTCCCTCGCAGAGGCCGAACGACGGCTCCACGCGGGCGTGAGGAAGCGGTACTGGCCGCAGACCTTCGCCGATCCGCATCTGGCTGTCGCTGCACAGTTAGGCCCTGCGCTCGACGGCTTCCGCAGGTACCTCCTCGCGGCGGCGGCTCGGAAGCGAGAACGCGGACGCCGGCCGAAACCACCAGGCCGCTAGCCTTACTGGCTCACTTCCCTCACTTCCCTCACTCCCCTTACTCCCCTTACTCCCCTTACTCCTATAATTGCCCGATGGCCTGGTTCAAGAAGGTCCGGAAGCCGATCGCGCCGCCCTCCGACAAGTCCAGCCGTGTGCCCGAGGGGCTCTGGATCAAGTGTCCGGGCTGCTCGCAGGCGATCTACAACAAGGATCTCGCGGCAAGCCTGCACGTCTGCCCCAAGTGCGCGCATCACTTCCGCATCAGCGCCGCCGATCGGCTGAGGCAGCTGTTCGACGATGAGGTGTGGGAGGAGTTCGACGCGGATCTCCGCTCGGTCGACCCGCTCAAGTTCGTCGACACCAAGCCGTACCAGCAGCGCCTCGACGCGACGATTGCCTCAACCGGCATGAAGGACGCGGTGATCGGCGCGGTCGGCCGCATCGACGGCGTCGAGACGTCCGTGGCCGCCATGGAGTATTCCTTCATCGGCGGCAGCATGGGCGTGGTCGTCGGCGAAAAGATCACGCGCGCCATCGAGCGAGCCATGGACCGCCGCCTCCCCGTCGTCATCGTCTCGTGCTCGGGCGGCGCGAGGATGATGGAAGGCACGCTGTCGCTCATGCAGATGGCGAAGATCAGCGCGGCGCTCGCGCACCTCGATCGCGCCGGCCTGCCGTTCATTTCGGTGCTGACCGATCCGACCACTGGCGGCGTCACGGCCAGCTTCGCGATGCTCGGCGATGTCATCTACGCCGAGCCCAGGGCGCTGATCGGCTTCGCGGGTCCGCGCGTAATCGAGCAGACGATTCGCCAGAAGCTGCCCGAAGGTTTTCAGCGCAGCGAGTTTCTGCTCGAAAAGGGCATGCTCGACGCCGTCGTGGATCGCCGCGAGCTGAAGGCGGCGCTCGGGCGCACGCTTCGCGTGATGATGGGCCTGCCTGAGCACGCGAGCGTGCCGGCCGCGGCCGCCGTCCCCGCTGAGAAGGCGCCCGCCACGACCACCTAGCGGGGCGACGTGACCGCCCTCGAATACTTGTTCTCGCTCGAGGCGCTCGGCATCAAGCTGGGGCTCGACAACATCCGCCGCCTGCTGGCCGATCTCGATCGGCCCGACCGCGCGTTCCACTCCATCGTGATTGCCGGCACCAACGGCAAAGGGTCGGTGACGGCCATGCTCGAGCGCGCGCTGCGCGCGGCGGGCTGGCGCACCGGCCGCTACACGTCGCCCCACCTGGTGTCGCTCAACGAGCGCTTTGCCGTCGACGGCCGGCCCGTGAGCGACGACCTGCTGCGCGCGTCGGCGGCGCGGATGCGGGCCGTGGCGCTCACCATGCACCCTCCGCCCACGTTCTTCGAAGCGACGACGGCCGTCGCGTGCGATCTGTTCAAGGCAACAGGCGTCGACGTGGGCGTTATGGAAGTGGGCCTGGGCGGAAGGCTCGACGCCACCAATGCGCTGGAACCGGTTGCGACCGCGATCACCGCCGTGGACTTCGATCACCAGGACCTGCTCGGCTCGACGCTGCGCGAGATTGCGGGCGAGAAGGCCGGCATCATCAAGCCGGGCGTGCCGATCGTGCTGGCGCCGAATCCCGCGGACGTCGAAGACGTCGTGCGCACCGCGGCCAGGGACAGGCACGCGCCGGTCGTTGCGGCCGGCGAGGGTGTCGACGTCACCTCGTCATTCGCGGAGGGCCGGCTGACGCTGCGGATCGAAACGCCGCGCGCGGTGTACGGGCCGCTGCCGCTGGGCCTGCGCGGCCGCCATCAGCTCGGCAACGCGCTCACACTCGTGCGGCTGGCCGAGACGATCGACGAGACGACAGCGATTGGGATTCCCGTGTCGGCGATCGAAAGCGGGCTGCGCGATGTGGAATGGCCCGGGCGGCTGCAGCTCGTGAGCTGGCAGGGCGCGGCGGTGCTGGTCGACGCGGCGCACAATCCGTCAGGAGCGCGGGCGCTGGCGGCGTACGTCGCCGAAGTCCACGGCCGCCTGCCGTTCGTCTTTGGCGCGATGCGCGACAAGGACATCGCCGGCATTCTCGAGCCGCTCGCGCCGGTGATGACGTCGCTGACGCTGACGATGGCCGCGACGCCGAGAGCGGCGTCGCTCGACGAACTCGATGCCGCGGCGGCGCGCGCCGCGCCCGATGTGCCGCGGCGTCACGCCGCGTCGCCGATGGCCGCGATCGACGAAGCGGCCGAGGGCGGCGCGACGGTGGCGGTGGCGGGATCGCTGTATCTCGCGGGCGACGTGCTCGCGGCGCTATCGTGATATTCTTCAAGCACTTAGCGTGTATTCACGACTCTTTCGCATCCTTCTGCTGACGCCGGCGCTGCTGTCGATGCCCGTGGCAGCCGCGGCCCAGGACAACCTCGCGAGCTGCCGGGGATGGGAGCGCCTCGCGGTGCACACCGAGCAGATCCGCGAGGGGCACTTCCGGCTGCGCGAGAAGGCCGAGATCACGTGCGACACGTTCAAGTTCTTCGCCGATCACGTCGACGTCTACATTGATGAGGATCGGATCGAGGCCTCGGGCAACGTGCTCTTCACGACGCCCGACACGCGCATCAGCGCCTCGAGGGTCGAGTTCAACCTGAAGACGAAAACGGGCACCTTCTACGACGCCACCGGCTCGTCGAAGGTCAAGCCGCAGATCGGCACCCCCACGGCCATGAGCATGTTCGGCACGCAGGAGGCCGACATGCACTTCTGGGGCGAGAAGCTCGAGAAGCTCGGCGAGAAGAAATACCGGCTCACCAACGGCAGCTTCACGACGTGCCTGCAACCGACGCCGCGGTGGGAGTTCACGTCGGGGTCGGTGACGATCAACGTCGACCGCTACGCCGT
>DATKDT010000050.1:0-17164 GCA_035512575.1 Vicinamibacterales bacterium | reverse complement strand
CTCGAACCAGGCAGGCGAACCCCCGAACCTGCCGAACCCCCGAACTACCGAACGATCTGATTCTGTACTGTCGTCGAACGCGGCTTCGCGTTCTTGACGTGCTTGTCGAACCACTCCAGCGTCTCGGCAACGACGTGCAGGTTCGATTCGCGGGCGGCGTAGCCGTGCGACTCGCCCGGCAGCGTGACGTAGCGCGCCGTGCCGCCGTGCCCCTTGACCGCCATGTACAGGCGCTCCGACTGAATCGGGAACGTGCCCGAGTTGTTGTCGGCTTCGCCGTGGATGATCAGGATCGGCTCGTTGATTTTGTGCGCGTGCCAGAACGGCGACATGCGCGCGTAGAGATCCGGCACCTCCCAGAACGTGCGCGTCTCGGCCTGGAAGCCGAACGGCGTCAGCGTGCGGTTGTAGGCGCCGCTGCGCGCGACGCCCGCGCGGAAGATGTCCGAGTGCGCGAGCAGGTTGGCCGTCATGAACGCACCGTAGCTGTGGCCGCCGACGCCGATGCGATCGCGATCCGCGATGCCCGACTCGACGGCATAGTCCACCGCCGCCTGCGCGCTCGCCACGAGCTGCTCGACGTAGGTGTCGTTCGCCGTCTCGCCCGGCCCGATGATCGGCATCGTCGCGCTGTCGAAGATCGCGTAGCCCTGCGTGAGCAGCAGTAGATGCGATGAGCCGCCGACGCGCGTGAAGGTGTGCGGCGATCCGGAGATCTGCCCGGCCGTGTCGGCCGACGTGAACTCGCGCGGGTAGGCCCACACGATCATCGGCAGCCGCTCGCCCGGCTTGTAGCTGGGCGGCAGGTAGAGGGTGCCCGACAGCTGCACGCCGTCGTTGCGCTTGTAGGTCACCATCTTCTTCTGCACGTCCGACAGCTGCGGGTGCGGATCGCGGAAGTTCGTGATCGGCCGCGCCTGCCGGGCGCCCACCTCGCGCATCATGTAATTGGGCGGCACGGCGGCCGTCTGCCGCGACGTGATCAGCCTCGTCGCCTTGTCGTCGAGCAGCGCGACCACCGACTCATACGCGTCCTCGCCCGACTGCCACACGCGCGTCGACTTCAGCGTCTTCAGGTTGAAGCGATCGAGAAACGGACGATCGCCGGTGGGCGTCGGGCCGCTGCTCGTCAGATAGATGTCGTCGCCCACCTGCATGATCGCGCCCGCGCCGGGCCTGAACATCGGCGATCCGGGATCGCCGTAGCGATCTTCCGTCCGCAGCTCCCAGACCTTCCGCGGCGCCGACGCGAAGCCGTTGTCGTAGATCCACGTGCGGCGCATGCGCGACGGGCGATCGAACTCGCTCGCGAACACGGCGCCCTTCTCGGTGAACGACATCCCGCCGTAGCGCCACTGCGTCTTCACGACTTCGGCAGGCTCGCCCGTGAACGGCGCCTTCAGCGTGACGACGCGATCGCGATGCGGGACGTCGACTTTCGGATCGCCCTTGTCGAGCGCTTCGGTCCAGAAGAGCGTCGCCGGCTCGAGCGGATGCCAGGTGAAGCTGCGCGGACCCGCGAAGACGCCCAGCGTCGGAATCGTGTCGCCCATCGGCACGCTTGCCAGCGTCCGCACGACGTTGCCGGCGCGGTCCCACAGCTCGACGTCGCGCGGGAACTGGGAGGACGGCACGAGATACGAATACGGCCGCTTCAGGCGCGTGACGATCAGGTACTGCTCGTCGGTCGACAGGTTCGCGCCCTGATAGATCGCCGGACGTCCGGCGGGCGTGACCTTGCCGCTCAGATCCACGAACGCAAGCTGCGACGTGTAGTAGTAGTCGTACAGCTGCTCGTCGTACGGGTTGGTGAGCAGATCCTGATACGTGCGTCCGGGCGCGAGGCGGCCCGCGGTCTCCTGAATGTTCGGCGCGTTGGGCACGCGCGGCCGCTCGGGCGCCGCGCCGCGGCCCGCCGGAATCAGCCGGCAGAAGAAGCCCTCGGTCGTGTCGAGCCAGCCGCAGCCGCCCGCCAGGGCGTTGATGCCCTCGTCGAGCACCGTCGTCACCTGTCCGGTGGCGACGTCCGCCACCAGCAGCCGGATCGCATCGTCGGTCGTGTGCGTGATCGCGACCTTGCGGCTGTCGGGCGAGAAGGAGGCGGAGAACGTGCCGCCGGCCGGCAGAGCGAGCTTGCGATCGGCGCCGGTGGCGACGTCCTTCAGCACGAGCGACGTGCTGCCGCCGAGCGTGTGCGGCCCGTTCGTGCGCGGGTTGATGCGCGATCCGGCGAGCCCGATCCACGGCGCCATGACGTCGTTGAGCGACGGCATGCTCTGCCGGTACGACAGCAGCATCGTCGCCCGATCGCGCGAGAGCGAGACGCCGGGCAGCGGCTCGGCGTCCATGATGTCGGCGATGACCTTCGGCGGCGTCTTGTAGCCCGACTGCGCCGAGGGAATCGCAAAGGACGCGGCGATCGCAAGGGCCGCGATGATTAATGTTGCGCGGGACTTCATGGTCTTCCTCCTGCCGTGATTTCGTCGAAGGCGGCCGGCAGTGGCCGCGCGACGAGCGGACCGTAGTCGTCGAAACCGGGAATGACGTCTCGAATCGCGAGCACCTGCTCGCGCGTGAGGCCGGCCGTGATCTTCGCGCCGACGAACGCGAGCAGCGCCTCGAGATAGTTCGCGTGATGCAGCAGATCGGCGCGCGCGCCGGTGACGTCGCGCCCCTGCGCGGCGTGCCCGAAGATGTAGATCGTGTCGGCGGGCAGCTCGCTCGAGACCGAGCGCAGCGTCTTGATCCAGCCGGCGATCGACGCGCCGTTCGTGCGGTCGATCACCGGATGCGCGCGGTTGAACATCAGATCGCCCATGTGCGCGACGTTCGCCTTCTCGAAGAGGATCACGATGTCGCCGCCTGTGTGCGCGGGCCCGTAGTGCCGGCTGCGGATCTGTTCGTCGCCGAACGCCGACGACCACGTCTCGGCGAACGTCGTGTCGGGCAGCGTGGGCTCGGCCGGTGCCGGCGTCGTGGGCGGCGGGTTCTGCTGCGCACGACGGTCGCGCGTTGCCTTGTGCGTGGCGAGCATGTACTTCGGCACGTTTTCGTGGCCGACGATGGTCTTGGTCTTCGGGCGGAAGACGCCGTTGCCGCCGGTGTGATCGCCGTGATGGTGCGTGTTGATCAGCATGGCGATCTCGGTCTTGCCCGAGCGCTTCAGCAGATCGTCGACGCACACCTGTGCGGGGTTCGGGAACTGACTGTCGACGGCCACGGCGCCGGCGTCGTTGACGAGCCAGCCGATCGTGCCTCCCTGCATGGTGAACGTGCCGACGTTGCGCCGGATCGCTTTGACTTCAGGCGTCGGCGGCGCCTGCTGCTGAGCCTGGGCGGACATCGCGACCGGAGGCCACGCGATCCGGCCGAGCGTGCCGGCGGCCAGCGCCACCGTTGAGGTTGCGAGAAACGTGCGTCGTGTCAGCGCCATAGACCGCACATCATACGCCCGTGCGCCGCCCTGATGCTCGGGGCAGCGACGCGCCGAACGGCCCTGGTGCTCGGGGCTTGGTCCGGTATTCCTTCGCGCCGGCGGGGTGCGGGCGCTCGCGTACGCCGGACGCGGGGCAATTGCTGCGCAATCCGGTCGGCGGGCCTATAAGTCCAAGCGTAGAGCGGCCCGCCTCCGACGGATTGCTCAGCAATCACCCCGCATCCGGCTACGCTCGCGACGCCAGGCCGCGCTGAGCGCGAGCGGTAGGTTCGACGCAGCGCCGTGCTTGTACATGCGAGCTGAGATCGCCCGAGCTACGCGGCGCAGCGCCGGACCTACCCGAGCGCCCTATCGCGCGGCCGCTACGGCGGCCGCTTGCCCCGCCGTGCGGCCCGTCGCCCAGGCCCACTGGAAGTTGTGGCCGCCGATGGGGCCGAAGGCGTCGAGCACTTCGCCGCAGAAATAGAGGCCGGCGTGGCGGCGGCTTTCGAGCGTGGCCGGATGCACCTCGTCGAGCGCCAGGCCGCCGCCCGTGACTTCAGCCTTTTTGTAGCCCTCGTCACCAGTCACAGGCAATCGATATTCGGCCAATGTGTTGACCAGCCGGATGCGCTCGTCGCGTGTGAGCTCCGCCATCCGGCGATCGGCGGGAATATCCGCCGATGCGATCAGCATCTCGGCAAGCCGCGCCGGCAGCCGCGCAGCTATGCGCGTGGCAAGAAGGCCCGTGCGATCCTCCAGCGCTGTCTCCCAGTCCGCGCGCGGCAGCGCTCCCCACGACACCAGAATCTCGGCGCGATCGCGCGTCCATGCATGCGAGACGTCGAGCACGGTGGGACCGCTGTAGCCGCGGTGCGTGAACAGGAATCCTCCCGTCGACCGCGTGTGCCGTCCGCTCGACGGCGCTCTCAGCGTTGCCTGCAGGCTCAACCCCGCCAGCGCCCAGTGCGCGCGGTGATCCGACAGCAGCGGCGTGAGCGCGGGATAGGTGTCGACGATCGTGTGCGCCAGGCGCTTCGCAATCGCGAGTCCCGTGCCGTCGCTGCCGGTCAGCGGCACTGACAGGCCCCCGGTGGCGACGATCACGGCGTCGGCTTCGATCGCATCGCCCGCGTTGACGAGCACGCGCCAGCTTGCCCTGAGCGAAGTCGAAGGGCCGGCCCGCGCCACGCCGCTCACCGACGTCGACCATCGGAACGTGGCCCCCGCCTCCGACGCGATCCGCACGAGCGCGTCGCGCACGTCGCGCGCGCGGTTGGATGCCGGAAAAAGCTTTCCCGATTCCTCCTCGAGCGCCAGCGGAATGCCCGCCTCCTTCTCGAAGAACGCCTTCTGTTCGCGCAGGGGAAAGGCGCGCAGCATGCGCCGCACGAGCTGCGCCGGCGCCGCGCTGACGAAGCGCTCGGGCGCCGCCACCGAGGGCAGCACGTTGCAGCGCCCGCCCCCGCTGATCAGAATCTTGCGGCCGCCGTCGGCCGTCTTCTCGATGACGATGACCTCGGCGCCGGCCCGCGCGGCGGCAATCGCCGCCATCAACCCGGCCGCGCCCGCGCCGAGCACGACTACGCGCGTGATGCTTCCTCGAGCGCCGCCGCGGCGTTGACGAGCGCGACGTGCGTGAAGGCCTGGGGGAAGTTGCCGAGATGCCGCTTTTCGGACGGCTCGAACTCTTCGGCATAGAGTCCCACGTCGTTGCCGTACGCGAGCAGCCGCTCGAACAGCGCGCGCGCCTCGTCGACGCGACCGCTTTCGGCATACACGTCCACCAGCCAGAACGAGCACATCAGGAACACCCCCTCGCCCGGCGGCAGCCCGTCGTCGACCGCGCTGGTGCGATAGCGGCGGATCAGGCCGCGTTCGAGGCCGTTGGCGCCGTCGCTGCTCGCGGCGTCGAGCTCCTTCTCGATGCGCGCGACCGTCGCGAGCATGCGTGCGTCGTGCGGGCGGATCACGCGGCGCAGCTGCATCTGCAGCAGGCTCGCATCCACCTCGTCGACGCCGTAGGCCTGGATGAACGACCCTGTGGCGGGGTCGACGCCTTTCGTGCCGATCTCGCGCATGATGGCCTCGGCCGCCGCGTCCCACGCGCGCGTGTCGCCGCTGAGCGCGCCGGCGCGCGCCATGCGCGAGGCGCGCGAGAGCGCCACCCAGCACTGCGCCTTCGACGCGACGAAGTGCTGCGGCGGGCTGCGCATCTCCCAGATGCCGCTGTCGGGCTGCTGCCACAGCGTCGTGACGTAATCGGCCGTCGCGCGCAGGAATCGGCCGACCTCCGGCGTCAGCGGCTTGCCGGCCTTGTGCAGCAGGAAGGCGCAGTCCATCAGGTCGCCATAGGCGTCGTGCTGTACCTGTGAGTAGGCGGCGTTGCCAATCCGCACCGGCCGCGATCCGGCGTAGCCCTCGAGATGATCGAGCGTGTACTCGGTGAGATCGCGCTCGCCGCCGATGCCGTACATGATCTGCAGCGTCTCGGGCCCGCCCGGCACGACGCCGAGCAGCCACTCGAAGAACGACTCGCCCTCGTCGAACTGCCCGAGCAGCGAGAACGCATAGACGGTGAACGCAGTGTCGCGCACCCACGCGTAGCGATAGTCCCAGTTGCGCACACCGCCGATGTGCTCCGGCAGCGAGGTCGTCGGCGCCGCGACGATCGCGCCGGTCGGCGCGTAGTCGAGCAGCTTGAGGACGAGCGCGCTGCGCCGGACCGCTTCGGGATAGCCGAGGTCGCGGCATCCGCTGATCCAGTGACGCCAGAAATCCAGCGTCTCGTCGAGCGCCGCGGCGAGCCGATCGGGCGCCGGTGGGTGCCACAGCTTCGGCCGTGCGCGGTACTCGAGCGCCATCCACGTCGTCTCGCCGGCCGCGAGCGCGAACGCCGCCGACGCCGCGGCGCCGTCGATGCGGCAGGGCACGCTCGTGAACAGCGAAATCGTCTCGTCGCCGGATGACGCCAGCACGCCCTGCCCGGCGTGCTGCTCCCAGGTCGCGGCGCGGCGCCCGTAGTCGAACCGGGGATCCAGCGTGAGCGTGACGTCCACCGTGCCGCTGAGCACGCGCAGCCGCCTGACGATCTCGTTGGTATGCGGCCGGCCGGCACCGCCCATCGGCATGAAGTCGACGAGCTCCGCTTCGCCCGTGGCGGTGGTGAAGCGCGTCTCGAGCACGTTCGTGTCGCCGAGATAGCGGCGTGCCGTGCTGAACGTGCCGTCGGGCGAGACGCGAAAATGCCCGCCGCTGTCGTGATCCAGAATCCGGGCGAACACCGACGGCGCGTCGAATCGCGGGAAGCAGGCCCAGTCGATCGAGCCCTCCCGCGACACGAGCGCCGCCGTCAGGCCGTCGCCGATGACGGCGTAATCCTCGATGGGGTTATAGGGCACTTGGGGTTCGGAGGTTCGGGGTTCGGGGGTTCGGAGGTTCTTCAGTCACGTTCGGCGTTCGGGGTTCGCCGTTCGCCCACACATGCGATTCGGGAACCGCGCAGTCGCTCGTACACCGCACCCCGAACCGAACGCGTGAACCCCCGAACCCCCGAACCTCCGAACCACAGGATCACTTCAGAATCTCCTCCATCGCGACCACCCGCACGGTGCCAAGGTTCAATCTCCTGACGCCCGCCTCGATCGTCTTCAGATCGCCGACCACGACGACGGCGAATCTGTCGGGCGTGACGTATTTCTTCGCCACGCGCTCGACGTCGGCCGCCGTCACGGCCTGGATCTTCGTGACGTACTCGTTGAACACGCCCTCCGGCAGGCCGTAGATCACCTGCTCGGTCAGCTTCGACGCGATGTCCCGCGTCGTCTCGAAGTCGCCGGGAAAGCCGAGCGCCAGATAGTTCTTCGCCTTCTCGAGCTCCTCGGCGCCCACGGGAGAGCCGATGGCGTTGAGCTCCTTGAAGAACTCGGTCAGCGACTCCGACGTCTTGTCGGTCTGCACGTTCGCCGTGGCCACGAAGGGCCCCGCGTACAGGCGCATGTCGAAGCCGGAGCCGGCGCCGTAGGCGTAGCCGTGCGTCTCGCGCAGGTTCGTGTTGAGGCGCGACGTGAACGAGCCGCCGAGGATCGTGTTGAGCACCTGGATGGCGTAGTAGTCGGGCGTCGAGCGCGGCACGCCGCTCCAGCCGATGCGAATCACCGACTGTGCCGCGCCGGGCTTGTCGATGAGGTACACCGTGCGCGCCCGCGGCTCGGGCGTGGTCAGCGGTTTCGAATCCGCCGCCGCGGCCGCCGCCGGCTTCCACGAGCCGAAGCTCTGCTCGAGCATCGCCACCGCCGCGTCGGGCTGCACGTCGCCGACGACAACGAGGTGCGCGTTGGCCGGGTGATAGTGCTCGGCGTGAAACGCGCGCAGGTCGGCGGCCGCGAGCGACGTCACGGAGGCCGTCGTGCCGGCGAGGCCCGTGCCGTAGCGATGCGCATCGCCGTAGATCAGGCGCGGAAATGCCGTGGCGCCGATCGCCGGCGGGTTGTCGCGAATCTGTTGCAGGCTCGTCAGCCGCTCCTTGCGAAGCCGCTCGAGCTCGTTGCCGTCGAACGACGGCCGAATCGCAACGTCGGCCATCAGCGCGAGCGCGTCGGCCAGCCTCGACACCGGCGTGTAGAGCGACACGCTGCTGGCGTCGAAGCCGGCGCCGGTGCCGATCGACGCGCCGAGGTAGTCGATCGCGTCGGCAAGGCCGAGCGCGTCGAGCGCGCCCGCGCCCTCGTCGAGCATCGCCGCCGTGAGGCTGGCGAGGCCGTACTTGCCCGCGGGATCCGCGGTCGCGCCGCTCTTGACGACGAGCGACACGCTGGCGACTGGCACTTCATGCTGCTCGACGATCCACACGGGCAGCCCGTTCGAGAGCGTGCGTTTCACGATGGGCGGCAGCGACACATCGCGCGGCGCCGCGAGCTTCGGCGGCGCCGACCGATCGGGCTGCTGCGCGTGCGCCGGGACAGCAATCGTCGATCCGGCAATCGCCAGTCCGCCAACAATCATGCAATCGCGCAGTCGCGCAATCCCCCGATTCACTGCGCACCTCCTTCCGGAACGACAATCAGCTCGACGCGCGTGTCGGCCGGCAGGTACTTGCGCACCGCCGCGCGGATGTCGTCGGGTCCAATCGCGCGATAGCGCGCGAGGTCCTCGTTGAAGTAGTCGGGATTCCCGGTCGCCACGAAATAGCCGTTGAGCTGATCGGCCTTGCCGCCGAAGCCGCCGACGCGCTCCATCCGCGCGAAAAACGACGCCTCGCTCTTGTTGATCGCGCGCGCGAGCTCGCGCGCCTCGGGCGCCGTCTGGCGCAGCGTCTCGAGCTCCTCGTCGACGATGCGCGTGATGTCGGCGATGACCTCGTCGGCCGTCTTACCCTCCTGCGGCCGCGCCATGACCACGATGTAGAACTCGGAGCCCAGCGAGCCCGACGCCTGGTACGCCGAGACGCTCTGCGCCACCTGCATGTCGTAGACGAGCCGCTTGAAGAGCCGCGAGTTCTTGCCGCCGGCCAGCACCGACGCCACAAGATCCATCTCCGCGTCGCCGGGCGCGAACAGCGGCGGCGTCAGCCACGCGAGCGTGAGCCGCGGCAGCTGCACCTTGTCGGTCATCCGCTCCGTTGTCACCGCGGTCAGCACCGCGGCCGGATATTCGTTCGGCTCCACGGCCGCGCCCGGCTTCACGTCGCTGAACCAGTGCTCGATCTTCTTTCGCGTCTCCGCGATGTCGATGTCTCCGGCAATCGAAAGGCTCGCGTTGCCCGGCGCGTAATACTTGCGGAAGAACTCGCGCACGTCCTCGTCGGTGGCCGCCGTGAGATCCTCCATGTGGCCGATTACCGGCCAGCTGTACGGATGGCTCTTCGGATAGAGCAGCTCGTCGAGCTTCACGTCGGCCATGCCATACGGCCGGTTCTCGACGCCCGAGCGGCGCTCGTTCTTCACGACATCCCGCTGGCCGTCGACCAGTGCTGGCGTGACGATGTCGAGCAGATAGCCCATGCGGTCCGACTCGAGGAACAGCCCGAGATCGAGCGCGTTGGACGGCATGTCGATGTAATAGTTGGTACGGTCGCGGGTGGTCGAGCCGTTGTTGTTGGCGCCGGCCGCCTCGAGCCAGGTGTCGAAGGCGCCTTCGGGCACGTGCTTCGAGCCCTCGAACATCAGGTGCTCGAACAGGTGCGCGAAGCCGGTGCGGCCAGGCTTCTCGCTGCCGGAGCCGACGTGGTACCACATGTTGATCGACACCACCGGCACGCTGCGATCCTCGTGGAGGATCACGTCGAGGCCGTTGGGAAGCGTGAAATGCGTGTAGGGCACCCGCAGAGCCGGCTGGGTGGCCGGCGCCGGACCAGAGGACTGGGGCGCTGGCTGCGCGGGCGCGGATGAGGCCGACAGCAAAAGCGCCGCGGCCGCGAACATTACTCGGAATCGCATAGACGTGATTATCCCTTCGTTTTCGTCCCGGCTGCCTGCCGCGCTGACGCCGAACCGCATTGCAGAAGCGGTGCGCCGCCGCCGCGCGTCGGGGCGCGGCCTGATCGATTTGACGGTGTCGAACCCCACCGCGGCTGGGTTCGCCTATCCCGAAGGGCTGCTCGCCGGGCTTTCCGACGCGCGAAACCTGGCATACGAGCCCGAAGCGGCCGGCATGCCGGCCGCGCGCGAAGCCGTGGCGGCAGAGATGAGCAGCCGCGGCACTGCGGTGGCGCCCGGCGCGATCGTGCTGACCGCCAGCACGAGCGAGGCCTACGGCTACCTTTTCAAGCTGCTGTGCGATCCGGGGGACGAGGTGCTCGTGCCGCAGCCGAGCTATCCGCTGTTTGAATGGCTGACGCGCTTGGAGTCCGTGACCGCCGTCCCGTACCGGCTCGAATACGAAGGCCGGTGGCGAGTCGACGCCGGCAGCGTGGCCGCGGGGCTGACACCGCGGACGCGCGCCGTGCTCGCCGTCAATCCGAACAATCCCACCGGCTCGTACTGCACGCGGGAGGATCTCGCCGGCCTCGCGGCCGCGGCGCCCGGCGTGCCGATCATCGGCGACGAGGTGTTCTGGGATTTCCCGCTGCCGGCGGCGCCGGCCGGCCGCGCGAGCGTGCTCGAGAGCGGCCATCCTCTCGTGTTCGCGCTTGGCGGCCTCTCGAAGTCGGCCGCGCTTCCGCAGCTGAAGCTTGGCTGGATCGCCATCGGCGGTACGCCATCGAACATAGCCGCCGCGCGCGAGAAGCTCGAGCTGATTGCCGACACCTATCTGTCGGTGTCGACGCCCGTCCAGACGTCGGCTGCGTCGCTCATCGCCTCGGGTGAAGCCATCCGACAGCAGATTCTCGAGCGCGCCAGACGCAACCTCCAGGCGCTCGCGGCACTCGTCGCCCGCCATCCGGCCCTGAATTTGCTCATGGCCGAGGGCGGCTGGTCGGCGATCGTCAGAGTGCCGGCCGTGACAACGGAGGAAGATCTGGTTGTAGCGCTGGCGGAACAGGACGGCGTGCTCGTGCATCCCGGCTATTTCTTTGATTTCGCGCACGAGGCCTTCCTCGTCGTAAGCCTCATCGTCGAACCCGCGCTGTTCGACGAGGGCGTGGCGCGCCTGGCGCGCAGAATCGCATGACGGCGCCGCCGTTCCGGCGTACGGCCGGAGTGCTGGTGCCGCTGTTCTCGATGCGCTCGAGCGGCAGTTGGGGCGTGGGCGAGTTCCGCGACATGGGGCCGTTCTCGGCGTGGATGCGCGACGCCGGCCTGTCGCTGCTGCAGCTGCTGCCCCTCAACGAGATGGCGCCCGGCCAGAACTCGCCCTATTCCGCGCTGTCGTCCGCGGCGTTCGATCCTCTGTTCATTTCGCCCGATGCGATCGAGGCGTTCGCGCGCGCCGGCGGCGTCGACGCGCTGCCGAAAGAGGCGCGCGACGCGCTCGATGTGGCGCGCCGGGCCCCGCTCGTGGAGTTCGACGCCGTCCGCGCGGCCAAGCGCGCGGCATTCGATCTGGCCTGGGACGCGTCGCGCTCCGGCAGCGACGAGGCGTTCGCGGCGTTTCGCGAGCGTGAGGCCTGGTGGCTCGACGACTACGCGCTGTTCCGCGCGGTTGCCGAGGACCGTGGGGCCGACTGGACCTCCTGGCCGCAACCGCTGCGCGAGCGGTCGTTCGGGACAGGCGGCATGCCCGAGGAGGGCAAAGTCGCGCGTGCGATGCTGGGAGAGCGAATCCGCTTCTACGCGTGGCTGCAGTGGATTGCGGCATCGCAGTGGGCTGATGCGCGCGCCGCCGCGCGGGAACAGGGCGTGGCGGTGTTCGGCGACGTGCCGTTCATGGTGGATGCCGCGAGCGCCGACGTCTGGGCGCGGCAGCAGGACTTCATGCTCGACGCGAGCGTCGGCACGCCGCCCGACGCGTTCAGCGAGACCGGCCAGGATTGGGGCGTGCCCGTGTACCGCTGGCCCGAGATTGCGGCGGGCGATTTCCAGTGGCTGCGCATGCGCGCGCGCCGCGCCGCCGATCTGTTCGACGGCTTCCGCGTCGATCACCTCGTGGGCTTCTATCGCACGTTCGTGCGGCGGCGCGACGGCGAGCCGTATTTCGTGCCGGCCGGCGAGGCAGAACAGATCGAGCAGGGCGAGCGCATCATGCGCCTGTTTCTCGACACCGGCGCGGCCGTGACCGCCGAGGACCTGGGCACCGTGCCCGATGCCGTCCGCGCGTCGCTCGCGCGCCTGGGTCTGCCCGGCTACCGCATCCTGCGCTGGGAGCGCCGCTGGCATGACGAGGGGCAGCCGTTCATCCATCCGTCGGCCTGGCCGGCGGCCGCGGTCGCCACGTCCGGCACGCACGATACTGAGGCACTGGCACAGTGGTGGGAAACCGTCGAGGACGAGGAACGGCGGCAGGTGGCCGAGATGACCGGCATCCGAAGCAGCCATGGAACGTCCGAACTCCGAACCTTCACGCCGGACGTGCGGGACGCCCTGCTCGGGTCGCTCTACCGGTCCGCATCGAATCTGCTGATCCTGCCGTTCCAGGATTTGTTCGGCTGGCCCGATCGCATCAACACGCCGGCCACGGTCGGCGAAGGCAACTGGCGCTGGGCCCTGCCGTGGCCGGTGGATCAGCTCGGGGAGATCCCGGAAGCGAACACGCGCGCGCGCGAACTGCGGGACTTGGCGGAAGAGACGGGTAGACTCTAGATTAGCCGGGTGGGCGTTGTCCCGCCCGGCTCGCACCGACAACCAGCAACCAGCAACCGACAACCGATCATGTTCAGTAACTCCACCTACTCCCGGGACGCGCTCGACGCCCACGTGCGCGAGACCGTCGCCTGGCACTTCGACACCGCCACCGGCAGCCCGTTCTGGCTCGACTTCGCGTCGAAACTCGATTGGGATCCGCGTAAAGAGATTCGGACGTACGAGGATCTCGATCGCTTCGGTGCGTTCCAGGACGAATGGCTGCGCGGCGGGCCGGTGCGCCGCTGGGTGCCGAAGGGGCTGGCCGACAGGCCGGTGTTTGTCTTCGAGACGGGCGGCAGCACCGGCGTCCCGAAATCGCGCATCAGCATCGACGACTTCCGCGACGACTACACGGCCTTCAGTGAAACGCTCTCGGACGAGCATTTCCCGAAGGGCAGCGACTGGCTGATGGTCGGGCCGTCCGGACCCCGCCGTCTTCGTCTCGCCATCGAACATCTCGCGCAGGTGCGCGGCGGCATCTGCTTCATGGTGGATCTCGATCCGCGCTGGGTCATCAAGTTGATCAAGGCGCGCCAGATGGATCAGGTCGAAGCCTACAAACGCCACGTCGTCGACCAGGCGCTGATCCTGCTGAGGGCGCATCCGAACATTCAGTGCCTGTTCACGACGCCGAAGCTGCTCGAGGCGCTGAGCGAAAAGATCTCGGTGAAGAAGGCGGGCATCAAGGGCGTCTTCTGCGGCGGCACCGAGATGACGCCGCAGTTCCACCGCTTCGCGCGCGAAGAGCTGCTCGACGGCGTGTATTTCGCGCCGACCTACGGCAACACGCTTATGGGCCTTGCGGTGCACAAGCCGTTCGACCCGAAGGACAACCACGCGATCATCTATTACCCGCCGCTGCCGCGTGCGGCGATCGAAGTGGTCGACCCCGACAACCCCACGAAGGTGGTCGGATACGGAAAGACGGGCCGGGTGCGGTTGACGACGTTGACGAAGGAATTCTTCATGCCGCGGTTCCTCGAGCGGGATGAAGCGGAGCGCGAGCCGCCCTGCGACCTTTATCCTTGGGATGGCGTCAGAAATGTCAGACCGTTTGCGCGGCTACAGGCGTCAGTAGTGGAGGGAGTGTACTGACACTTCAATTTCTGCCGCTTCAGTGGGGGCACGATAACTCAATAGACAATGCTATTCACCATTTACCATTTACATTTCTGAGAGATCGCCATGAGCAGCAAAGCGTTCGCATTGTCTATGGCGCTGTCGGCAGCACTGTCGGCGACTTTGTCCGCGCAATGGGCGCAGTGGCGCGGTGAGGCGCGCGACGGCGTGGTGCCGGCGGCTGTTGTGCCGAAGGCGTGGCCCGAGGCGCTAACGGAGGGCTGGGCGGCGGAAGTTGGCGAAGGGTATTCGACGCCGGTTGTCGCCGGCGGGCGCGTGTTCGTGCACGCGCGGCGCGATCCGGACGAGATTGTCACCGCGTTCGATCTGGCGACAGGCAAGCCGCTGTGGTCCGACACGCACCGCGCGCCGTTCACGAAGAACCAGTACGCGAGCGCGATGGCAAAGGGGCCGAACGCCACGCCGCTTGCGGCGGGCGGGCGGCTCTACACGTTCGGCGTGACGGCCGTGCTCACCGCGTACGACGCGGCCACGGGCAAGGTGCTGTGGCGGCACGACTACACGAAGGACATCGACTCGTCGAAGCTGTTCTGCGGCACGGCGATGTCGCCGATTCTCGTCGACGGCAACCTCCTCGTGCACGTGGGCGACGATCGCGGCGGCGTGTTTCGCGCGTTCGATGGCGCCACGGGCGCGCTGAAGTGGGAGCAGAAGGGCCCCGGCCCCGGCTACGCCTCGCCGGTGCTCGCGACGATTGACGGTGAGAAGCAGATCGTCACGATGACCGACAAGTCGGTTGTCGGCGTCTCCACGGCCACCGGCACGACGCTCTGGAGCTTCCCCTTCCCCGACGAGTGGAACGAAAACATCGTCACCCCCGTGATTGCCGGCAACACCATCGTCGTGTCGGGCACGCGCCGCGGCACGTACGGGCTGGCCGTGGGGCGCGACGGCGCGTCGTGGACGGTGGTCGAGCGCTGGCAATCGCCGGAGACGGCCATGTATATGAGCTCGCCCGTGCTGCATGACGGCGTGCTCTACGGCATGTCGTCGCGGCGCAAGGGACAGTTCTTCGCGCTCGATCCGGCCACAGGCAAGACGCTGTGGATGACGGAAGGGCGCGAGGCGGGCAACGCGCACCTCGTGGTCGCCGGCTCCGAGCTCGTCGCGCAGCTCGACAGCGGCGAGATGATCGTGGCGCCTGCATCGAAGACCGGCTTCAAGGCCGGGCATCGCTACACCGTCGGGAAGAGCGCGACGTACACCCACCCGGTGCTCGTCCCCGGCGGTGTGCTCGTCCGCGACCAGACGCACCTGAGATTCTGGAGATACTGATAGAGGAAATGTAAATGGTAAATCGTAAATAGCATTGTCCATCGAGCCATCGTGCCCCACTGAAGCGGCAGCAATAGCCCAATAGACGATGCTATTTACCATTTACCTTTTACATTTCGGATGTCCCTATGCTGCACATTCCTCTTCTCCGTTTCGGCGAGCCCTACAAGAGCATTGATGTCGCAACGGCCGCGCATCATCGGACGCGGAAGCCGTTCGTCGAGATCAGCCAGGCCAACGTCGGACTGATCAGCCGCGATCTGCTGAAGCAGCACGAGGCGCGCGCCGCGCTGCAGCGCTTCGCGGCGGTCGAGCTGATCGCGATGTGCAACGCCACGGCGCCGGTGTTTCTCAACGATACGCTGCCGCTGGGCGACACGTCGCAGTCGCCGCAGGACTATCTCGAGCAGCTCAACGCCACGACGGGCATGCCGTTCGTGATGGGGAAGCGCAACATGGCGCGCGTGGCGGCGGTGCTCGAGAACATGGAGAGCATCCTGCGCGGGCTGACGCGCGGGCTCGATCTCGCGGTGCTCGACAGGGGCTACGGCGAAGTCAACGGCGGCGCCGTCAGTTTCTTCCCCCGCGCGCAGGCGCTCGGCGTCGTCCTTCCCAACAACTCGCCCGGCGTGCATGGCTTGTGGCTGCCGTCGATTGCGCTCAGGACGCCGCTCGTGCTGCGTCCGGGCAGCGCCGAGCCGTGGACGCCGTATCGCCTGATTCAGGCGTTGATCAAGGTTGGCGTGCCGCGCGAGGCGTTCTGTTTCTATCCGAGCGGCCATGCCGGCGCGGGCGAGATCGTGCGATCGACCGGCCGCAGCATGTTCTTCGGCGACGTCGGCGCGGTGGGAACGGTGGCCGGCGATCCGCGCGTGGAATTGCACGGCCCCGGCTACAGCAAGCTGTTCATCGGCGCCGATCGCATGTCGAGCTGGAAGGACTACATCGATCTCATTGCCGCGTCGGTCGTGGAGAACGGCGGACGCTCGTGCGTGAACGCCAGCGGCGTGTGGGTGCCGTCGCACGCGAAGGAGATTGCGGATGCGCTGGCCGAGCGGCTCGCGAAAGTGGAGCCGCGCGCGGCTGACGATGAGCGGGCGGAGATTGCGCCGTTCGTGGATCCGGCGGTGGCGGCGCGGATCTCGCAGCAGATTGACGCCGGCCTGTACGAGGCCGGCGCGGAAGACGTCACGGCGAAGTATCGCAAGGGCGATCGCCTCGTCGAAAAGAACGGGGCGACGTACCTGCTGCCGACTGTCGTGCGCTGCGACAGCTCGCAGCATCCGCTGGCCAACCGCGAGTTTCTGTTTCCGTTCGTGTCGGTGGTGCAGATGGACGAGGAGGAAGCGGCCGCGGTGCCCGACTGCTTCGGCCCGACGCTTGTCGTGACTGCGCTGACCGGGGATCGCCAGACGATCGACCGCCTGCTGTCATCTGATCTCGTCGGCCGGCTGAATCTTGGCCCGATCCAGACGAATCGGATCGTCTGGGACCAGCCGCACGAGGGCAACCTGTTCGAGCACTTGTACGGGCGGCGAGCGTTTCAGAGGGCCGGCTGAAAAATGGGGACAGACCCCATTTTTTCGCGAATCGTAAAAATGGGGTCTGTCCCCATTTTTCTGTTGGCGGCGGCCTTCGCGCCGGCGCAGCGCGTCACCAGCCTGCTCGACCGGTATCTGCAGGGCGATCACGCCGCGGCGGTGGCGCCGCTTGCGACGGCCTCCAACGTCACGTCGATCGCGCGCGACCTGGTCGCAGACGCAGGCGCCTGGGCCGCGAAGGGCGCGACACCCGAAGAGGTGCAGCGCCGCCGCGTCGCGGCTGCCGCGCTCGCGCTCGAGTTCACCGTGCTGCGCATGGAGGATGAGTGGTACACGCTGCGGCCGCTCATCGAATGGGGCTGCACGCTGCTGCGCGGAGGCGTGCCCGCCGAGAAGCCCGTGGAGCCGGTGACCGAGCCGTCCGACGCCGAGCTCGCATGGCACCGCGCGGCGCTGGCCGCCATCCAGGGCGCGCGCGATCAGCAGTTCGCGCGGCGGCCCGTGATCTCGGCCGATCGGCCCGACGTGCCGTTCTCCACCGATCACGTCGCGCACGTCGCCGCACGGTTTCC
>DATKDT010000049.1:0-5350 GCA_035512575.1 Vicinamibacterales bacterium | reverse complement strand
AACTATCTCTACAACGTCGTCCCCGACGGGCATCCCGACAAAGAGGGCCTGACGCGGTGGCTCCAGCGCAGGGGCTTCACGGCCTCGAAGGAAGGCCGGCTGCTGCGCCGGGCGGTCAGGCTCTAGGGAACAGCGCGGCGCAGCTGTCCGTATGATTCAGGTGCCCGCACCTGCCGCCAGAGGTCCCTTCATGAACCGGCTGTTACCCGTGCTGCTGCTCACGGCCGCGGCGCTCGTGTCCCCTCCATCCACGCTGCACGCCCAGACGCGCGAGACCGATCTCGATGCGCTCATGGCCCGCGCGCTCGAGCACCGCGCCGACGCGTGGAAGACGATGGAGCAGTACATCCTGAACGAGCGGGAGCAGTTCGAGCTGCGCGGGCCGCTGGGCGGGCCGCTGTTCGGCGAGCGGCGCGAATTCACGTGGTTCGTGCGCGACGGCTATTTCGTGCGGAGCCCGCTCGCGTTCAACGGCGTGACGATCGGCGAGGAGAAGCGCCGCGACTACGAAGCGCGCTGGCTGAAGCGCGAACAGGCGCGCGAGAAGCGGCAGGCGGAGAAGCGCGCCAAGGAGGATCCGGCGGCGAACGTCCAGCCGCCGGCCGATGTCGACGCGTTCATCAAGCAGACCGCGGAGCCGCGCTTCATCTCGGCGGCCTACTTCCTCGACTTTAAGTTCGAGCCCGGCAACTACTATGTCGCGGGCCGCGAGACGTACGAGGGACGCCCGGTCGTCAGGGTCGAGTACTTCCCCCGCCGCCTGTTCGACGATGACGAGGACGAGAAGGGGGAGCGCGAGCGCGCGAAGGCGGAACGCAACGCCGAGCGCGCGGCGAAGGGCCAGCGGCCCGAGAAAGAGATCAGCGTCGAGTTCCAGTTGAACAAGGTCGCGCGCATCACGCTCTGGGTCGACGAGGAGCGCGCGATGATCCTGAAGTACGTCTTCGAGAACGTCGACTTCGACTTCCTGCCGGCGCAGTGGCTGGTGCGCGTCGAGGACGTGCGGGCCGAGATGGAAATGTCGCAGCCGTTTCCCGGCATCTGGCTGCCGAAGGACATGCGCATGCGCTTCGCCCTCACGTTCGCGAACGGCACGTACGAGATGCGCTACGGGCTGTCGTTCTACGACTACCGCATGGGCGAGGTGAAGAGCCGCATCCGCTTCGACGGGAGACTGCCGTGATTGCCGCGCTCGCGGTTGCCGCCGCGGTGGTGCTGCAGGCGCCGGCGCAGGCGCCTCCGCCTTCGCCACAGGCTTCGGCGGACAAGCGGACGATCAATGAAGTCCGCGTCCACGGCAATCACTCCACGCCCGACGCGCGCGTGCTCGAACTGGCCGGCGTGAAGCCGGGCGACCCGTTCTCCGGCACCACCGCGAAGGAGATCGAGGCGCGGCTGCGCAGATCGGGCCAGTTCGATCGGGTCGAGGTGATCACCCGCTCGCGCTCGCTCGACGGCAGCGATCTGTCGGTGGTCATCATGGTCGAGGAGCGGTTCATCGTGCCCTTACCGGGCCCGGGCGGCGCGATCGTCAATCCGGTCAGGCGCATCGTGAACCGGCCGCTGTTCCTGCCGATTCTCGACTTCAGCGACTATGGCTTCTCGTACGGCCTGCGGGCGAGCCTGGTGAACGTCACGGGGCGGGGCAGCCGCCTGTCGTTTCCGTTCACCTGGGGCGCCCGGAAGCACGCGGCGGCCGAGTACGAATACCGTTTCGGGCCGGATCGCCGCGCGCGCATCGACGGCGCCGCGTCGTGGACGGGGCGCGAGAATCCGTTCTACGGCGTCGACGACACGCGGCGCGAGGCGTCGGCCGGCGCGGCGTACCAGATCGCGCGCGCGCTCCGCGCGAGCGTGCGCGCCGGGCTCACCGACGTGCGGTTCGCGTCGCTCGACGATCGCTATCCCTGGATGTCCGCCGAAGCCACACTCGACACGCGCATCGATCCCGAGCTGCCGCGCGAGGCCGTCTATGGATCGGTGCGGTGGGAGCGGCTGGCGTTCGATCGCTCGCCGCACGCCAGCCGCATCCGCACGGACGTGCGCGGCTACCTGGGCCTCGTTGGCCAGTCCATTGTCGCCGTCCGCGGCCTGCATGTGATGAGCGACACGCCGCTGCCGGCCTTCGAGCGCGCGCTCGTCGGCGGCGCGTCGACGCTGCGCGGATCGAAGTTCGGGTTCGCGTCGGGCGACAACATGGCCGTGGGATCGGTGGAGCTGCGCGTGCCGATCTCGTCGCCGCTGAGCCTCGGCCGGATCGGCGTCAACGTCTTTGCCGACGTCGGCGCCGCCTACGACCGCGGCACCGCGCTCCGCGACGCGGACTATCAATGGGGCTACGGCGCGGGGGCGTTCTTCAGCGCGACGATCTTCAAGATCAACCTGGACGTCGCCACCGACGGCAAAGGCCACACGCGGGCGCATTTGTCGTCGGGCTTTCGATTTTAAAAGACAGCGCAATGTAAATTGTAAATTGTAAATAGCATTGTCTATCGGGTCATTACCAGCGGCTGCTTTCGCGACGCCTTTACAACTCGATGATCAATAGACAATGCTATTTACAATTTACATTTTACAATTCGAGCGCTCAGCCCCTCAGCGCGAAGCGCTGAGCGCCTGAGCGTGGTGTAGCAGCACGAGTGCGCCGCCGGCCGCGGCAATCGCGTTGGCGCGTGACTGCGCCGAGCCGTCGGCCAGCGCTTTCGCGCGCGCGTCGGCGGCCGAGGCAAGCGCGTCGAGCGCCGCCACCAGCGCGCGATCCGGTTCGGATCCGGTGATCTGCATGGCGCGCGCGCCGGTCGACAGCTCGGCCACCGTGGCGATGAGCGTCGCCAGCTCCGCATCTGACGGCCCGGTCCACGCGCGCATCGCCTGCAGGACGCCGCCCATCGCGAACAGCTGCGACTGGATTTCCGCGCGGCGATCGCGCGCGGGCGCCGGATCCGCCGGCAGCGCATACATCACCACGCCGGGCGGCCCGCCGCCCGTGCCGGCCCGCAGCGGCCGTTCGACGTCCGCGATCACGACGCGGATCTCCCGCCTGCCGGCGCTCGTTTCCACCCGCCACGACACCCGCCGCGTGAGGTCGATCACGACGCGCGTGACCGGCGGCGACGGCTGATTGAGCGCCAGCCGGATCTGCGACACGGGCCCCGCTTCCACCCTGACCAGTCGGCGGTTTCCCGGCAGCACGCCCGCCACGTCGAAATACAGCCGCCACGGCCCCTCGAGCAGCCGGGGCGCCGGAGCCGTGGCGCCGCCTGTCAACGACACGGTGACCACCACTTCGTGGCCGTTGCGCGCGGCGGTAAGCTCCGTCACGCGGGGGGTGGGCTGGGCCAGCACGGGGAGGGCCGCCGCGACCAGTGCAATCACATGAACCATGGCGTGTCCTTTATCGGCGCCAACCCCGGCTTTGCATACCCCAGCTCAGCCGTGGCTGCTGTTGTGGTCGCCCTCTTGCAACGAGCGCGCGGCTGAGGAGGAAGCATGGAAATTCTGAGTTGGATTCTGTTCGGTCTGGTCGTGGGTGCGCTGGCCAAGCTGGTGATGCCCGGCAAGGACCCGGGCGGGATCATTGTGACCATCCTGCTGGGCATCGCGGGGGCGCTGCTGGGTGGGTTTCTGGGCCGCTCGCTGGGGATCATGGGCGAGGGGCAGGAAGCCGGCTGGATTGCCGCCTTCGTGGGCGCGATCGTGCTGTTGCTGCTCTACCGTTTGATCGTCGGACGCCGCAGCCGCGCCTAATCGCTCGCGCCGGCGGGGACAAGGGAGGGCCGCAGCCCTCCCTTACCTGCTAAAATCGTGAGTCCTATGCGAAAAATCCTTCTGTCCCTCGCGGTCATCACCGGAATGCTGGGCGCGAGCGCTCCGGCCGCCGCGCAGACGGTCGACGAGATCGTCGCCAAACACTACCAGGCCAAGGGCGGCGATCAGTGGAGGTCCACGCAGTCGATGCGTCTGACCGCCCGCGTGAACATCCAGGGCATGGAACTGCCGATGACCATCGTGTCGAAGCGGCCGAATCTCATGCGCCAGGACATGACCTTCCAGGACGTCGCGATCGTCCAGGCCTACGACGGCACCATCGGCTGGACCATCAACCCGATGGCCGGCAGCGCCGATCCCGTCGAAGTGCCGGCCGCGGTGACCGAGTCGCTGAAGGAGCAGGCCGATTTCGACGGCCCGCTCGTCGACTACAAGGCGAAGGGCCACACCGTGGTGCTGGTCGGCACCGAGGATCTGAACGGCACGAAGGTGCACCATCTGAAGCTGACCAAGAAGGACGGCAAGACGACCGACTACTACATCGACGCCGAGAAGGGCGTGGAGCTGAAGGTCGTGTCGGAAGCGGATCTCGGCATGGGCCCGACGAAGGTCGAGACGGAGCTCTCGAACTACCAGGCCGTGAACGGGATTCTGGTGCCGATGACGATTCGCCAGAACGCGGCCACCGGCCCGGTGTCGATCACGGTCGACAAGGTGGAGTTCAACGTCGCGGTCGACGACGCCTTTTTCAAAATGCCGAAGAAGTGATTTACAGCGGTCGCCCCAACCGTTCCTGAAGCTTTTCTCGATAGCCCCGGCTCAGCGTGAGCTTGGTGCCGTTCTGCAGGATCACGACGTACTCGCCGTTGAACCACGGCTGCAGCTCCTTGATTCGCTCCATGTTGACGATGCGGGAGCGGTGGATGCGGAAGAACGCGTCGGAGTCGAGCTTCTGCTCGATGCCGTTCATCGTCTCGCGCAGCAGGTGCTCTTCGGTGCCGACGTGCAGCTTGACGTAGTTGCCGGCGGCCTCGACCCAGTCGATTTCATCGATGCGCAGGAAGAACAGGCGGCCGGCCGACTTGATGACCAGGCGGTCGCTGCGCGGCGGCGTGCCAGGCTTGAGCTCGCGTACGATCTCGAGCAGCCGGCGGCCGATCTCGTCGCCGCCTGAGTGTTCGATCGCGTCGCGGACGCGGCCGATGGACTCGGCGAAGCGATCGCGGTCGAACGGCTTCAGCAGGTAATCGAGCGCGCGCACGTCGAACGCCTTGAGGGCGTGCTGGTCGTAGGCGGTGACGAAGACGACCAGCGGCATGTTGTCGGCGCCGACGGTGCGGATGACCTCGAAGCCGTCCATGCGCGGCATCTGGATGTCGAGGAACACGAGGTCGGGCTCGTGGCTCAGGATGGCCTGGACGGCTTGTTCGCCGTCGCGCGCTTCACCCACCACGTCGATGTCGGCCTGCTCGGCGAGCAGGGCGCGGATGCGCTCGCGGGCGAGCGGCTCGTCGTCGACGATCAGCGTCCGGATCTTCTTCATGCAACTCTCGGCGCGCCCTGGGGCGCCTCGACTTTCCAC
>DATKDT010000048.1:0-4304 GCA_035512575.1 Vicinamibacterales bacterium | reverse complement strand
GACCGCCGCCCCCGCGATGATCACCACCATCGTCTCGGTGACGAAATCCGCCACGACACGGCGCGGCGAGGCGCCAAGCGCCAGCCGCAGACCGATCTCCATCGTCCGCAGCGACATGCTGTAGGCGACGACCGCGTAGATGCCGATCGCGGCGAGGACGAGCAACAGCGGGCCGAGAAACGCGAACATGCGCGCGGGAATGCGCCGGAAGACGAGATTCGTGTCGACGTGCTGTTCGAGCGTGCGGACATTGAAGACGGGCAGGTCCGCGTCGAGCTCGCGCACGATCGACTGGAGCTCTGCGGTGAGCTGCGCGTCGCCGCCCGGCGCCGCGCGCACGTGAATCTCACCGGCCGTGGACGGGCGATCGCGGTAGGAGAAATAGATCATCGGCGTGGGCGGCTCGCCGAACGCGTTGTAGAGCGAGTCGGCCACGACGGCCGTGATGACGTACGCCCGGCCGCGCGTCTCCACACGGCGGCCGATGATGCTGCCCTCGCGGATGAACGCGCGCACGAACGTGCGGTTGACGATGACCTGCGGAGGCGCCGCGCTGTCGGTGAGCGGCGCGAAGTCCCTCCCCTCCTCGATCGGGATCTGCATTGTGTCGAAATACCCCGGCGTCACGGTGTTCACGAAGGCGGCGTCCTGCCCCTCCTCGACGCGCGTCCGGCCCTCGAGCGCGAACGTGCGAAGAGAGAATCCGTGGATGTCGAGCGGCACGGCCGACGCGATGGCGGCGTGCTGCACGGATGGCAGGGCGCGCACGCGTTCCAGCAGACGATCCGCGAACCTCCGCGCGTCCTCACTGCTCGCGTCGCGGCCCGCGAGGTCGTAGGCCGCCAGCAGCACACCGTCGCGGCGAAAGCCCGTCTCTTCCGTGCGGGTCGCCAGAAATCCGCGAAGGAACAGCGCGCCCGCGATGAGGACGACAATCGCGAGCGCGACCTGCGAGGCCATGAGCGTGTTGCGCAGCCGGCTGCGGCCTGCGGTTTGCGCGCCTCCGCGAAAGGCCACGGCCGGATCCATCCTCGCCAGATGCGCGGCAGGCACGGCGCCGACGAGGACGCCGGACAACAGGCCGAGACCGATGGCGAACGCGAGTCCCGTCAGGTTCACGCTCGTCTCGAGACGGATCGGGAGACCCGACAGCGGAATCACCTTCAGCGCCTCGGTGCCCCAGACGGCAATTGCGGCGCCGCCGAGCGCGCCGAGCGCGCCGAGGATGAGGTTCTCGACGATCAGCAGCCGCGCGACCCGCCACGGACCCGATCCGAGGGCGAGCCGCACGCCGATTTCCTTCTGCCGGGCGCTCGCGCGCGCGAGCACGAGGTTCGCGGTGTTGCCGCAGACGGCCAGCAGCAGGAGCAGCATGACGGCCTGCAGCACGAGCAGCGCCGCGTTGAGCAGGCGGTTCGGCCCGCGCGGCGAATTCCAGAACGGTACGACTTCCGCCGTCAGGCCGGTGTTCGTGTCGGGGTAGGTGGACGCGAGGCGCGACATCAGCGCGGCCGCCTCGGCCTGCGCCTGATCGCGGCTCACGCCGTCGCGCAGGCGGCCGAGCACGGAATAGCTGCGCACGCGCCGATCCTCGAGCTCGCGCGTGCCGCGGACGAGCATCGGCGCGATGGTGGCGGGCACCCAGATGTCGAACGACAGGCCCAGTACCGTGCCGTGAAAGTCGCGCGGCGCGACGCCGGTGATGGTGACGTCGACGCCGTTGACGCGCAGCCGCTGCCCGCTGATGTCGCCGCGGCCGCCAAAGCGCGTCTGCCAGACGCCGTGCGAGATGACGGCCACCGGCGTGCGCCCGGCGGCCTCGTCGGCGGTGAAGAACCGGCCGGCCACGGGCCGCAACCCGAGCGCGTCGAAGTAATTGCCAGAGGCGAGCACGCCGAACGCGCGCTGCACCTCGCCGGCGTCGCCGACGTAGAACGGCGCCATGCCGAACGCCATGACGGCATCGAAGGAACGCAGGCCGTCGCGCATGTCCTCGTACTCGAGCCAGGACGAGGCGGGATACATCCCCTCTTCATTCTTCGACTCGATGCCGTGGAAGCGCGCGCCCTCGTCGACGGCCGGCATCGGCGTCAGCATGCGGGACTGAATCCACGAGAACACCACCGTGTTCACGCCAATCCCGGCCGCCAGCGAGAAGACGATCACCGACGACACCACGGGCATGCGCACGAGCGTGCGCCAGGCTTCGCGCAGCACGGCGGCTACCTGGGCCCGTGAATCCGCGCGCCCAGGCCGCGCAGGAACCCGTCGCCGCGCAGATGGTCAGCCACGACGGCCAGCAGCACGACGACAATCAGCAGGAACAGGAGCGTGCGAGGTCTCATGGGGCGCACTGTGCCTGACACCGGCTGAACGGCCGCTGAACAAGCGTTAAGGCGCCGTTCAGCGGCCCTGCGTTATAACAGGTACTCATTAATGAGAGTGCTCGTGGTCGAAGACGAGGCGTCACTCGCCAGGCAGCTGCAGTCGGCGCTCGGGCAGGCCGGCTATGCCGTCGACAGCGCGCGCGACGGCGAGCGGGCGGACTTCCTCGCCCGGACCGAGCGCTACGATGCCGTGGTGCTGGATCTCGGGCTGCCCGGAACGGACGGCCTCAGCCTGCTCCGCGGCTGGCGCGGGGCGGGCATCGCCGTGCCCGTGCTGGTGCTCACCGCCCGCGGCAGCTGGCACGAGAAGGTGCAGGGCATCGATGACGGCGCAGACGACTACATGGCGAAGCCGTTTCGCATCGAGGAGGTGCTGGCGCGCCTGCGCGCGCTGATCCGGCGCGCGGCAGGCCAGGCGGCGCCCGAGCTGCGCGCCGGCGGCGTCACGCTCGATCCCCGGCTCGCGCGCGTCACGCGCGACGGCGCGCCGGTGAAGCTCACGAGCCACGAGTTCCGGGTGCTCTCGTACCTCATGCACCATCGCGGCCGCGTCGTCTCGCAGGCCGAGCTCACCGACCACATCTACGCGCAGGGCTTCGACCGCGATTCGAACACCGTCGAAGTGTTCGTCGGGCGCCTGCGGCGCAAGCTTGGCGCGGCGTTCATCGAGACCGTGCGCGGCCTGGGCTACAGGATCGCGTGATGCGCCGCCTGTCGCTCAAGACGCGGCTGCTGTTCGGTGCGATGTTCTGGACGCTCGGACTGTTCGCCGTCGCCGGCATCGGCCTCAACTTCCTGATCTTCCATCACCCGTACGCCCCCGTCATCTTCCATCGCACGTTCACGCACGTGCCTTTGTCGATTCTGATCGCCAGCCTGCTGATGTTCTTCGGCTTCCTGCAGGTTCGCCGCGGCGTCTCGCCGATCAACCAGCTCCGCGATCGGCTGGCGGCCGTGCATCAGGGACGCGAGCCGCGTCTGTCGGGCGACTATCCCGCCGAAGTGCAGCCGCTCGTCGACGACCTCAACGCCCTGCTCGACGAGCGCGGGCTGCGCGTGACGCGCGCCATCGCCAAGGCGGGCGACCTCGCGCACGGGCTCAAGACGCCGCTGGCGGTGCTGGCGCACGAAGCGCAGCAGGCGCGCGCAGCCGGCCACGCCGAGCTTGCCGAGGCGATCGCCCAGCAGGTCGATCGCATGCAGCGGCAGATCGACTATCACCTCGCGCAGGCGCGCGCGGCGGCGTCGGCCGCCACACCAGGTGCGCGCGCCGATGTCGCCGCATCCGCCGACGGCCTCGCGCGCACGCTGCGGCGCCTGCACGCCGATCGCGGCCTGACGATCACCGTCGACGTCCCGGCCGGCCACACGTTCCAGGGCCAGCGCGAGGATCTCGATGAGATGCTCGGCAACCTGCTCGACAACGCCTGCAAGTGGGCGCGCGCGCGCGTCGCGCTCACATCCGCGCTCGCCGCCGGCCGCCTCACCATCGATGTGGACGATGACGGACCGGGGCTGGATCCGTCGATGCGCGAAGCCGTGCTGCAGCGCGGCGTGCGCGCCGACCAGGCCGCCCACGGCTCCGGCCTCGGCCTCGCCATCGTCCGCGACCTGGCCGGCGTCTACGGCGGCGACATCGAGCTGACCGCGTCGCCGCTGGGCGGCCTGCGGGCGAGACTCGGGTTGCCGGGAAATTAGGGACAGACCCGGATTTTTACATCGCCTTAACACGCAGTATCGGGTCTCCAAGAAAATAGGGTCTGTCCCTAATTTCCACGTAACATCAGCGGCGCGCTGCTTCTCACATCAGCATGAAGGTCAACCGCCGCCAGTTCGTGACCGCGGCCGCCGCCGGCGTGGCCGGCTTGTCGGCCGGCGGCTGCATTCCCCGCATTCACGTGCGGTCGCCGTACGCCT
>DATKDT010000047.1:0-38329 GCA_035512575.1 Vicinamibacterales bacterium | reverse complement strand
GAGACCGAGGCGATTCACCCGGGCTACGGCTTCCTCTCCGAGAATCACGCGCTCGCCGCCGCGTGCGGCGCCGCAGGCCTGGTGTTCATCGGGCCGCCGCCGGACGCGATCGTCCGCATGGGATCGAAGATCGCGTCGCGGCGAATCGCCGCCGAGGCGGGCGTGCCGGTGGTGCCGGGCGAGACGCCGCCCGACCAGAGCGACGAGGCGGTGGCCGCCTCCGCCCGCGCGATCGGACTGCCTGTGCTCGTCAAGCCGTCGGAAGGGGGCGGGGGCATCGGCATGAAGGCGGTGCGGGATGCCGCGTCGCTCCCCGGGGCCATCCGGCAGGCGCGGCGAGAGGCCGCGGCGGCGTTCGGCGACGGCACGCTCTACGTCGAGCGGCTCGTCGAGCGCCCGCGTCACGTCGAGATTCAGATCATGGCCGATAGCGACGGCCATGCCGTGCATCTGTTCGAGCGCGACTGCAGCGTGCAGCGGCGCCATCAGAAGATCATCGAGGAAAGCCCGGCGCCGGCGATCGGCGCGGCCGTGCGCGCGCGCATGGGCGAGGCCGCGGTCGCGCTCGCGAAGGCAGCCGGCTACGTCAACGCCGGCACGATTGAATTCCTGGTCGAAGGCGCGGGCGACGAGGCACGGTTCTATTTTCTCGAGATGAACACGCGGCTGCAGGTGGAGCATCCGGTGACGGAGATGGTCACCGGCGTCGATCTGGTGCAGGCGCAGCTCGACGTGGCCGAAGGCCGGCCGCTGCCGTGGACGCAGGACGCGCTCGCACAGCGCGGGCATGCGATCGAGTGCCGCATCTACGCCGAAGCGCCGGCGCAGGGCTTCCTGCCGCAGGCCGGCCGCATCATCCACTGGGAACAGCCGTCCGGACCCGGCGTGCGCGTCGACGCGGGCTTCGAGTCCGGCAGCGACGTGGCCGTGCACTACGACCCACTGCTCGCCAAGCTGATTGTGACTGGCGCCACGCGCGCCGAGGCGATCCGGCGCGCCCTGCGCGCGCTCGACGAGTTCATCGTGCTGGGCGTGCACACCAACATCGCGTTCCTGGCGTCGGTGCTCCGAAGCGGCACGTTCATGGCGGGCGACGCGCACACCCGCTGGGTGGACGAGGAGGTGGCGACGCTGGCTGGCGCTCCCCCACCGGAGCTCGCGGAGCTTGCGGCGCGGGCGGCGAGCGCCACGAGCGAGCAGAGCGGGCTGATCGCAGGGCCGGGCGCGGCCCCGCCGGATCCGTGGCGCGATCTGCGCGGATGGGGCCGATGACGCGGCCACGCGACCCGGTTAGATTTTCCCGGTTGGCGATCGAAGGACCTGAACCGGGAAAATCTAACCGGGTCGGGTCTCGGCGCTATGTTGCGACGGTTGCCTGGGAAGGCCGGCGCGCATGGGTGCACGTCGGCGGCCATGTCTTCGTCATCGAGCCGCGGCGCGCCGAGAGCCGCCGCGGCAGCGCCGCCGCCGATCACGACGCGCTGTCGTCGCCCATGCCGGCCACGGTCGTGCGCGTCGACGTCAAACCGGGCGATGCCGTCGTCAACGGCGACGTCATCGTCCTGCTCGAGGCGATGAAAATGGAGCTGCCCATCCGCGCGCCGCGCGACGGCATCGTCGCGCGCGTCAACTGCCGCGCCGGCGAGATGGTGCAGCCGGGCGAGCCACTGGTGGATCTCGAATGAAGCCCCTGCCGCCCGACGTCACGATCGTGGAGGTCGGCCCGCGCGACGGCCTGCAGAACGAGGCCGCGCACTTCGACACGGCGGCGAAGATTGCGTTCGTCGACGCGTTGAGCGGCGCCGGACACGCGCGCATCGAGGCCGGCGCGTTCGTGAGCCCGAAATGGGTGCCGCAGATGGCCGACACCGAAGCGGTGTTCGCCGGCATCCACCGCCGGCCGGGCGTGCGGTATTCGGCGCTCGTGCCGAACATGGCGGGGCTCGAACGCGCGGTCGAGGCGGGCGTCACCGACATCGCGGTGTTCGCCGCGGCGTCCGAGACGTTCAGCCGGAAGAACATCAACGCGTCGATTGCCGATTCGCTTGCCGGCTATGCCGAGGTCGCCGCGGCGGCCCGCAAAGCCGGCATGCGCGTGCGCGGATATGTCTCGACGGCGTTCGGGTGTCCGTTCGAAGGCGAGGTCGATCCTGCGCGCGTCGTCGAGGTCACCGAAGCGCTCTTCGGGATGGGGGCCGAGGAGGTTGCCGTCAGCGACACGATTGGCATCGCGCATCCCGGCCAGGTCACGTCCCTTCTGCGCACGATCGCCGCGGCCGTGCCGATTCGCGCCATCGCCCTGCACTTCCACGACACGCGCGGCACCGCGCTGGTCAACGTCTTTGCCGCGCTGCAGGAAGGCGTCGTCGTGTTCGACAGCGCGGCGGGCGGACTCGGGGGTTGCCCGTATGCGCCCGGCGCCGCCGGGAACCTCGCCACCGAGGATCTTCTCTTCATGCTCGACGGACTCGGCATTTACACGGGCGTCGACAGGTCCGCGGTCGCGGCCGCGTCACGAACGCTCGAGCCACATCTGGGTCATCCGCTTCCCTCCCGCCTGTTGCAGGCGGAACGCACAAAGACCTGATTCAACGGCCGTTTACGGCCCAAAGGCTGAGCGGCACCCGGCTTGCACTGTTCGGGTGCATGTCGGTTCGGCTCTCCACAACGGCCGCGCTTCTGGCCCTGTCGCTCGCCGTTGGATGCAGCCGCGAGCGCACACCGGCCGGCGAAAGCGCCGGCATGGCTCCCCAGCTGAAGATTGAACAGGGCGTCCCCGAGGCGATCAAGGCGCAGCTCGCCGCGCGTCCCGCGTTCCTCGGCGGCGACAGCGAAGGCGACCGCGTGCTGAAGGCGGTGCGCGCCTTCTATGAGAAGCGCGACTACGCGCCGGCCTGGATCGACGGCCGCCGCCCGACCAAACAACTCGACGCGCTGCTCGACGCGCTTGGCGCCGCGGAACAGGAAGGCCTGGATCCGGCCGTCTACGGCACGCAGGCCCTGATCGCGCACCGCCAGAACGCCGGCGGCAAGCAGTTCAGCCGCGACGCCTTCCCGGTCGATGACATCGACGATGTGGAAGTGTGGAGCACGTGGGCGTTCATGTCGTACGTGTCGGACCTGGCCGACGGCGTGACGGACCTCTCGCAGATCTCGAAGACGTGGGGCATGCGGCCGAAGCCCGTCGACGCCGCGAAGGTGCTGAACGAGGCGCTCGCGGACGGCAACGTGGAGAAAGCCATCGCGGACGCCGCTCCTCAGCATCCTGAATACGCCGCCCTGCGCAAGGCGCTGGCCGACCACCGCCGCATCGCCACCTGGGGTGGCTGGCCGAAGGTGCCGGCCGACATCAAGCTGAAGGAAGGCGCCGAGCACGACGCGGTGCCGGTGCTGCGCAAGCGCCTGGCCATGACCCACGACTACAAAGGGAACGCCGACGACCCGTCGCGCGTGTACGACAAGGCCCTGGTTGACGCGGTGAAGCTGTTCCAGCTGCGGCACGGACTCGCCGAAGACGGCGTCGTGGCCGGCAGGACGCTGGCGGCGATGAACGTGCCGGTGGCCGAGCGCGTGCGCCAGATCGAGCTGAACATGGAGCGGTGGCGGTGGCTGCCGCGCGATCTCGGCGAGAACCACGCCCGCGTCAACATCCCTGAGTACCGCCTCGACCTCTGGGAGGGCGACAACATCGCGCTCGCCATGCGCGTCGTCGTCGGCACGCCCGCCAACAAGACGCCGGTGTTTGCCGACCAGATGACGTACATCGTCTTCAGTCCGTACTGGAACGTGCCGCCGAGCATCGCAAGCGAGGAGACGCTGCCGGCCGTGCAGAGCGATCCGGGGTACCTCGGGCGCAACAACCTTGAAGTCGTCGGCACCTCGGGCAGCGTGATCGATCCGTCGAGCGTCGACTGGTCGAATCCGGACTCGTACCGCTTCCGGCAGAAGCCCGGCACGCGCAACTCGCTGGGCCTGGTGAAGTTCATGTTCCCGAACCAGCACAACGTCTATCTGCACGACACGCCGGCGGACGCGCTGTTCGCGCGTCCCGCGCGCGCCTTCAGCCACGGCTGCGTGCGCGTGGAACAGCCGACGAAGCTGGCCCGCTACCTGCTGCGTGACGAGAAGCAGTGGACCGAGGAACGCATCGACGCTGCCATGCACGCCGGGCGTGAACAACACGTGAAGCTGCCGAAGCCGATTCCGGTGTATCTGCTGTACATGACGGCGCGCGCCTCGCACGCCGACGGTGCGGTGCATTTCCGCGAGGACGTGTACGGGCACGACGCGCAGCAGGGCCGCGCGTTCGAGCAGCGCATGGCGCGGCTGCAGCAGCGTTCGGCGATGATGCTGGATGCGCTGTCGCCCGGCTCGGACGCGGCGGGCGCGCGTTAGGCGCCGAAGCTCGGCGCCTGGTGGAGCCGCGCGAAAGGGGCGCTCGGGCAGGTCCGTCGCCGCGCCGCGGAGCTCGGGCGATCTCCGCTCGCATGTACAAGCACGGCGCCGCCGGACCTGCCCGAGCGCTCAGCGCGGCCGCTGGTCGCGCGCGTGCGGCGCAGGTGGTGTCCGGTGTTGATCAGCGACGCCGTAAAGAGATCGCAGGCGCGACCGCTCTTTGGCGCGCCCGCACCCCGGCGGCGCTGAGCAATACCGGACACCACGCCTGCGCCGACTCGCCTCGCCGGCGCGGCGGAATGCCGGACATCGCACCGGAGCTCGCACGAGCGCGCATCGTGCGAGCGCGATGCTGTCGCCAGGCTCGAACGCGGCGGGTTCTCGGTAACGCTACTGGGACATCAGCTCGTTGACGTGCGCGAGCAGGTCGTCGGGCAGGCAGGGCTTCAGCAGCAGACGATCGATCCCGCTCGCGGCGACGGCGTCCGAGGTTTCCTGATCCGCATATCCGCTCAGGCAGATGATCGGAATGCCCGCGGTGGCCTCGTCGCCTTTCAGCGCTTTCGCCAGCTCGATTCCCGTAATGCCCGGCAGCGCGATGTCGGTGATGATCAGCGACGGCATCTGCTCGCGCGCGAGCTGCAGCGCCCGATCGCCGCGCCCGGCCTCGATGACGTCGAACGAGCCTCTGAACAGCTCGGCGTAGAACATCCGGGTGTCGGCATGGTCTTCGACAAGCAGCACGGTGCGCCGCGCGGAGGAAGTCGTCATGGGGGATGAGGTCTCAGTATAACCTCATCCACAGTGCGATCTCACCTCGACCGGTGGTTCGGCGCGCTGCAGCAGCGTCATCTCGCCGAGCTCGAATGGCCCGAAGTGACGCGCGCGCTGCGTGCCTTGTCGTCGGCGTACGTGCAGCGGCGGTCGAAGCTCGCCTCGGGCGCGGCGCTCGACGGCCGCGGTAAACGCGCCGCGTTCGCGCTGTTTTACGGGCCCCTTCACTTCGCGGCAGTATGGGCGGTGCTCGAGGGCTTGCGCGCGGCCGGCGAGCCCGTTTGTGCTCCGGAGCGGCTCACCGATCTCGGATGCGGCACGGGCGCTGCCGGGGCGGCATGGGCGCTCGCGTGCGGCGGCCGCCCGCGCGTTCTCGGACTCGACATCCATCCCTGGTCCGTGACCGAGGCGGCCTGGACGTATCGCCAGCTGGGCCTCGCGGGCACGGCGCGGCGCGCGGATGCGGCGACGTCACGCCTCGAACCCGGCTCCGCGCTGATCGCGGCCTACACGCTCAACGAGCTCGACGAAACCGTGCGCGGCGCCGTGCTCACGCGCGCGCTCGACGCGCGCGGCGGCTTGCTGATCGTCGAACCCATCGCGCGCGGCGTGACGCCGTGGTGGAACGGCGCAGCCGCGGCGATCACCGCGCGCGGCGGGCGCGCCGACGACTGGAAGCTGCCGCTCGACATGCCCGATCGCTGGCGCCTGCTCGACCGCGCCGCCGGCTTCCGCCGCGACCACCTCACCGCGCGCTCGCTCTGGCTGGCGGCCAAGAGCACGCGCAACGTAGATGGTAAATCGTAAATAGCAACGGCTATCGGGCTATCGGAACGGATAACGTCTATCGGCCATCACAATCCTGACGCGGCTTGCGCGACTGCCCTTCCTTCGACTGGGCTGTCTCGCGCGACTTGGCGAGGATTCTCGTGAGCTGGCGGCCTTCGTCCAGCGCCTTCAGCGTCGCGGCGCCCCGGAGGACGCCCTCTCGGTGTGAGAGCTCGAGCCAGCCGAGAGCTTCATCCGCTTCTTCGAGCGCGATCGAGATCTTCGCCGTGAATTCCCGGTGCGACCGCGCCATCTGCGCCGCGCGGTAGTTGGCGGCGACAGAGTCCGCGGCGTCTTTCAGCTGGCTCGCGCGGTGACTCGTCTCGCGGTTCCTGAAAAGCGGGCTGGCCAACCGCCCGACGTCGACGACCCAGGCCACAATCCGCTCGCGGAGCTCCTGAGAATTCATGCGCGGAGAAAGAGGCATCTTCCGTGCCCGCGCATTTCGGCGCTTTTCAGGCTCCCGATAGCCGTTAGTTCAATGCTATTTACGATTTACCATCTACGTTTCTGCCGATCAGCCCCACTCAGCCCGGTCGGTGAAACAGAACGGGTCCAGCGCCGTGACCGTGACGGCCGCATCGAGGTCGACGACGGAGGAGTGTCCCATACCGGGTAGTGCGCAGACCGCCGCGCCGTGGGCTCAGTCAAGCCCCGGACGCGTCAGTCGGTGCTTCGGTGCGGTGTCCGGCATTCCGCCGCGCCGGCGCCAGCCTGAGGCGCGCTCGGTCAGCGGCCGCGCTGAGCGCTCGGGCAGGTCCGGCGCGGCGCCGTGCTTGTACATGCGAGCAGAAATCGCCCGAGCTCCGCGGCGCGGCGACGGACTTGCCCGAGTGCCCGATCGCGCGGCCGGAGCACGGGCCGAAGGAGGGCTTGTCCTCCGTAGCCCGTAACGGGCGAAGGAGGAATAGAATACGGCACCACGGCGCCGCCGGAGCGCTGCGAGCCGGTAAACCGCTCACGCTCCGTGGCGTAAACCCCCAGGAGCTTCACATGCGTCTGTTCGTCCGCTGCCTGCTCTCCGCCGCCGTGCTCACGGCCTTCGCCGCGCCCGCCGGGGCCGAGCCCATCAAGTTCGCCCGGCATCCGCACGTCGCCCACGGCAAACTGGTCTTCGCGTACCACGGCGACATCTGGATCGCGAATGCCGACGGCACCAACCCGTCGCGCCTGACCGCGCACGTCGCGCGCGATACGTTCCCGCGCTTCTCGCCCGACGGCAAGTGGGTGGCCTTCACCAGCGACCGCTTCGGCAACGCCGATGTGTTCGTGGTGCCGGCAACGGGAGGCGAGCCGAAGCAGCTGACGTTCGCGACCACGGCCGACCTGGTCCACTACTGGACGCCCGACGGCAAGTCGATCGTCTTTTCCACGAGCCGCGGCACGAGCCCCTGGCGATCGCCGCTCTACAGCGTGCCGATGACCGGCGGCCTGCCCTCGCCGCTGCCGATGGACGGCGCCGTCAACGGCATGATCAAGCAGGACGGCACGATGGTGGCCTACAACCGCATGGGCGGCGCGTACTGGCGCAAGGGCAACAAGGGCAACCGCGCCGACGACATCTGGGTGCAGGACCTGCGCACGAAGAAGATCACGCAGCTCACCGACACCGACATGATGACGTTCCGCGACCACGTCGAGGATCGCTATCCGATGTGGGGCGCCGACGGGCAGATCTACTTCGCCTCGGAGCGCGACGACATCTTCAACATCTGGAAGATCGCGCCGACCGGCGGCCAGCCCACGCAGGTGACACGGCACCGCGAGGACGGCGTGCAGTTCCCGTCGATCAGCCCCGACGGCACGACCATCGCCTACGAGAACGACTTCGAGATCTGGACGCTGCCGGTGGCCGGCGGGCAGCCGAGCAAGGTCACCATCGATCTCGCGTTCGACGCGAAATTGAATCTCATCGAATTTCTGCCGGTGAACAACCGCATCCAGGGCTTCTCCCCCTCCCCCGACGGCGACTACGCGGCCGTCGACAACCACGGCGAAATCTTCATCGTCCCCACCGAGGCCAACGTCGGCGAGCGCACGCAGGTCACGTCCTCGTCGCGACGCGACCGCGGCGAGACGTTCTCGCCCGACGGCACGAAGGTCGCCTACCTGTCGGACGAGACGCGCGAAGAGGAAGTCTGGGTGTACGACCGCGCCGCCGGCACGCGCCGGCAGCTGTCGACGCACCCGTCGTTCAAGAGCATCGAGGCCTGGTCGCCCGACTCGAAGCGCATTGCCTGGACCGGCAACAACCGCCTGTTCATGGCCGATGTCGACAGCGGCCAGTCAACCGAGATCGGCTATCACGAGGCCGGCGGCTATCAGGTGTCGGACTTCTCACCCGACGGCAAGTGGCTCGTCTACACGAAGCGCGACGATGACCAGAATGCCGATGTGTGGGTGATGGAGCTGGCGTCGAAGCGCGAGTTCAACATCACGGCGAATCCGTTCCAGGACACGGCGGGTCAGTTCATGCCCGACGGCAAGCGAATCCTGTTCCTGTCGAACCGCGACGGCGGCACGAACCACCTGTTCGTGGTGTCGCTCGAGCGCATGACCGAGGATCCGGACGATCCGCTGGTGCGCGAGCGCGAGCGGAAGGCGCAGCGTGACCGGCGTCCGGCCGGAGCGCAGCCCGGCGGCGCCGCGCCCACCGGCGCGCCAGCGGCCGGCGCGCAGCCTGCGGGAGCGCAGCCTGCCGGCGGACGCAACGCGGCCCCGCCCGCCACGCCGGCTCCCGACACGAACGGCATCGCCCGCCGCGCCATCCAGATCACGACCGGCACTCAGGGCGCACAGACGTATTTCACGTCGAACGACGGCCGCACGATCTTCTTCCGCAGCTCCGACGAGCGCGGCCCCGGCCTCTTCCAGGTCGGCATCGACGGCAGCGATCGCCGCCGCCTCAGCGACGGGCCGTTTCTCGGCCTGACGCCGACGTCGGATCGCCGCAAGGTGTTCTACACGCAGAGCAACGAGCTCTGGCAGATGGAAATGGCCGGCGAGCGCCGCAAGACGCGCGTGCCGGTCGAGGCGACCGTCAGGGTCGACCGCCGCGAGGAGTGGGCGCAGATCTTCGACGAGGCTTGGCGCGTCATGAAGTACCGCTTCTATGACGAGAACATGCACGGCCGCGACTGGAACGCCATCCGCGCGCGCTACGAGCCGCTGCTCCGCTACGTCGGCGAGAACCAGGACGTCTACGATCTCGCCAACGAGATGATCGGCGAGCTCAACGCGTCGCACACCGGCGTGAGCGGCCCGCAGAGCAACAGCATGCCCGACGCGTACCAGACGCGCTACACGGGCTTCGAGATGGATCCCGACGGCGACGCCTTCCGCATCACGCACATCTATCGCGACGGGCCGGCCGACAAGGAGTGGGTCAACCTCAAGACCGGCGACTACGTGCTGGCCATCGACGGCACGCGGCTGAAGCCGGGCGACAACTACTACGAGCTGCTCAACCACTCGCTCAACGACTACGTGAACATCACGGTGTC
This sequence comes from Vicinamibacterales bacterium, assembly GCA_035512575.1. Lineage (GTDB taxonomy): Bacteria > Acidobacteriota > Vicinamibacteria > Vicinamibacterales > SCN-69-37 > JALYRV01. Next base: position 28,829 of record DATKDT010000047.1, on the reverse strand, counting down.
GTCTTCGAAGCCCTCCGGCGGCAAGGCGACCGACGAACGGACGGAGCGCGTCCGCGCGGTCAACTCGCTCAACAACATCAAGTACGAGGAATGGGTCGAGAAGAACCGCGAGTTCGTGGAGCGCGAGTCGAAGGGCCAGATCGCCTACGTGCACATCCGCGCGATGAATCAGCCGTCGCTCGCCCGCTTCCAGAACGAGATCGACCGCTTCTCGAACGCCAGGGGCATCATCGTCGATATCCGGTACAACGGCGGCGGCAACATCGACCAGCAGCTGCTCGACATCCTCGAGCGGCGCCCGTACCAGTACTGGAACAACCGCTGGGGCGGCCGCACGTGGGGCCGCCGGCCGCGCCAGGCGATTGCCGGGCCGAAGGTCATGCTGATCAACTACCGCTCCGGCTCCGACAGCGAAGTGACGCCCATGGGTTTCCGCGACCTCGGGCTCGGCCGCATCGTCGGCAACCCGACGGCGGCGGCGGTCATCGCGACCGGCTCGTATCCGCTGATCAACGGCGGATCGATCCGCACGCCGGGCTCGCTGGTCGTCACCTACGATCCCGAGCGGCCGAACAACTACGGCATCAACCTGGAAAACTACGGCGTCGCGCCGGACGTGTTCGTCGAGAACACGCCGGAGGACGAACTGAACGGCTTCGACCGCGAGCTGAAGGCCGCGGTGGACGAAGCACTCAAGATGCTCGCGTCAGGACTCTGGCAGTACCGCAGCGAGCAGCAGAAGCAGTGACCCCTCAGAGGACTCCCTTGATGAGTCCTCCGTCGACCTGAAGGGTCGCCCCGGTGATGTAACTGGCCGCGTCGGACAGCAGAAATGCTGCGGCGCGGCCAAATTCGTCGGGGTTGCCGTAGCGTGCCATCGGAATGGCGGCGATGGCGGCGGCCTTCTGCTGTTCGGGCGAGACGCCCGCTTTCTTCGCGTTCGCCTCGTCGAGATAGCGCAGCCGGTCGGTGTCGATGCGGCCCGGCATCAGCTGATTCACGCGAATGCGATCTTTCACCAGTGCCAGCGACAGCGTTTTCGACAGCGCCGACACGCCCCCGCGCATGACGTTCGACAGCGCGAGGTTCGGCAGCGGCTCCTTCACGGATGACGATGTGGCCACCACGATGGCGCCGCCGCCGCGGCGGCGCATCGAGGGCACGACGGCGCGGCACAGCCGGATGGTGCTGAGCAGCAGCAGCTCGAACGCGTCCTGCCAGTCCTTGTCGTGGAGCTCGAGCGCCGAGCCGGCGGGCGGGCCGCCCGCGTTCGCATAGAGCAGGTCGATGCCGCCGTGGCTCTGCTCCACCGCGCTGGCCCACGCGATGATGGCGTCGCCGTTGCGCACGTCCGCCTCGAAGGGCACGACGACGCCGCCGGTCTCGCGGCCGATGTCGGCCGCCGCCTTCTCGATGGCTGCTTTGTCGCGCGAGCTGATGCTGACGATCGCGCCTTCGGCCGACAGCGCCTTCGCGGTGGCATAGCCGAGCCCCTTGCTGGCGCCGGCAACCAGCGCGACCTTCCCTTTCAGTCCCAGGTCCATTTATTTCTCCGTGTGCCACCAGAACTTCGGCAGCGGTTTCTGCACCGGCCACACCTGCGTCAGCGTGTCGCCCTCATAGAGCTCGCCGTTCTTCATCACCCACCGCACGGTGTTGGTGTTGCGGATGTTCTCGAGCGGATTCCGGTCGAGCACGACGAGGTCGGCGAGCTTGCCGGCCTCGATGCTGCCCAAATCCTGTTCGAAGCCGATGATGCGCGCGCCGTCGATGGTGGCGGCCTTCAGCACTTCGCGCGGCGTCATGCCGCCCATCGCGAACGCCCACATTTCCCAGTGATAGCCGAGGCCCTGCACCTGGCCGTGGCCGCCGACGCCGATCAGGCCGCCCGCGCGCTGAATCTTGGCCGCCTGCGCCGCCGCCTCGTCGAACGTGAACTCATCGTCGCGCGCCCAGGTGCCGCGGCGGCGGGTCATCTCGTCGAGACGGTTGTGCGGATAGAAGCGCTGCAGCTTCGGGTCGTCGTGCACCTCGCCGCGCGTGTAGAAGTAGTGCTCGGCCATCGGCCCGCCGTACTGCACGAGCAGCGTGGGCGTGTAGGCCGTCTTCGTCTGCGCGAAGATCTCGACGGTGTCCTTGAAGAGCGGCACCACCGGCAGCGTGTGCTCGTTGCCGTGCATGCCGTCGATGGCGTGCGTGGTGTCGAGCTTCTGGTCGCGGCCGCCCTCGGTGGTGGGCATGAGCCCGAGCTCCTTCGAGGCCTGCACGACCCACTGGCGCTGCTTGCGGTTGCCGACCATGTAGGACTTGATGTTCGGCGTCCGGTAATGCTGCTTGTAGCGCTTCAAATATGCGAGCGTGGCCTCGTACGACTGGAAGTCGTTGCCCGAGAACACGCCCGGACCGGTCATGAACGCGCGCTGGCCGACGGTCTGTCCTGTGTCGACGAGATCCTGGTACGCGAAGTAGTCGTTGGTCGACGTCTGCACGTCGAGGCCGGCCGTCACGCCGTACGCGAGGTTCGCGGCGAGACTCCAGTTTTGCGGCTCGAGCACGTCGTGCGTACGGAACTCCCAATGGGCGTGCGTGTCGATGAAGCCCGGCACGATGTACTTGCCCGAGACGTCGACGACCTTCGCCCCCGCCGGCACGCGCGCGGCGCCGCGCCGGCCCACTGATGCGATCCGGTTGTCGGTCACGACGACGTCGGCATTGCGGATCACCTCGTCGCCGTTCATCGTGATGACGGTCGCGCCGCGCAGGACGACGGTGCCGGAGGGCTTGGCGCGCGGGAATTCCAGCGCGACCTCGAAGGCTTCAACGTTTCTGTCGAGGTCAAGAGGATCCTTCGGTGTCGTGGGGGTGGTGGGGGCGTTCGCGCCTCCGGCGCGGCCGGCGTCCGGTTCCGGCGCGAAGGAAATCGTGTCGAACGCGCGGCGGAAGTAGGTCGAGCCGATGGCCCACGTGATCGTCTTGCCCTCGTCAGCCCACGCGAAGTAGTCGGCGCCGATGTCGGTGAGGCGCTTTACCGGGACGGCGGGGCCGCGCACGCTGACCGAGGCGGCCGTGCCGGTGAACGGCGGCACGGCGACGACCCAGAGCTGGTTGTTGACCGCGGCGAGCGCCCACTTGCCGTCGGGACGCATCAGCACCGCGTTGGCCGCCGGCGGCGTCGTGGCTCCAGGCCTGGAAGGGCCGGTCACGCGCAGGTGCGTGCGGCGATCGGTGCCGTCGTAGCGCAGCGAGATCAGGCCGGCGTTCGCATAGACGTAGACGCGATCGGCTTCCGCCGTGAAGTGCGGGTAGCCGAGGCCGCGCGCCGGCACGATCAGCTCGACGTTGCCGCCGCCGCTCGGCAGCCACACGAGATCCAGCGGTATGCGCAGACCGCCGAACTCGCTGTCGGTCTGGTGGCGCATGAACTCGCTGCCGCGGAGGCCGACGATGCGGGAGCCGTCTGGGGAGAAGGCGAGATCGGTGTAGAAGGCCGGGACGGATGTGAGGCGCTGCGGCTGGCCGCTGCCGTCGGCGCGCGTCTTCCAGATGTGGCCGCCGGTGTCCATCGACCACGTGACGTACGCGATCCACTGCCCGTCGGGCGACCACGTGGGTTTGAACTCCCAGGCATCGCCGCTGGTCAGGCGCTTCGTCTCCCCCGCCGGAAGATCCTTGATGTAGAGCTTCGTGAGCACCGACATCGCGAGGCGCTTGCCGTCGGGCGACTGCCGGGGATCCTGAATGAGCCGCGCGCGCACCGGGCCCTGCTCGACGCGGTATGGCGCTTCGAGATCGGGACCGACCTCGAGCTGCACCTTCGCGGTGAACGGAATCATCGTCATCGCGCCGGTGGCGATGTCCACCTTCTGAATCTTTCCGTCTTTCGTCGTCAGCAGCGCCTTGCTGTCGGGCGTGAACGCGTAGCCCGGGAACAGATCGCGCGACGGCGAGCCGCCGCTTTCCATCTCGTCGCGCTGCACGGGCCACACCAGCTGGCGGTCGGCGCCGGTGTTGAGATCGCGGACGCGCAGGCCGGTCTGCGTTTCGTGGCGCGAGGCGTAGACGAGCAGGTTGCCGTCGGGCGACACGAGCGGACGGAACGCGCGGCCGCCGCCCTGCGTGATCACGTCGGCGTCGCCCGTCTTCATGTCGAGGCGCACGATCTGCCAGCCTGGCAGCGCGGCGCCGCCGCCGCCGCCCGACTGCGCGGCGTACAGATAGCGGCCGTCGGGCGAGAGCGTCGCGCCGAGGCGGTTGGGGGTCGTCGCCGCGCCGCCAGGTGCGCCGCCGCGTCCGCCTTCCGGGGCCGCCGCGGCGCCAAGCGTGATGCCGGAACCGCCGTCGACGTGGAACATGCGCAGCTGCGTGCCGCCGGTGGCGCGTACTGACGCGATGACGTACTGGCTGTCGGGCGTCCACGCGGGCGAGATGACGGCCTGCTGCGTTTCGTTCGACAGCTTCCGCGGCTCGGTGCCGTCGATGTTCGCGATCCAGAGATTGTCGCTGCCGTTGCGGTCGCTGATGAACGCGATGCGCCTGCCGTCGGGCGACACCCGCGGCTGCGCGTCGTAGGGCAGGCCGTCGGTAATGCGCGTGGCCGTGCCGCCGGCCATCGGCACGCGATAGAGGTCGCCGGCCAGCTCGAAGACGATCGCCTGTCCGTCGGGCGTCACGTCGAGCGACAGCCACGTCGCCTCGTCGGTCTCGAACTCGAGGACGCGATCGGTTTTGAGCGGCAGGTCGTGCTTCTTCTTGGGTTCGTCTTTTTTATCCGCTGGCTTCTCGGCAGGCTTTTCCTGTGAAGGCGGCGGATCCTGAGGCTGCATCGCCGAGGCGGCGAGCGTCGACGAGAGCGCGATGACGAAGGATGTGCGAATCAGGGCAGGGGTCAGCGGCATGGGGGTGATTCTATTGCTTTCCTGCGCGGGCAGGAACGCGGCCGCCAGGTGCTCGGCGCTTGGTCCGGTATTCCTTCGCGCCGGCGGGGTGCGGGCGCGCCAAAGAGCGGTCGCGCCTGCGATCTCTTTACGCCGTCGCGAACGAACACCGGACACCGCGCCTGCGCATGGCGGCCGGTACCGCTAAGCGACACGAAGCCGACGGCCGTAATAGACTTGACCAGCTTTTTTCCCCAGAGGTGACGCGTATGCGACGGCTGATAGTGGCGGCGGGGGTGGTGGCGGGAACGATGGCGGTCTCGGCCCAGGGGCAACAGCAGCAGGCGCCGGCGGCGCCCGACCACGTGCGAACCCTCGTCTCGCGCCTCGATCTCGAGAAATACAAGGCAACGATCAAGGGACTCACGCAGTTCGGTGACCGGCGCGAGGGCACCGAGCGCAACCGCAAGGCCGTCGACTGGATCGAGGCGCAGCTCAAGAGTTATGGCTGCGAAACCGGCCGCATTTCGTACGACCCGGAGAACCCGCGCGGGCTGACGGGCGCCGAACTCGAGCGTCTGCAGGAAGCCCGCGCCGGACGCGGGCGCGGCCAGGGCGCCGGCCGCGGCAATCAGCCGCCGCCGCGCGTGCCGGGCGGCACACCCGAGGATCCGATGCGCCGCGGCGCAGGCGGCAAGGGCTTCGGCGCGCGTACCGGCGTCAACAACGATCCGATGCGCCAGCCTGACGAGGCGCTGCGCGCGCTCAATCAGGGCCCGATCATTTCCGGCAACGTCGAGCAGGTGTATTGCACGAAGCGCGGCGCGACGCGGGCCGACGAGATGTACATCATCGGCGCGCACATGGACGGCATCGGCTACGGCCAGGCGGCGAATGACGATGGGTCGGGGACGGCGATTGTGATGGAGCTGGCGCGCATCCTGAACGCGCCGGGTGTGGTCACCGACGTATCAATCCGCTTCGCGCTCTGGAACGGCGAGGAAGGCGGCCTCAAGGGCTCGAACGCGTACGTCGCGCAGCGCTTCGAGCTGCAGGGCGGCCCGGACGAGCCGAAGTGGCTCGGCATGATCCAGCACGACATGATGATGTTCGACCACGGCATGCCGAACGCCGACGGCACGCTGCGCGCCGAGCAGCGGCGCGAGGCCGACGTCAACATCGAGTTCCAGGCCACCTCGAAGCTCGCCGAGGAATCGGCGAAGCTTGCCGTGTTCTTCCGCAACGCCAACCTGCGCTACGCCACCGATTACCCGGCCGCGATCGGCCCGCATATGCAGAGCACCGACTCGGTGCCGTTCCAGGATCTCATCCCCGCGATCAGCCTGCGCGAAAACGAGCGCCGCGATCACATCGGCTTCGGCTGGGATCCGCACTGGCATCAGCCGACCGACGTCTTCTCCACTTTCTCGGACGCCGACTTCCGCCTGGGCCTCAACGCCGCCCAGACGACGCTCGCGGCCATCGCGCAACTGGCCAAAGCCGTAGTGAAGTGATGCACCAATTACTCGCGGGCGGCGCTCTTCTCCTCCTGCTCTTGGCAGCGGGCGGGCCGCCCGCTAGTACTGATTGGCCTCAGTGGCGCGGTCCGAACGGCGCGGGCATTGCCCAGGGCGTCTTTAAGGACGTGTGGACGCCGGAGACGGTCGCCTGGAAAGTCGCGATTCCCGGCCGCGGCCACTCCTCGCCTGTCGTCGCCAACGGACGCATCTATCTGACGACGGCGGTTGAAGGCGGCCCGGCGCCGGAAGGCCACAAGGCGCCCGTGCATCTGGGCTTCGATCTCAAGCCCGGCTACGTCAATCCCGACAGCTGCTGCATCGACCGCACGTACGCACTCAAGGTGCTCGCGCTCGACGCGAAGACCGGCGCGCTGCTGTGGGAGCGCACGGTCTTCGATGGCGCGATGTACGACGAACGGCATCGCAAGAACACGTACGCCTCGTCGACCGTCGCCACCGACGGCGAGATGCTGTACGCCTATTTCGAGGCCGCGGGCCTCTACGCCTACGACAAGGACGGCAATCAGAAGTGGAAGGTCGACTTCGGCGGGCTTGCGAAAGCGGGCATGGGACCCGGCATGTCGCCGCTGATTCACGGAAACCTGCTGATCGTCCAGAACGATCTCGAGATGGGCGAAGGCTCGCACATCATCGCGCTCGATCGCAGGACGGGCAAGCAGATCTGGAAGACCGAGCGCAGCCATCGCCGCAGCTGGGCCACCCCCATCATCGTCAAGGCCGATGGACGCGAGGAGCTGATCGCGTCGGGCGCCGAGTCGGTGATTGCGTACGACCCTGCGACCGGCGCGGAGCTGTGGCGCACGGACGGCGTGCGCAGCCATCCCATTCCAAGCGTCGTGCAGGGGCACGGCCTGGTCTTCGCGACGGCGGGGAGCGGCGCGAAAGTGGCGCTGGCGATCAAGCCGGGCGAGCTCGATCCCGCCGCGCGGATCGCGTGGAAATACAACAAGGGCACGGCCTACGTCGCCTCGCCGATTCTGTACGGCGACTATCTGTATTTGATCTCCGACGCCGGCCTGATGACCTGCATCGACGCGAAGACCGGCGAAGTGAAGTACGAGGGCGGCCGCCCGCCCGTGCCCGCGACCTTCCGCGCGTCGCCGGTCGCCTTCGACGGCAAGCTGCTGATCACCAGCGAGGACGGCGACACGTTCGTCATCAAGGCCGGCCCGGCGCACGAAGTCATCCGGACGAACTCGGTGGACGAGCCCGTCTGGGCCTCCCCCGCCCTGGCCAACGGCACGATCTACATCCGCGGCGCCCAGCACCTGTTCGCGATCCGCTAGCACGTTGACGGATTCATATTTGGACTCTAATATCTATATATGGAGAAACGGCTGCGGCAGGCAGCATGGAAGCCGATCCCGACGGCGCTCCGGCCCGACCCAGAAGCTCGTAAACGACTGACCGGACCGGCTTTACGCGCCTTCTTCCCCATCGCGGCCGCCTGGGACCTGTCGGTGGTCGAGCAGCGCGCGCTCCTGGGATGGCCGGCCGCATCCACCTTCCATAAGTACAAGAGCGGGCATCCGGGCACGCTCTCCTTCGACACGCTGACGCGCCTGTCGCTCGTCCTCGGCATCTACAAGGCCCTGCAGCTGCTCTACGCGGAGCCGGTGCTCGCCGACGCCTGGGTGCGGATGCCCAACACGAACGACATCTTCGGCGGCAAGCCGCCGCTGACGCTGATGATCGACGATGGGATCGACGGGTTGTATCGGGTGCGGCGCCTGCTGGACGGGAGGCGGGGGTGAGGCCGGAGCCGCCGGTCAGCGACATCGCGTGGCCGCGCACGTGCCGGCTGGTGCCGAGCCGCTATCCGACGGTTGGCGTCTTCGACCGCGTGGCCGCGCCCGAGGATCTGCCGGAGCTGTTCGAGCTCGAAGGCTGGACGAACGATCGGCTGAGCAACGATCTCGGCCTCCTCAACATCGTCCCCCCTGCTGAATGGGTCGTCGGGCCGATGGCGTCGGTCGTGATGGCGGCGTTCTGCCATCCGCGCGCGGAGGGCGCGCGGTTCACCGACAGCACCCGCGGCGCGTGGTACGCCGCGCGCGATCTCGAGACGGCGCTGGCCGAGTCCACGCATCGCCGCACGAAGGAACTGCAGGAAATTGGCGTGCTCGACACGCGGGTGCAGATGCGGCTGTATCACGCCGATTTCGAGGCGCCGTTTCATGACGTGCGCACGGACGATCCCGCGTCGCGTGATCTGCACGACCGCGACGATCACACCGCGGCGCAGGAGTTCGGCATGGCGCTGTTCCGCGGCGGCGCGAACGGAATTGTCTATAGCAGCGTGCGGCGCGACGGAGGGGAATGTCTCGTCAGCTTCAGGCCGAAGCTGGTGACGAATGTGCGGGCAGCCGGGCACTTCGAGTACCGGTGGCGCGGGTCGTCGAAGCCGGACGTTACCGCCCTGGCCTGACGCCCGGGCGCATTCCGATTCCGCGCGGCTTGACATGGCTGAGCTTCGGTGCGACTCTCCGCGCACCATGTCCACGATGAAGCGGGTCGAACTCGTCGCGACTATCACGGCCATCCTGGCATCCGGGCACATCGTCGTGGCGCAGGCCGAATGGCAGCGCGTCTCGAATGAACCGGGCCGCTTTTCCGTCATGGTGCCGGCGCCCCTCGTGACGCAGGCGCCGACCACGGACGCCAACGGCATTGTCACGCGCATGTTCATCGCGAGCCACGCGGGAAAAACCTATGTCATAGGATACGCCGACGGCGGCATCCCCGATCGTCAGCGTGAAATGGACGACGCGCGCGATGCGTTACTCAAGGGGCTCTCGGCCTCTCTGGTGTCGGAGCACCGCTTCAAGTCGGCCCAGCCAGTCGGTGAGACCATGGCGACCGAATTCAATTGCCGCAGTGAGAGCCAGGGCACTGAGTGCAAGGTGCGCACGTTCTCACACAACTCGCGGCTCTATATGGTCGGCGCCCTGTGGCGGACGGGAACCGGGTCCTCGCTCGACACCGACAAATTCCTCGACTCGTTCCGGATTACGTCCTGAACGCGGAGGTCCACCACGCCGGAGCTGAAGCTCCGGCCTACCGCGCCGCCGGCGGCGTGACCGCGACGACCTCGAAGGAGACTGGCGCGCCGCCGGCAAGTGTCGCGGTGTAGCGGCCCGGCGCAACGGGCTCGCCCTGGGGTGCGCCTCCACGCCCGCGTCCGGCGGGCGCGCCGGCCGGCCGCGCCGGTGCATTGCGGCGCAGATCCCACGCAACGCGGTTGAAGCCCACGGCCGCCGGCGCCTGCAGATCGCGCACCGTCGCGCCTGACGCGTCCGCGATCGTCAGCGCAAGCGTGCCGCCTTCGGGGGCCCGCGCCACGTGATACGTGAACAGCGCGCCGTACGGCGGGTTCTCACTCGTGTACGTGCCGCCGTCGCCGACGTAGCCGCGCATCGGCATCTGATACGCCGGACGCAGCGGAAAGAGCGCGGAATCGCGCGTCAGCGACTCGGGCGTGACGTGCCGCAGCGCGCTGTAGTCGTCCAGCACGTACATCCCGCGCCCGAATGTCGCAACCACCAGGTCGTGCTCGCGCTTCTGAATGGCGAGATCGCGCGCCATGATCGTCGGCAGTCCGCCCAGCGCATGCCACTGCCCGCCGCCGTCGACGCTCACGAACAGCTCGAACTCCGTCCCGAGAAACAGCAGTCGGGGATTGACGTGGTCCTCCGCAATCGACCACACCGACCCGCGCTCGGGAAGCGTCGCCGCGATCGACGTCCACGTGCGGCCGAGATCCACGCTTTTCAGCAGATGCGGCCTGAAGTCGCCGTACTGAAACTGCTGGAACGCCGCGTACAGGACATTCGGGTCGTGCTGCGACAGGGCGATGTCGCTGACGTACGCCTTCTCGGGGACGCCTGGAAAGGTCGCGATCTTCCTCCACGTCACGCCGCCATCCTCGGTGATCTGAATCAAGCCGTCATCGGTCCCGACCGCGATGAGACCTTCGCGCAGGGTGGACTCATCGAGGGCCGAGGCGACACCGTACTCCGTCGTAAAGACGTTCTTCCAGACGGCATCCGGGCCCCAGACCTTGCCCATGATCGGCAGCGTGTCGCGGTCGATGGCGCGCGTGATGTCGCCGCTTACGGGCTTCCAGCTGTCGCCCCGATCGTCGCTGCGGAACAGCTTCGAACCCGCCAGATACAGCCGCGAAGCACTGTGGGGACTGATGATGAACGGCGACTCCCAGTTCCAGCGCACGCCCTGGCGCACCTCGTCCGCGGGCCGGATACCCCGGCTCTCGCCGGTGCGCAGATCCAGGCGCGAAATCGCGCCGTTCTGCGACATCGAATAGACGATGGTGGGATCCCCCGGATCGACGCGCGGCTGCATGCCGTCGCCCCCGCCGACGCGAATCCAGTCGACCGAGCGGATGCCGATGCGGTTTGCCGTCCGCACGGGACCGCACATCGATCCGTTGTCCTGGGTGCCGCCGCAGACGTGATAGAAGGGCGACGCGTTGTCCAGGCCGACGCGGTAATACTGCTCGAGCGGAAGATTGAGGAAATGGCGGAAGGTCCTGCCGCCGTCCCACGTCTCGTACAGTCCGCCGTCGTTGCCGATGATCATGTGGCGCGTGTTCGCGGGGTCGATGTAGATCTCGTGATGATCGACGTGAATCGGATACCTGGCCGCTTCGAAAGTCCGGCCGCCGTCGTTGCTGATGTGGATGTTCACGTCGACCGCGAAGATGCGCTCGGGATTCGACGGGTCGACGTAGATCTCGCCGTAATACTGCGGATCGACAACGACGTAGTCGCTCATTTTCGTCCAGCTCGCGCCGCCGTCGTCCGATCGGAAAAAGCCGCTCTGCTTCAGCGCGGCGGTCACGAGGGCGTACACCGTGTCCGGTTTCTGCGCGGGCACCGCCAGCGCGATCCGGCCGCGATCGACCGTGGGCAGGCCGTTCATGATCGGCGTCCACGTACGGCCGCCGTCGGTCGTCTTGTAGATGTTCGCCTCGGGGCCGCCCGCCACGAGCTGGCCGACATGGCGGCGCCGCTGATAGGAGGCCGCGTAGATGACGTCGGGGTTGCGCGGATCCATGGCGAGATCGGTGACGCCGGTGTTCTCGCTGACGGTGAGCACCGGGTTCCACGTCGCGCCGCCGTCGGTGGTCTTGAAGAGGCCGCGATCGCCTCCGGGCGACCAGAGCGGCCCCTGTGACGCAACGTAGACGATGCGCGAGTCGCGCGGATGAATCAGGATGCGGCCGATCTTCTGCGAGGCGCGAAGGCCCATGTGCCGCCACGTCGCGCCGCCGTCGGTGCTCTTGTAGACGCCGTCGCCGTAGCCCGCGCTGCGCTGGCTCGCGTTCTCGCCGGTGCCGACCCAGATCGTGTCAGGGTTGTTCGGATCGACCTCGACGACGCCAATGGAGTACGCGCCCTGATTGTCGAAGATCGGCGTCCAGTCGAGGCCATGGTTGACCGACTTCCACACGTTGCCCGACGCGACGCCGACATACCAGACAGCCGGGTTGCGGGGATCGACCGCGAAATCGGCGACGCGGCCCGTCGCCATGGAAGGGCCCAGGCTGCGCAGCGTGATGCCGCGAAAACCCGCGTCGACGTGTTTCGGCGCCGGCGCCTGCTGTGCGGACGTCACCGCCAGCGAAAGTCCGATGGCGGCCGCGAACGCGGCGACGCGGCAAATGCTTAGATGTCTCATGTCAAACTCCCAAAACGGTTCGCAACCCTGCCGGTGGCGCCTGGCCGCGCGACAAAGACGCTGCCGGCGTGCGGCTCGCCGGCGCGCTGGTCGTCGGACAGCGCCGTCTTCGCGCTCGTGATGTACAGCTCGTCGAGCGCGGCGCCACCGAAGGCGCACTTGGTGGGACAGCTCACGGGCAGATCGATCTGCTGGACCAGCTGGCCGTCGGGCGCGTATCGGCGCACGGCGCTTCCCTGCCACAGCGCGATCCAGATGAAGCCCTCGGCGTCGACGATGAGACCGTCCGGCTTGCCCTCGGACTCCGGAATCGCGACGAACGTGCGCCGGTTCGCGAGTGTCGCGGCGCCGGCGTCGAAGTCGAAGACGTCGATGCGCCGCGTGCCGGTGTCGACGTAGTACATCAGCCGATCGTCCGGGCTCCAGTCGATGCCGTTCGACGTGGAGACGCCGTCGAGCATGCGCGTGACCTGCGGCCCCCCGTGCATGTCGATCAGATACAGCGCGCCCTGCGCCGGCTTCTTTTCCAGCGAGAGCGTGCCGGCCCACAGGCGGCCGCGCGAGTCGACGTACCCGTCGTTGAACCGCGTGTCGGCGCGCTCGGGCTCGACGCTGATCGGCCTGTCGCGGATGCCGCGCTCGAAGTCGAACCAGGCGACGTCGTACTGCAGCGTGATGAGATAGCCCCCGGCGTCGACGAGCGCGACGGCGCTGACGTACTCGCCGGCGTCGCAGGTCTCGTGCGCCCCCGAACGGGGATCGAAGGTGTGGACCTGATGGCCTTCGATATCGACGAAGAGCAGCCGGCCGATCCGGTCGTCCCAGATCGGCCCCTCACCAAGCTCACATCGGCAGTCGAGTGCGACGTCGGCCGTCACCGCCCCGCGGCCTTCTCCACCTGCTCCCACACGCGGAGCAGGTTGCCGCTCCACAGCTTGCCGATCTGCTCCTCCGTGTAGCCACGACGCACGAGCTCGATGGTGACATTCGGACTCTCGCCGGCGTGCATCCAGCCGATGACGCCGCCACCGCCGTCGAAGTCGGACGAGATGCCAACGTGGTCGATGCCGATCGTCTTCACGAGATAGTCGATGTGATCGACGAAATCGCTGACGGTCGCGCGCGGCGGCACCGGATACTTTGCGTTGATGACGGCGAGCCGGCGGTCGTATTCCGCGCGCCGCCCGGCCGCCAGCGCCTCGAGCGCTGTGTTCTGCCCGCCGCGGCCACCTCCCCGGCCCTGACCGGGGCCTTGCGCCGCAGCTGCGCCCTCCACGGGGCACGGCCTCGGCGCCGCGGGACCCTCGCCGCGACCTGCGCCGCGCCCGCCGCCCTGTCCGCCGCCGCGCCCCTGCTGCGTCAGGCCGAACTCGGCATTCAGCCTCGCCGTTTCGCGCGCCCGCTCGGGCGGCGTGACGTTGACGTAGCCCGCGAACGCGACGGTCTGGACCACTCCGCCGTTCTTCCTGAGCGCCGCCAGCTCCTCGTCATCGAGATTGCGGCTGTGATTGCCCATGGCACGCGCCGACGAGTGCGACGCCATCACCGGCGCCTTCGACAGCGCCATCGTCTGCAGGTTCGCCTGCTTCGACGGATGCGAGATGTCGATCATCATGCCCAGGCGGTTCATCTCGGCAATCACCTGCTTCCCGAGGTCCGACAGGCCGTTGTGCAGCCACTCCCCGGTCGCCTCGCCCGTGTTCGAGTCGGCCAGCTGGCTGTGGCCGTTGTGCGCCAGCGACATGTACCGCCCGCCGCGGTTGTAGAACTCCTCGACGCGCGTGACGTCCGTGCCGATCGGGTAACCGTTCTCGATGCCGATCACGGCGACTTTCTTCCCCGATGCCACGATGCGCCGCACGCCGGCCGGCGTCAGTGCCAGCTCAATCTGATCCGGCGCAATCTCCTTCGTCAGCCGCTGCACCGCGTCGAACTTCGCGACCGCCTGCGCGTAGGCATTGTCATACCCCGCGGGCGTCAGCGGTCCCTGACCGACATAGACGATGAAGAAGGCGACGTCGAGACCGCCTTCTGTCATCTTGGGCAGGTTCACCTGCGTCGTCAGCCGCTGCGTATAGTTGCACTCGGGCGTGAAGTTCGCGACGTTGATGTCGTCGTGCGTATCGAGCGTGATCACCCGATCGTGAATGGCGCGTGCGCGGGCGACGAGCTGCGGGTCGGCAGCCTGCTGCTGGGCCGACGGAACAGCGGTCGCGCCGAGCAGGACCGCGAGTGAAAGACCGTAGGCGCGTTTCATTGAATCTCTCCGTAAAACTTCCAGGTGGTCTGATAGGCCGGCGTCAGCGGCGCGTCCGTCAGCGCCGCGCGAAGCAACTCGATCGGCATTTCGCCCTGGCGCAGGATCGCGTCGTGAAACGCCTTCGCCGTCATCGTCTTCGTTTCGACCAGGTCTTTGTACATCGACCGGATCTGCAGCCCGCCAAGCATATACGCCGCCTGGTACAGGGGCGAGTAGGTCGAGTTGAACGAGCGGCGCACCTCGCCGGTGGCCGTGAACCGGTCGTGCCGGCCCTTCTCGACGAGGAAGGTGATCGCCTGCTCGGGCGTCCAGTTGCCCATGTGGAAATTGAGCGAGAAAATGATGCGCGTGGCGCGGTGCATGCGCCACCAGAGCATGCCCAGCTTGTCTTCGGGCGAGCGCGGGAAGCCGTGATCCCAGAGCAGCATCTCCCAGTAGAGCGCCCAGCCCTCGGTCATGAACGGCGTGTCGAAGATCGTGCGGTGGCCATTGTAGCGCGTGCTCATGAAGCCCTGCAGGTGATGGCCGGGAATCAGTTCGTGATGCACCGTCGCGCGCGACACGTGGATGCCGTTCCCGCGCAGGCTCATGCTCTGATCGGCCGCCGCCATCGAGACGTGCGGGTACGACACCGAGATCGTCTCGCCTCCGGTGAAGAACGGATTCACGCGCTGGCGCTGCGGCGACATCATGTTCATCTTCCAGATGTCGGACGCGAGCGGCGGAATCGTCACGAGATCGTGCTTCCTTAGGTACGCCTCGGCCTCGAGGGCCAGGTTGCGAATCAGCTCCGGCTGCTCGCCCTTCGGCACGTACATGTCCTTCACCTTGTCGAGCGCTGCGTGCCAGTCGTCGCCCATGCCCATCTCACGCGACGCCTTCTTCATCTCGTTCTCGATCCAGGCATACTCGCGGTTGCCGATCTCGATCAGCTGCTCCGGCGTGTAGGGAATCATCTCGGCGCGCAGGTCCTCCATGAGGCCCTCCCGGCCGATCGGGTTGCCGACGATGGGCTCGTCGGCGCCGCTGGGCCAGTCGACGAGCCGCTCGCGCAGCGCGCCGATGTAGGCGGTCAGCGCGCTCGTCGCGGCCTGGAACGGCATCGGCACCCGTGAGCTGAACGCGGGGTCGTAGCCGTTGTAAAAGGCGAACCACTGCTGCAGCGCGCCGCGCAGCGCCTCGGCCTGCTGCGCCGCGCGGAACGCGGCGGTCGGCGTGGCCTTCAGCGCGCCGCTCTCCACCGCGGCGCGCGCCTGCTTCGCCGCCGTGTCGACGGCCTTCACCGCCTCGAGCGCCTCGTCCGGCCCGATGAATCTGAGCGCCTGCCGATCCTCCTGTAGTTTCGCAATGGTCCCGGCGAACGGCAGTAGAGGCCGTGTGTCGGCCGCGGCGCGCTCTTCGCGATCGAGCAGCGCCAGCTCGTACTCGATTTCGTTGCGCAGCGCCACGTAGTCGACGCGCCCCTGCTGCGACAGCTTCGTGAAGTCGACCGTCGGCAGCGCCGCCAGCCATGCGCGGTTGAAGGCGCGGAACCGCTCGCGCCGCACGTCCGATCCCGGCACGGTATGGAACCGCGCGAGCGCCTGACGATCCTGCCCGTACCGCTCGACCAGATCGCGCAGTTCGCTCGCCGCCGCGACGAGCGGAACCTCCGGCACGTAGGCGGCGGGATCGGCAAACGTGCGCTCGACGCCGGGCGGACGCTGCAGCTGCTGCGCGGCAGTCTGTTCGGCGGCAGCAGGAAACACGGCCGCCGCGCATACGGCGGCCGCAAGAGCGATCTTCCAACGCATCATGGACTCTCCTCTATCTGACACCCTCGAGCTTCTCGAGCTTCTCGAGCGCCTCGATGCGCCTGACGAGCGCGACAATCGTCTTCGCGTCGTCCGCACGCTGCGCCTCGAGCTCGGCCACGCGCGCCTCGAGCGTCTTCGGCTCCGCTTTGGCCGCCGCAGCCGGTCTCGACGCGATGCCTGCGGTCATGCGAGTGAGGCGCTCGGCCGCGATTTCCATTTCGAGCTGCTGGACCCGCGCCTGAAGCCGCTCGAGCCCCTGGCTCTGCGGAACCGCGGGCGTGGCCAGGCGCTGCTGGAACAGCTGCCGCTCGACCTCTTCGACGCGCCGGCGCAAATCGTCTACCTGCTGCTGTGACTGAGCCGCGGCCCCTGTGGGGACGGCCATGAGGACGCCGAGGGCAAACGCGGGGAGTACACGACTGAAACGGTTCATGACGGACCCTCCTGGGCAGGCTGAATAATGAATACCACGCGTGGCAGCCCTGCCGCGTACAATCCTCCGATGACGCGACACATCCGCCTCACCGTCATTGCGCTGGCGGCGCTCTGCCCCGCGGCGGCGTCCGCCCAGACCACCGCGCCGGGCCCGACCATCACCTTCACGCCCACATCCGGCGTGCCGACGTTCGCCGTGCGCGAGCCGGTGCTCCGGATCACGCCGGGGACGACGGTGGTGACACAGACCTTTTCGAAGCCGGGCGACTACTATGAAGGCGGCGCGTGGCCGGGCGAGGTCGGGCCGTTCCACATCGAAGGCGCCGTACCAGGCGACACGCTCGTCGTCCGCATCCTCCGGCTCCGGCCGAATCGCGACACCGCGATGTCGCGCTACGCGCCGGGCGGCATCAGCGGCGTGCTGGGCGACAGCCGCACGCGCATGCTCAACGACCCGCTGCCCGCACGCCAGTTCCGCTGGAAGATCGATCTCGAGAAGATGACCGGCACGCTCGATCTGCCGAACTCCGCCTCGAAGACGATCACGGTGCCGCTCAAGCCCATGCTCGGGCGTGTGGCGGTCGCACCCGCCGGCGGCGAGGTCTTCGGCGGGCTGTGGCCGGGCGACTTCGGCGGCAATCTCGACGCGTCAGACGTGCGCGAAGGCGCGACCGTCTATCTGCCCGTCTTCAATCCTGGCGCGCTCTTCTATTTCGGCGACGGGCACGCGCTGCAGGGCGACGGCGAAATCATCGGCTCGGGGCTCGAGACAACGATGGACGTGACGCTGCAGTTCGACCTGATCAAGGGCAAGCGCATCCGCTGGCCGCGGATCGAGGATGACGACTACATCATGGTGGCCGGCAGCGTGCGCCCGCTCGTCGACGCCATGCGCATCGCGTATGTGGAGCTGATCGAATGGCTGATGGCCGACTACGGATTCGAGAAGATGGAAGCCCTGCAGCTCGCCTCGCAGCTGGGCGTCGTCCGGGTGGCGAACATCGTGGATCCCAACTACACGGTTGTCGCGAAGTTCCCCAAGCGGCACCTGCCGGCGGCGCGATGAGACGCGTGCTGCTCGCGCTCTGTTTCGTGCTCGTGGCGGCGCCGGCGTCGGCCACCTGGTCGATCATTGCCGTCGACGCGTACACCGGACAGATGGTGATTGCCTCGGCGACGTGCGTGCCGCAGGCCGCGTTCGCGCGCTTTCCCGCCAAAGGCCTGATGGACGTGCAGGCCATCGTCGTGCCGGGCCGCGGTGCGGCCGTGGCGCAGGCCGCCGTCGACAACACGCGGAAGAACCAGATGCTCATCTACGAGGAGCTGCGCAAAGGCACGCCGCCCGCGGAGATTCTGACGATGCTGCGGGCCGATCCGGCGATCGAGTCGCGGCAGTTCGCCATCGTGGGCGCGAGAGGCGGCAGCGTCGCGTTCAGCGGCGAGCGTAACGGCGCGGTGTCGCTGCACCGGCAGGGCGTCATCCGCACACCGGGGCGGCGCATCTACTATTCGGTTCAGGGCAACATCCTGAAGTCCGAAGAGGTGGTGACCGCCGCGGTCAGCGCGTTTCGATCGGCGCCGGGCGTGCTCACCGACAAGGTGATGGCGGCCATGGAGGCGGCCGACGCGAAAGGCGGCGACCGCCGGTGCACGTGCGAGTCGCTGCCGAAGGTCGACGCGCCCTGCAGCGCCAAGACCGCGCACGTGGCCTACCTGCTGCGCGCCGACCGCGACAGTGCCACGGGCGTGTCGTACAACGACGGCACATACACGCTCTATCTGTCGGCGACCGACGCCGACATCACGACTGCCGAGGACGCCAATCCGGTCAGGACGCTGAGGATGCGGTACGAGGCGTGGAAGAAGGCACGGTAGTCGCCAGCTCAGCCAGAAAAATTAGACCCGTCCCCATTTTTCGGTGGAATGCCGTATGCAGAACCAGACGGCATGAGAACTCTGCCATTCGAACACGCCAACATCACCGACACCGAACGTATCGGCTCGGCCACCGCGGGCGCCACGCTGGTCGCCTACGGGCTGATGCGGCGCGGCTGGCCTGGCGTCATCAGCGCGCTCAGCGGCGCCGCCCTGCTCTACCGCGGTACGACCGGCTACTGCCAGCTGTCGAACTCCGTCGGCCGCAACACCCGCCACTCAGGCGACACGCGCGAGGCGCTCGCGGGTCCGCGCGGCATCAACGTCTGCGAAGCCGTGACGATTCAGCGCTCCGCGGCGGATCTCTATCGCGAGTGGCGCGACCTCGAGTCGCTGCCCGAGCGCATGCAGCATCTCGAATCGGTGCGGGAGCTGAGCGACGGCACGTCGCACTGGGCGGCGCACGGCCCGGCCGGCAAGGTCTTCGAGTGGGACGCCGAAATCCTCCAGGACATCCCCGGCCAGCTGCTCTCGTGGCGCTCGCTTCCCGGCTCGGACGTCGTCAGCACCGGCTCGGTCAACTTCGACGAGGCGCCGGGCCACGGCACGCGCGTCACGGTGCGGCTGCAGTACGATCCGCCCGGCGGCAAGCTTGGCGCGTACGTCGCGTGGCTGATGCGGCAGGAACCGTCGCAGCAGATTCGCGAAGACCTGCGCGCGTGGAAACAGCGGCTGGAAACCGGCGACGTCGCCGGGCCCGCGGTCTGATGAGCGACGTCCCGAACAATTCGGAGCTCACCGACGACGAAAAGCGGGAGTGCGTCTGCCGCTGCGCGTTCGGCGGCGACCCGGCGAGGCTCGAGGCGTTCTGCAAGGTGATCAAGGAGTCGATTCCGCACGGCACCGGAGTCGTGCTGCGCGGATCGGCCGTGACGGGCATGCGCTGGAACGACGGCGCGCCGTTCGACGCCGACGGCCCGGGCACGAGCGATCTCGATCTCACGCTCGTGGGCGACGATGTGGTCGGCCTGTTCAAGGTGACCGGGTTCTTCGTGCCCGGCATCCACTCGCGGCCGCTCAGCGACTCGGATCCCGACATCGCGCCCGACCTCGTGCCGCTCAGAAAGACGCTGATGGAGATGACGGGGCGGCCGGTCAACATTCAGGGCACGCGCGACTGGGTGATGTATTTCCGTGGCGAGATGCTCGGACAGCCGTACCTGACGCTGATCGAGAAAGAGCACGAGCTGGATCCGCTTGGCTCGATCAACAGACCGGATGAAGCCTAGCCGACTGTGAGACTCCTCACCTACAACATCCTCAAGGGCGGCACGAACCGCGAGCGCGCGATTGCCGCCGTCGTCAACGACGCGGCGGTCGATCTCGTGGTGTTCCAGGAGGCGGCCAGCCCCGCGGTCATCGAGAAGGTGGCGTCGCTCTGCGGCATGGCGCAGTGGGCGGCGCGGCCCGCCTACTCGCTCGGGTTCGCGTCGCGCGTGCCGGTGCGCACGCACATCTGGAACCGGCCGCGCGGCTCGCGGCACGCGTTCCTGGAGATCGTGCTCGAGGACGAGAGCCGGATTTTCGGCGTGCACCTGAGCGCCGTGCACGCGGCGTGGACGGAATACCGGCGCGTGCGCGAGCTGCGCGCGCTGCTCGCGGCGATCAAGCGCCATCACCACGGCTTCCATGTGCTGGCCGGCGACTTCAACACCGTGGCGCCGGGCGACATCTTCGACAAGATGAAGCTGCCGGGACGGCTGCGCGCGCTCGTGTGGCTCAGCGGCGGCCAGATCCGCTGGCGCACCATCAGCACGATCCTCGACGCCGGCTACGTGGACGTCTACCGCGACACGCACGGCCGCGAGGGCGAACCGGCGACCATCTCGGGCTTCACCTTCCCCACCTGGGGCCCGCACGTCCGCCTCGACTACGTGTTCGCACCCACCGTCTTCCGCGACCGCTTCACGTCCTGCGAAGTCTTCACGCACGACGCCGCCCCCGAAGCCTCGGATCACTACCCGCTCGTCGCCGAGTGGACTTAATTATCTGGATTCGGTCACCGCAAACCACTGGCTCGGCCCGATGGGCGTGACCGTGTCGTTCACCAGCTTGCCGAGCGTGGCCTTGTAGCGTCCCGGCTCCGCGACCGGCAGCTGCGGGCCGCCGCCGCGGCCGCGGCCGGCCGGCTGCGCCGCCGCCGGTGGTCCGCCCGCGCGTCCGGGCGCGCCCTGTCCGGCCGCCGGCTGGACCTCGCCGGTGAGATTCCACACCACGCGCCGCAGGCCCACCGACTTGTCGAGCGCCATGCGGCGGAACTGCTCGCCGCGCGCGTCCTCGATGACCAGCACCAGGCTCTCGTTGTCGGCCATCGGCCTGCCGACGCTGTAGGTGAACACCGCGCCCGACGGCGGATTCGGCGTCGTGTAGTTGCCGGCCAGCGGGCCGAGGCCCGCCGCGCCCTGCGGCGCCAGCGCCGCCATGTCGACGCGATACGCGTCGCGCAGCGGATAGAGCCGCGCGTCCTCGGCCAGCGCCGCCGCCGACATCTCGCGCAGCGCGCTGTAGTCGTCGAGAATCCAGAACCCGCGCCCGAACGTCGCCATGACGACGTCGGTCTCGCGCTTCTGCAGCTGCATGTCGCGGATCTGCATGTAGGGCGCGTCGCCCCGCAGCATCGTCCACTGCTTGCCGCCGTCGACCGTGACGAACAGGCCGAACTCGGTGCCGGCGAAGAGCAGATCGCCCTTGACGTGATCCTGCGCCACGGTCCACACGTCGTGCTTCGCGGGCAGGTTGCCCGTGATGTTCGTCCACGTGAGCCCCTTGTCGCGGCTCATCACCACGTACGGCGCGTAGTCGCCGCGCTGCCAGTTGTTGAGCGCCACGAACACCGTGTCGGCGTCGCGGGGCGACGCGAACACGTCGGTGACGTAGGTGTACTTCGGCACGCCCGGGAAGTCCTCGATCTTGCGCCAGTTCTTCCCGCCGTCCTCGGTCACCTGCACAAGCCCATCGTCGGTGCCGACGTAGAGGAGCCCTTCCCGCAGCGGCGACTCGTCGATCGTCACGATGTTGCTCAGGTCCGTCGTCGACTCGTGCAGCGCGACCGAGCCCGCGGGCCAGACGCGGCCCATGATCTCCATCGTGGAGCGATCGAGATTGCGGCTCAGATCCGGGCTGATGCGCGTCCAGCTGCCGCCCCGGTCGTCGGTGCGATAGACGTACTGCGTCGCCCAGTAGAGCCGCGTGTTGGAGTGGGGGCTGATGATGTACGGCGCGTCCCAGTTGGCGCGATCGCCGCCCGTGGCGGCCACGCCGGTGACCGGGGCGCCGCCGCGCCCGCCCGGCCGGATCTGCGTGCCGCGGCCGGTGCGCCGGTCGAAGCGCGAAATATTGCCGTTCTGTGACGTGGCATAGATGTAGTGCCAGTCGACCGGATCCGGATGCGGCTGGAACCCGTCGCCGCCGGCGACGATGAACCAGTCGCTGGCGCGGATGCCGACGGGATGATTGGTGCGCGACGGACCGCAGTACGAGAAGTTGTCCTGCGTGCCGCCGCAGACCGTGTAGAACGGCTTCTCGTTGCCGACGCCGAGCCGGTAGAACTGCGTGATCGGCAGGTTGTTGAAGAAGCGCCACGTCTTGCCCGCGTCGTACGACTCATACAGCCCGCCGTCGTTGCCGAGCAGGATGTGATTCGTATCGGACGGATCGAATTCAATCGCGTGATGATCGACGTGCACGGTGAACGCGCCCTGGCCGGTGTCCCAGCCGAGCTGCTCCCACGTCTTGCCCTTGTCGGTGCTGCGCTCCATCCGCGTGTTGATCGACCAAATCGTGTCGGGCTTCACGGGATCGAGGAACAGCTCGGAGTAGTAGGCCGGGCCGCCACCGCGGTACTGGGCCTGCCGCGTCCACGTCCGGCCGTTGTCCTCCGAGAGGTAGAACCCCATTTCGTCGACCTGCGAGCCGGGGGGCGGTGGCGCCGGGGCGGCCGCTTCGCCTCCAGCGCCCTGGCCGCGGCCGCGTCCCTGCGGCGTGGGCCGCTTGGCGTCAATCAGGGCGTAGACGCGGTTGGGCGCCTTCGGATCGGTCAGCAGCGCAATGCGGCCGACATCGTCTTTCGGCAGGCCGGTGGTGAGCTCCGTCCACGCGCGCCCGCCGTTGGTGGTCTTGAAGATGCCGCCGTCGGGGCCGCCCCCGATCATCTGGCCGACGTGGCGCCGGCGCTGGTAGGTGCCGGCGTACACCACCTGGGGGTCGTCCGGTTTGAACGCAAGTGCCGTGAAGCCGGTGTCGTCATTGACGTGCAGCACGCGCGTCCAGGTGCGTCCGCCGTCGGTGGTCTTGTAGACGCCGCGGTCGCCGCCGGCCGAGAAGAGCGGCCCCTGCGCGGCGACCCAGACCGTGTTCGAGTTGCGCGGGTCGATCAGAATCGCGCCGATGTGCTCGGAGTGGTCCAGCCCGGCGCGCGTCCAGGTCTTCCCGGCGTCGGTCGACTTGTAGAGCCCGTCGCCGAAGTGGGCGCTGCGCTGGCTCTTGTTCTCGCCGGTGCCGAGCCAGAGGACGTTGGAGTCTTTCGGGTCGATCTCCACGCAGCACATATTGAAGGCCTTGTGGTCGATGTCGAAGATGGGCTCGAAGGTGATGCCCCTGTTGGTCGTCTTCCACAGCCCGCCGAAGGCGGCCGCGACGTACCAGACGCTGGGGTTCTTCGGATCGATGGCGACATCCTGGACGCGGCCGGTGGTGAGGCCGGGGCCGAGACTTCGAAGCTCGATCGCCTTGAGGGTTTCCTCGTTGAGCCCGTGCCCGCTCTGGGCGCGTGAGATGACAGATGTGGCCGCGAGGACCGCGACGAGCGCGGCCAGGAACAGTCGACGCATGCTGATAGCTCCGGGAAAAACGGTGAATGGCTGCCCCAG
Source organism: Vicinamibacterales bacterium (assembly GCA_035512575.1). Lineage (GTDB taxonomy): Bacteria > Acidobacteriota > Vicinamibacteria > Vicinamibacterales > SCN-69-37 > JALYRV01. The sequence continues at coordinate 5,420 of DATKDT010000047.1, read as the reverse complement.
AATACTCCAGCCGGCAGCCGGGCGTTTCCCGGGCGTTAACCCCGCCCGGGCCGCCGCGTATTTCCGGGCATGAAGCGATTTCTGGCGGCCCTGACGTTCACCACAGCTGTGCTCTCCTTTGCCCCCGTGCCGCTGGTGGCCCAGACGAGCGGCCGGCAGCCGGCCACGCCGGCGGCGCCCGCCGGCGTGGCTGCGCCGGTCGACGGGCGGTACGTGGAGGACGCCGAGACTATCCGGGTGGCGTTCCAGGACGTGCTCGCGAAGTATCCGCGCAACGTGGGCCGCGTGCTGCGGATGGACCCGAAGCTGTTCAGCGATCCGGCGTATCTGGCCAGCTATCCGGCCATCGCCCAGTTCGTGGCGCAGTATCCCGAGGTCACGCGCAGCCCCGACTACTACCTGCAGCAGTACGCGCTCAACTACGACCCGCGAGCCAACCGCGATCCCGGCCAGCAGGCCATGGAAATCTTCCGCTCGACCATCGAAGGCATCGGCGTCTTCATCATCATCGCGATGATCTCCGGCGCGCTGATCTGGCTGATCAAGTCGCTCGTCGAGCACCGGCGCTGGCTGCGCATGTCGAAGATCCAGACAGAAGTGCACACGAAGCTGCTCGATCGGTTTTCGTCGAGCGACGAGCTGCTGGCCTACATGAAGACGCCGGCGGGCAGCCGGTTCCTGGAATCGGCCCCGATTTCGGTGGAGGCGGGCACGGCGTCGCCCCGCGCCTGGTCGGCGCCGCTCAGCCGGATTCTCTGGTCCGTGCAGGCCGGCGTCGTGCTGCTGCTGGCCGGCGGAGGGCTGATTTTCGCGCGGCATCAGATCACGGTCGAGGAGCTGAGGCAGATGTTCTACGTCATGGGCATCTTCGGCGCGTTCCTCGGCATCGGCTTCATTCTGTCGGCCGGCGCTTCGTATGTGCTGTCGCAGCGGATGGGCCTGTTCGATGGAACCGGCGGCGGCGCGCCCTCGTCAGTGAGACCGGGCCGGGTTGACTCGGACGGCCTCTGAGCCAATGATGAGGGCACTCCATGAGCGTGCGTAACCTGACCATCTCCGATCTCGAGCGCCTCGAAGCCGTGCGCGCCGGGGACCTGGCATTCGAGATGGACGAGGAGGCCTTCCGGTCGTTCTACGACCGGACGGCCCGTTCGCTCTGGGCGTATCTGTCGCGGATGACGTGCGACCCGGCACAGGCCGACGACCTGCTGCAGGAAACCTACTACCGGTTCCTGCGCGCGAAAGCCCCGCACGAGAACGAGGCGCACCGGCGCCATTCCCTGTTCCGCATTGCCACGAACCTGGCGCGCGACGCGCACCGGCGCCGCAAGGCCGATCCGCTGCGCCACGCCGGCGACGCGGCGGCCGACGCGCTCGGGCTGCGGGGATCGGAGCCGGCCGCCGACGTGCGCGTGGAACAGCAGGCGGCGTCGGCGCACGTGCGGCACGCGCTGCAGCGGCTCGCGCCGCGCGAGCGCGCGATGCTCTGGCTCGCCTATGCGCACGGCTCCTCGCACCGTGAGATTGCCGAAGCGGTCGGCGTGAAGACGCCGAGCGTGAAACAGCTGCTGTTTCGCGCGCGCCGGAAAATGGCCACGCTCCTGAGAGACAACCGCGAGGACAACGGTCCGAGCGGTTCGAGCCCGGAGCCTGGAGCCCGGAGCCTGGGACCTGTCCGATGAGCGACTGTCCCTTCGAGTCGGACGTGCTCGACGCGCTGGCGTCGCGGCGCTGGCCCGCGCGGGCGGACGAGGATCTATGCGCGCACGTTGCCTCGTGCGAGAGCTGCGCCGACCTGGCCGCGGTGGCCGGCGCGCTGCTGCATGAAGGAGACACGGCGTACGCGGCGGCGCACGTGCCGCCTGCCGCGGCGGTGTGGCACCGCGCGCAGCTTCGCGCGCGCGACGAAGCCGCACGCGCGGCCACACGGCCGATCGGATTCGTGCAGGGCGCGGCCTTCGCGTGCGGCGTGGCCGCGGCGATTGCCGCGGCCGTGTGGGGACTGCCGATCCTCGCGGCGCAGCTGCCCGACGCCGGCGCGGCGGCGGCCTGGCTGACCGCGCTGCGCTTGCCGGCGATCGATCTCGATCTCGACGCCGGCGCGCTGCTGTCGAACACCGCCGTGCAGATTGCCGCGGCGTCCTGGGCGCTGCTCGTGCCGATCGCGCTCTATTTCACGCTGCGCGACACCAACCCCTAGACACGATCATCGACGAAGGCTACGCCTGTGATTGCGCTTCGAGATGCGCGAGCATGCGCCGGCGGTGATCGATCTGGCGCTGGACGTCGCGGCGAAGCCGCTGCGCGAGTCCGTCGCCGCTGAGGCGGCGCGGGTCGCGCACGGCGCGGGCGGCCTGACGAGGCTGAAACTGAACCACGCGCGCGGCGACAGGCTCGGACGGGAGATCGGGAAACAGAATGTGCGCTTGTTCCATGCGGCTATGGTCGCCGCGGGGTATGACAGACCGGGTCACCCCTTAAAGCGACGAGCCCGCCGGGGGGCGGGCTCGCCGGTCAGGACGGGGTGCTGCCTTCTTCCTCCGGCTCTTCATCCAGCTCGTAGATGCGAGGCTGAGGGCCGGGCTTGATGCCGGCGAGATCGGGATCTTCACCAGGCGCGGGCGGAGGCACAGTGGCCTTCTGGGCCTTCTGCGCTTCACGCTTCGCGGCTTTTTCGTTACGGCGCTCGACCAGCGCGCGTTCGCGCTGGCGCTTCAGATGTGTTGGTCGTGGTCCGGCCATGCATTAAGGTTACCACCGAGGCTCCCGCGGGCCACCACCTCCGCCGCCGCCGCGGCCGCCGCGACCGCCGCCGCCACCGGGACGCCGGCCGCCACCGCCGCCGCCGAATCCGCCGCCACCACCGAAGCCGCCCCCGCCTCCCTGCGGACGCGGACGTGCCTCGTTGACCGTGAGCTTCCGGCCGCCGAAGTCCGTTTCGTTGAGCTCCTCAGCCGCCTTCGCGGCCTCCTCGTCCGTGGACATCTCCACGAACCCGAACCCCCTGGGGCGTCCGGTCATGTTGTCTTTCATGATGGTCACTGTGTCGACGGTGCCGACCCGCGCGAACACTTCCTGCAGGTCAGCTTCAGTGCTGTCATACGGCAAGTTCCCTACGAAAAGCTTCCGGCCCATCTGCTACTCCAAGGACGAGGTGAACGGACCCGGAGGCCCCTGATGCGGAGTCTCGCGGGGCACACATTATGCGCGAGTTAAGCAGTTGTTGGGCCAGCAGAAAAGCCGGGCTTGGCGCGAGGCTGGATGCGGGACAATGACGCCAAATGACCGTGAGCCGCGCCTTCGGACACACGGCAAAACGTGTATTGCCGGTCGCGCTGCTGCCCCTTGCCGCGTCCCTGGCGGCGGCGCCGGCGCCCGGCGACGAACCGACGCGCCGCCTGCCGGAGCGACTCGAGCACTATGTCTCGGCCACCGTACGGCTTACCGCGGCCGAGCGCGCGCAGCTCTTCGCGGGCGCACCGGTAACGCGGATGCTGGACGCCGATCCCGGCCGCGAGGTCGCGGTGTTCGGCGCCATCTGGCTCGACGCGCCGGCGCGCGCGTACGTCGAAGCCGTCAGCGACATCGAAGCACACGAGCGCGGCGGCGCCTACCTCGCCACGAAGCGGCTTGGCGATCCGGCGCGAGCCGAAGACTTCGCGTCGCTGCGGCTGCCCGACGGGGACGTGCGGGACTTGCGGGACTGCCGCGTCGGCGACTGCGCGGTAAAGCTCGACCAGCCGACGATCGAGGCCATCCGCGCCGCCGCGGGACGCGCCGAGGGGGCCTTCCGCGAGCGCGCGCTCGCGCTCGTCTCCGGCTATCGCGCGCGGGGCAACGCCGCGCTGCCGGTGTATCGCGACAAGCCGGAGCCCGCGGCCGTCGCGTTCGAGCTTCAGGCGCTGGCCGCCCGGCTTCCGCCGATCGCGGCCGGCGTGCCGGCCGTCCGGCGCTACCTGATCGACTATCCACGCGCGCCGATCCCCGACGCGCGCGACTTCGTGTACTGGCAGCTGGCGAAGTTCGGGTTGAAGCCGACCGTGCGCATCAGCCACGTGGTCATCGACGAGCGGCCGGATGCGACGATCGTCGCGTCGAAGATGCTCTATGCCAGCCACTACTTCATTGCCGCCGTCGAGCTGCGGGTGCTGACGCCCGATCCGTCGCGGGGACCCGGCGTGTGGCTGATGACGGTGAGCCGGAGCCGCGCCGACGGGCTCGGCGGCCTGAAAGGGCTCCTCATGCGGGGCCGCGTGCAAAGCCAGGTGCGCACGAGCCTCGCACGCTCGCTGGTGTCGAGCAAGGCCCGGCTCGAGGCGCGAGGGCGGTGAGAGCGCTCAGCCCGGGATTCTACCGCCGACCACCGGCAGCTGCAGCGACGTCGCGTCCAGATCGATCGTGAGCTCGGTACCGGGCTTCGGCCACAGCGTGAAGTCGCGATCGCTCGAGAAGATCATCAGACCAATCCGCTTGCCTGCCGGAATGATCTGGTCGTCGGGCTGCAGCGCAAAGGTCATCGAATAGAACCGCCCGGGCACGAGCGGCTCGCCCCTGCGCGCCGAGTCATAGTTGCGCGCGCGCGTGAGCGATCGATGATTCTGCGGATCGGCCCAGCCGCGCGTGATCAGATTCCACGGCCCGATCGGCGCGTCGGTCCAGGGCAGGACGACGAGCCAGACCGAGAGGTTCGCCGCCGGCTTGTTCGACGCGAGCCTGATCGTGATCGACGGTGTGCCGGAAATGTGCAGAGGAGCCGCGAGCGGCGCCGTGGCGTACAGCAGACGGTGCGGCGACTGCTCCGCCGACGCGAGCGCGGCCCCGGAGAACTCGACGTCGTCGACGAGCGTCTCCGCGCCGGCCTTCCCCGCCCGCTCGGGCCGCAGGCCGCCGACGCCGGCTCCCCCGCCCTGGGGACGCAGCGTAACGACCTTCGCGTCCGGATGCGGATAATCGGCATACGGCACGGGCGGCGGCATCGGCGCGCGGCCGCGTCCGCGCCCCCTCTCGCCAGGCGCCGGCGGAGGCGGCGGATCCGTTTCGCGCACGATCCATGACTTCGGCTCGTGCTCCACGCCGTTCTGCACGCCGTACAGATAGCGCGTGAACCAGCGGTTCATCATCGCGAGCGGCGGCGCGCCGCCGTGCCCGCCCTGATGGAAGTACATCTGCAGCGGCACGCGCCCCTTCAGCGCCTCGATGATGCGCACGCTGTGTTCGGGGACCACGTTCCAGTCGTTGAAGGCGTGGGCCATCAGGACCGCCGCCCTGATGTTCCGCGTCTTCGGCAGCAAATCGCGCGAGAGCCAGAAGTCGTTGTAGTCGCCGTGCACGCGGTCGCGCTCTTCGGCAAATTCGCCGTCACGATACCGCGCGTTGCAGGCCGCCCGCCGCGCGGGGTCGCCGCTGTTGACGTAGTCGTA
>DATKDT010000046.1:0-4959 GCA_035512575.1 Vicinamibacterales bacterium | reverse complement strand
TCGAACAGCGCCTTCTCGTAGCCGTAGACTCGCGAGACCGAGGCGCTGTCGACGATCTGCCGGATGGAGGCGTCGAGCGGCCTGGTGACGCGGGCGGCAAAGGCGCGCAGGCCGCGCTCGGCCTCCAGCATGGCGTCGATGCGCGCCGACAGATCGGCGCGCGAGATCTTCTTCGTGAGGTCGACCACGTACACGCCGCGCTCGGGTGAGACGGTGTTGCCGTCGCGATCGGCCTGAATCAGCACGCGCGCGCCGTCCTGCGACGTCTGCCAGATGTATTCGGGTGCGATCGTGCGGATGGTGTTGTTGTGGAACACTCGCTGCCCCGTGCCGGTCGTGAGGTCGTACACGTGCGAGCGGCGATGGCGCGCCTCGCCGACGAGCGCGAACAGGCGGTCGTTGGTCAGGAAGCGGGGCAGCAGGTCGTGCTGGATCTCGCGCGTGACGCGGCGCACGTCCTTGCCCTCCCGATCCGACACGAAGATCTCCCAGTCGTCGCGCAGCATGCGCTGGAACGCGACGCGCGATCCGTCAGGCGAGAGCGCCGGCGCGTCGATCCGGTCGGTGGTCTCGAGTGCCGTGGTCGCGGGCGCGCGGCCCGAGCGGATCCTCAGGCGCGACACACCCCCATCACGCGCGATGTAGGCCAGCGTGCCGCCGTCGGCGGAAAAGACAGGGGGCGTCGAGGCGTCTTCAAACACGCCGGCTTCGCCTGTCCGCAGGTCGATGTAGCTCTGGACCTGCGGCGTGGCCTGTCCGCCGCCGCGGCCTCCTCCTCCGCCCGTCGTGAAGAGCAGCGCGGCTCCGCCGGGGATCAGCCGCAGATTGCTCTTGCGGCCCGCGAGAGTCGTCAATGGCCTGGCTGCGCCTCCCGATGCGGGCATTGAGAAGACCTGCTGGGCGGCCGCATCGGCGGGCGCATCGATGAAGTACAGGGCGGCGCCGTCGGTGCTCCAGACTGCGGCCGACGCCCCTCCGGGCGTCAGCGCGATCGGATCGCCCAAAAACGCGCCGACGTTCCGGATCGCCATCCGGCCGGCCCCGTACCGGTAGGCGATTTGCTTCGACGTCGGACCGATGACCGCGCCCGTGCCGGTGAAGCTGACGACAAGTGGGAACCCGGGCGCGTTGCGGACGATGCGGGTCGCGGCGGCGCCGCCCGAGCCCGTCTCATAGGCGATGAGCGTCCCGTCAAGACTGAGCGATGGGTTCCGCCCGTCCGCCGTGACCTCGTGCGTCTGATACAGCTCGCCCGTCAACAGCGCGATGTGCTCGAAGGTGGCCTCGTCGGCCCCCGGCAGCAGGGCCTTGAGCCGCTCGAGCGCCACAACGTAGTGCCCCTCGTCCCATGCCGTGTAGGCGTCGATATAGCCCGCGTTCTGAGCGGGCGCCGGCTGAGCGGCAGGCCCCGTCTGGGCGAGGGCAGTTGAGATCAGGATCAACAGGGCGAGTCGTCGCATGAGGCCCCTAGCTTAGTAATAGAATCGTTTCATGACCAGTGTCGTCCTCGATGCCATCAACCGGCAGATTTCCTCGGAGTTCAACGCCTCGTTCTCGTACCTCTCGATGTCGGCCTGGTGCGAGAAGGAGAATTTCACCGGCGCGGCCCATTGGCTGCGCCTCCAGAGCCAGGAAGAGCACGGCCACGCCATGAAGCTCTTCGATTTCGTGCTCGCCCGCGGCGGCGAGATCAAGCTCGAGACCATCGAGGTGCCGAAAGCGACGTTCAAGTCGCTCGCCGACGTGTTCGAGACGGCGCTCTCGCAGGAGCAGACCGTCAGCAGGCAGATCGACGCGCTCTACGAGCTCGCGTTCAAGGAAAAGGTCTTCGCCGCGATGGCCGAGCTGCAGTGGTTCCTGACCGAGCAGGTCGAGGAAGAGAAGACGGCGCGCGAGATCGTGGCGCGGCTCAACATGGTGAAGGGCGATCCGGCGTCGATCATCGACATCGATCGCGAGCTAGGCGCCCGCGCCGGCGCGGCATCGACGGCGAACTAGACGATCTCGAAGATGCCGTCGAGCCCGGCGAGCTTCAGCAGCTCCATGATGCGGTCCGGCACTCGCGCCAGCCGCAGGCGCGCGCCGCGCCGGCCCAGCGTGATCTGCGCGGCGATGAACTCGCCGATGCACGCGCTGTCGATGTAGCGCACGTCCTCGAGGTCGAACACGACGTCGCGCACGCCCTCGGCCCCCAGCGCCGCGGCGCTGTCCTTGAGCAGGCCCGGACTGTCGTTGACCGTCAGCCGGCCCGACAGCGCGAGCGTGACCGTGTCGCCGTCGCGCCGTTCGTCAATCTGCATCGGTTACTGGCAACCAATTATACGCAGTAAAATAACGTGCTATGCCTACACCCGCTGCCACTCCTGAGCGTGCCGCCGCCGACGCGGGCGCGTCTCCCTCGTCGCCCTCGCTGACCGCGGCGTTCGCCGGCGTCCGCCGCGTGCCGACCCCCGTCAACGAGCCCATCAAGTCGTACGCGCCGGGCAGCCCCGAGCGCGCCGAGCTGAAGGCGCGCCTCGACGCCATGGCGTCGGAGCGCATCGACATCCCCGTCATCATCGGCGGGAAGGAAATCCGCACCGGCCGCACCGGGCAGGCCGTCATGCCGTTCAATCACAAGCACGTGCTCGCCGACTGGCACGTCGCGACCGCGGCCGACGTCGAGGCCGCCATCCGCGCCAGCGCCGCGGCCCGACGCGACTGGGCGGCCTGGCCCTGGGAGGATCGCGCGGCCGTCATCCTCCGCGCCGCGGAGCTGCTGGCCACCACCTGGCGCTCCACCATCAACGCGGCGACGATGCTGGGGCAGGGCAAGACGGTGTTCCAGTCGGAGATCGACGCGGCGTGCGAGCTGATTGACTTCTGGCGCTTCAACGTCCAGTACGCGCAGGAGCTGTACAGCGAGCAGCCCTTGTCGTCGCCCGGAATGTGGAACTCGCTCGAGTACCGCAACCTGGAAGGCTTCGTGTACGCCGTGTCGCCGTTCAACTTCACGGCGATTGGCGGCAACCTCTCGTCGGCCCCCGCGCTGATGGGCAACACGGTCGTCTGGAAGCCGGCGTCGAGCGCGATGCTGAGCGCCTATTACGTCATGAAGGTGATGGAGGAGGCCGGCATGCCGGCCGGCGTCATCAACTTCGTGCCGGGCGACGCGCGCGAAATCACCGACATCCTTCTCGACAGCCCCGAGCTCGCCGGCATCCACTTCACGGGCAGCACCAGCGTCTTCAACGCCATGTGGAAGAAGGTCGGCGAGAACGTCGGCACGTACAAGACCTATCCCCGCATCGTCGGCGAAACCGGCGGCAAGGACTTCATCGTGGCGCACCCGTCGGCCGACGCCGCGGCGGTGGCCACGGCGATCGTGCGCGGCGGCTTCGAGTATCAGGGGCAGAAGTGCTCGGCCGCCAGCCGCGTGTACATCCCGCAGTCGCTGTGGGGCGAGGTGCGGGATCGGGCCGTCGCCATGATGAAAGAGATCAGGATGGGCGACGTGCGCGACTTCCGCAACTTCATGAGCGCCGTGATCGACAAGAAGGCGTTCACGAAGATCGGCGAGTACGTCGAGCACGCGAAAGGCTCGGCGACCATCATCCAGGGCGGGGGCGTGAAGGGCGACGAGGGCTACTTCATCGAGCCGACGCTGATCGAAACGAAGGACCCCGGCTACAAGCTGCTGTGCGAGGAGATCTTCGGGCCGGTCGTCACGGCCTACGTGTACGACGACCACAAGTGGAGCGAGACGCTCGAGGTCATGGATCGCACGTCGCCGTACGCGCTGACGGGCGCGGTGTTCGCGCGCGACCGCGCGGCGGTGCGCGAGGCCGCGTCGGCGCTGCGCAACGCGGCCGGCAACTTCTACATCAACGACAAGCCCACGGGCGCGGTCGTCGGCCAGCAGCCGTTCGGCGGCGCGCGGTCGTCTGGCACCAACGACAAGGCCGGCTCGAAGCTGAACCTGATCCGCTGGGCCAGCGCGCGCACGATCAAGGAGACGTTCGTGCCGCCGACCGACTATAAGTATCCGTTCATGAGCGAGAAATAGAGAACACAGAACACAGAACACAGAACACAGAATGAAACCGCGCACGGCGCGGCAGACAGACTCCTGCGTTCTGTGTTCTGACTTCTATATTCTGTGGCGCAGCCGTAAATCGGCCTGCCGCCGCCCAGTCCATGAGCAGACCCGGGCCGCCGGTGCGCTGGATGGTGCAGCCGCCCGCCGGATGCGCGTCGAAGTGGCGGCACACGACCGTCCGGGCCGGGGTCGACCCAGCCGGCGGAGCAGCAGGCGCCGGAATTCCGGCACCGATACGCGGTGTGGAAAGACAGAATCCTCGGGAGTATGATTCCCGCATGATGACGCATGCCGCGCTTTTCGTCAGCCTGGTGCTTGGTTTCGCGCCCGCCGCACCCGCTCCCCAGACCTGCTCGCTTCCCGGCCTCTGGCTCGGCCAGGATCGCAACGACGACGGCGTTGGCATGTGGCTCGAGTTTGCCGACGACGGCTCCGTCGTTCGTGCGAACGGCCGCATCGTCGATGGCGAGTACGCGCTGAAAGGCGACGTGCTCACGCTCGTCTCCAAGCCGATGCTTGCCGATCAGGAGTCACGTCTGTTGCTCAACCAGCGTGTCAGCCTCAAGATCGAGGGCGACCAGATTACCCGGAAGGCCGAGGCCGCCATGCTGGAGGTGCCGCGTCGAGAAGTGCGCACCAACCGCGGGACGCGGTCGGTATCCGTCGCGCCCAAGGTCCTGCCGTTGCCGGCCATCACGCTGCTCGATGAGCACAGCCTGTCGCGCGTGGTCGCCGCCGAGGCCGGCCAGCCGCCGCTGGTCGGCGTGTGGGGCTACAAGAACAAGAACGGGCGCACGGTGCTCGAGCGCTACTCGCCCAACCGGCACTTCGCCGTGCTCGAGCCGCTGGCCGCCCAGCGCGGCACCTTCACCGTGGCCGAC
>DATKDT010000045.1:0-6640 GCA_035512575.1 Vicinamibacterales bacterium | reverse complement strand
CTGAGCGCGGGCCGCGCCGGCAAGGTTCACGGCGGCGATCGGCTGCCATGGGTCGAAACCGTGTCCGGAGAGGACAACTTCGCGCCGCTCACGGCGCTCGCGTGGCAGGTGCACGTGTACGGCACGGCTTCCGATGATCTCGCGGCGGCGTGCGCCGAGCTTCATCTTCCGCTCCATGTGTTCGAGTGGAATGAACGCATGGCGAATGCCGGCCTCGCGCCGGACGCGCTGTATCTCGTCAGGCCGGACGGCCACGTTGCACTCGCGGATCCCAGCGGCAGCGCCGCTCGACTTCGCGAATACCGCGCCGGCTAGCTAGCGCGCCAGCACGACACGCACACCGAGGCAGCTGTCGTGCGCATCCGGTTGGATGCCATAGCGCCACCAGACGGTGCAGTGCAAATCCCAGTTGGTGTGGCAACCGCCGCGAAGGCGTCGTTCGGTGCCGGCGCCCTCATAGGGCCGCCCGTCGGCGGGGAGGGCGTTCAGGTCGTCCGTGCACGCGTCCTGGCACCATTCCCACACATTGCCCGACATGTCGTACAGACCAAGCTGGTTTGGCGCCTTCGTCGCGACCGCGTGCGTGCGGGTCGCGCGCGGCACATAAGGAAGCCGGTTGGCGAGCCGCCAGGCGATGCCCCATCCAAACAAGCGGACGAGAAGCTGATGGCCGGCGGTCCACCGGCGTCCGTACCAGGCGACCGCGTCGGCGTCGTTGCTGCCGCTGAAGGCAAAAGCATCCCGCCAGGCCGGACCGCCACGCGCGGCGTATTCCCACTCCGTCTCCGAAGGCAGCCGGAATCGAAGGTCAGAATCTCCTGAGGCAACGGCCGCGCGTATCTCGCCGGCATTGAGACGATCGAGAAAGCCGCCGGGGGACGTGACGTGGTCCCACGATACGTTCTCTACGGGACTGCGAGGATCGGGCCGCTTCGACGGATTGCTTCCCATCACCCGCTGCCAGAGGGCCTGCGTCACGGGCGTGGCCGCGATGAAGAATCCGGGCAGCGAAATCGCCCGGCGGCGCGCCCCGTGCCCGAAGTCGAACGTGCTGCCCTCCGTGCCAGGCACCCACATCATGGCCAGTTCGTGCCGGCCGGCCGAGTCGGTCCACGCGAAACGCCGCGGCTGCATGGCTCAGTAATATCGTAATCGCGCGCAGGAGGATAGACCGTCAGTCGTGGCGCAACGACCGTTCGTCCCTGTCTGGGCGCCATCGAGTAGGATGGCGGTGCACCGAATCCGGGAAGCGGACCATGGCGATTGGCAGAGGCAAGCCTGACGCGGGCAAGGGTGGACGGCTGGGCCGCTCGAACATGGCCTATTGGGGCACGAACGACGAGGCCAAGGAAGAAGCCCGCAAACGCCGGCGCCGGGCGGATCGCGAAGCTGTCGCGGACGGCGTAGCCGACGTCGTCGCGCCCGGGCGAACGATCACGCGCCGAAAGCGGCGACGGGCATGAACCACGTGGCGCGCATGAGACCCAGCTTCCGCCGAGCCGCGGCTCTCGCCGGGCTCTGCGCCGTCATGCCCGCCGCACACGCGGCAATGAGCGTGCGCGACGCCCAGTCCGCTGCGCTGCTGCTCCCGCGATTCGACCGCGAGCTGCTGCTCGAAACCACCGCCGAGACGTCGGCAAACGTCAGCATCGGCGACGTGAATGGCGACGGAAAGCTGGACCTGGTGCTGGCCAAGGGCCGCCACTGGCCGCTGCGCAATCGCGTATTGCTCGGCGCCGGCCGGGGCGGCATCACGGCGTCCTACGATCTCGGCGGGGCCGCCGACCGCACCTATTCTGGCCGGCTCGTGGATCTCGACGGCGACGGCGATCTCGACGTCGTCATCAGCAACGACACGCCCGATCCGAAACGGACCTACATCAACGACGGGCGCGGCCGTTTCGCCGAGGGCTCGACGTTCGGCCGTCCGGAGTGGGGGACGCGGAACGCCGGCGTCGCCGATCTCAACGGCGATGGCCGTCCCGACATCATCGTGGCCAACCGGGGAAATGCCGGCAACTTCGTGTGCCTGAACCGCGGGGGCGGACGCTTCGATGCGGACTGTGTCGCGTTTTCCCGGGATTCGGCGACGACGATCACGCCGGCTGATTTCAACGGCGACGGCCTGATCGATCTCGCCGCTCCGCATCGCGACCGCGGTCAGAGCTACGTGTACCTCAACGACGGCGACGCGTCGTTTCCGGTCGCGCGGCGCATTCCTTTCGGCCCGTCCGACGCGCGCATCAGGATGGCGGAAGCCGCCGATCTCGACGCCGACGGCCTGCTCGATATCGTCGCCATCGACGAAGCGCGCGGGGTCATCGCCTATTTCGGGCAGAAGGACGGCACGTTCTCGGCGGGCGTGGACATCGCCGACGGAACCGACACGCCGTACGCCATGGCCGTGCATGACCTCAACGGCGACGGCCGCATCGACGTGGTCATCGGCCACGTCGAAGCCGCGCCGGCGGTCTATGTCAACGACGGCAGCGGACGCCGCTACATCAAGGTCACGTTCGGCGACGCGAAGGGCGCCGCCTACGGCTTCGCAATAGCGGACATCGACGGAGACGGCTTCCTGGATATCGCCATGGCCCGATCGGGCGCGCCGAATGTCCTCTATTTCGGCGCAAGGCCGGCGCCGCGGTCCTCACGCACATCTCACAACTCGCTCACCTGGCGCTGAAGACTCGGGCGGCCCGAACGGGCCATCCTTGCAGCCATGAGAGTCGCGTTCATCCTCGCCGCCCTGCTCGCCGCCACCCCGGCACTCGCTCAAAACCAGGACAAGACCGCCGAGGTCGACAAGATCTTCAGCTGGGTCAAGCTCGGCATGCCCGGCTGCGTGGCCGCCGCCTCCCAGGACGGCAAGCTCGTCGTCAATCGCGCGTACGGACTGGCCGACCTCGAGCGGAACGTCCCGCTGACCACCGAGTCGCTGCTCGACGCCGGATCGATCAGGAAGCAATTCGTCGCCGCCGCGATCCTCCTGCTGGTCGAGGAGGGGAAGTTGTCGCTGTCCGACGACATCCGCAAGCACATCCCGGAGCTGCACGACTTCGGTCACACGATCACGATCGATCACCTGCTGACGCACACCAGCGGCATTCGCGACTGGGTGCCGCTGCTGAACTGGGCGAGCGGCGATCCCGACGTGATGAGCCTGCTCCTGCGCCAGCGCACATTGAATTTCGTCCCTGGCACCGAATGGTCCTATTCGAACAGCGGTTACGTGCTGCTGCCCGAGATCGTCGCGCGCACGAGCGGAAAGAAGTTCTCCGAGTTCCTGCACACGCGCGTGCTCGATCCGCTCGGAATGAAGAACTCCAGATACGTCGACGATCCTGACATTGTCATCAGGAACCGCGCGCTGGCGTACGAGCCCCAGGGCAGCCCGTCCGGCGGCGCCTGGAGGATGGACATGCGGCTCGGGAACGAGCGTGGCGGCGCGGGCGCGCTGTTCACCACCGCCGCAGACCTCGTGCTCTGGAACGATGCGCTGGCGAGCGCGCGTCTCGGCAAGTTCGTGACCGAGAGCATTCAGGCGCCGGCCACGCTGAGCAACGGGCGGAAGCTCACGTACGCGCGCGGTATCTCGCTGCTGACGGAGAGCGCCGGCAGGATGCTGCTGCACGGCGGCGGCGCGGCCGCATACAGATCGATTGCGGCTCACTTTCTGGATCACGGTATCTCTGTCGCCGTCCTCTGCAACGCCGGCGAGGCCTCGGATGCCAGGGATGACTTTGCGGCCGGCATCGTCGACCTGATCTTGGCCGACAAGGGCTTCAAGCGGGCGCCGTCGACGCCGCCACCCGCCGGCATCACCGGGGTCGATGTCAGCGGCAGGGCCGGACTGTTCTTCAACGAGCGCACGAACGAGCCCATGCGCGTCGTCGCAAACAACGGCCGGCTGGCGATTGCCGGCGGCAGACCGCTCGTCACATTGGCCGCGGAACGCTTTCGCGTCGCCCGCCCCTCGACCAACTTCATGTCGAATGACGACTTCGAGCTGCGGTTTCTGTCGAACGATCAGTTCGAGCTCAAGTCGATGGAAGGCGTGACGACACATTACCGGCGGGCGCGGCCGTTTGCGCCGAGTGCCGATGATCTGAAAGCGTTCGCGGGGCGCTACGAGAGCGACGAGCTGAGCGCGTTCCTCGACCTGACGCCTGGCAGGCAGGGTCTGGCGGCGCGCCTCAACGATGCGCGTCCGCTCGGCCTCGAATTCAGACCGGTCGACCGCGACACGTTCCAGTTCGGCAATTTCACCATGCGCTTCGTTCGCGACAACGCCGGGAAGGTCGTGGCGCTCGACATGAACAGTCCGGTCTTTCGCAGCGTGAGGTTCACGCGGCGATGAAGATCCTTCGGGCGGTCCACTTGGGCATGTGCTTCGGCGTGCGCGATGCCATCGCGCTCGCGCACGAGCACGCTGACACCGGGCCCCTCACGATCCTCGGCGACCTCGTCCACAACCCCACCGTCCTGAGCGGCCTCGAGGCGAAGGGCATCGCCATCGCGCAGGATGTCGCGGACGTCAGGACGCCGACGGTGATGGTGACGGCCCACGGCACCTCCGAGCGGAACCTCGCCCGCACTCGCGCCCTGGGACTAGACGTGATCGAAGCCACGTGCCCGCTCGTAACCGTGGCGCACCGCGCCGTCGCCACCCTCGCACGCGAGGGCTATCACGTCGTGATCGTCGGGCAACGCGACCACGTGGAGGTGCGCGGCCTCACCGGCGATCTCGATCTCTTCGATGTCGTGCTCGACGACGCTGACGTCCTCGCGCTCGAGGAGCATCCACGGATCGGCGTGGCGGCCCAGACGACCCAGGCGATCGAGAAAGTGCGACAGCTGGTCGATCTGATTCGACGACGCTTCCCGCGGTCAGAGGTGTGCTTTCTCGACACGGTCTGCAAGCCCACCAAGCAGCGGCAGTCCGCGGCGGTCGAGATGGCGCAACAGGCCGACGTCGTGATCGTGGTTGGCGGCCGGTCCAGCAACAACACGCGGGAGCTGGTCAAGACCTGTGCGCGCTACTGCGCCCGCGTGCATCATGTGCAGACCGACGCAGACGTCCGTCCCGAATGGTTCGACGCCGCCGAGGTCGTCGGCCTGACGGCCGGCACCTCGACGCCGGACGATGTGATCGATCGGGTCGAGGCGCGCATCCGCCTGATGGAGTCGGAGCGCGTCCGGCCGGGGCCCGGCAGCATCAGCTGGCAGGTCAACCGCGAGATGATCGTGGTCGCCGGCTGGGCCCGCGCCATCCTGCTGCAGTTCGCGCATCCCGCGATTGCCGCCGCGGTGCACGATCACAGCAGCTTCCGCGGCGCCCTCCTGCCGGGCATCAGCCGCCTGCGCTCGACCGTCGGCGCGATGCTCGCGATCGCGTTCGGCGACACGGAGCAGATGATCGAGGCTGCCGCCCGCATCAACGCGATTCACGACCGCGTCCAGAACGCTGACGGTGCGGGCGAGACCTACTCCGCGCACGATCCCGAACTGCAGCGGTGGGTGCACGCCACGCTGCTCGAGTCGATTCCGCTCGCCTACGAGCGGCTCGTCGCGCCTCTAACCCTGCGCGAGCGCGATCAGTACTGCGCGGAGGCGGCCATCATGGAGCCGCTGCTCGGGATGCCGGCCGGATGGCTGCCGCGCGACACCGCTGCACTCGACACTTACATGCGCGAGATGCTCGCGAGCGGCGCCATCGCCGTAAGCGACACGAGCCGCGCCCTCGCGCGCGCGCTGCTGTATCCGCCGGGATGGTATCTGGCGTGGCCGGTATTCCGGGCGCTGCAGGTGCTCACGATCGGATCGCTTCCAACGTCTATCCGCGAGGCGTACGGCTTCGAGTGGCGCGCGCGCGACGCGCGGGCATTCACGCGCTGGACGCTGGCGCTGCGAACGTTGCTGCGGCTGCTGCCACCGATCGCGCGGCAATGGCCGATGGCCAGACAACGAGATCTCTCCAGCGGAGGAGCATGGCGAAGAGCAGCACCCAGACCATACTCTGGATAATCGTCGCGATTCCCGTCCTGATATTCCTGTTCGTCGTTGGACTATGGACGTTCGTGATCGCAACCACCAGGCCCATTCATCCCGACGCGCAGCGCATCCCGGCCGTCGCGGAGTCGACACCGCCGGCCGATTGGACCGTCACTGTCGAGCAGGCGCGCCAGGCCGTGCGCGCCGACGTCGCGCAGATGAACCTGCCGGGTCTGTCGGTGGCGGTCGCTGTTGACGGCGACATCGTGTGGGCCGAAGCGTTCGGCTGGGCGGATGTCGAGAACCGCGTGGAAGCGGCGCCCAATACGCGGTTCTACATCGGCAGCGCCTCCAAGATGCTCACCTCCGCTGCCGCCGGCATGCTGGTGGAGAAGGGAGCATTGAATCTGGACGCTGAGATTCAGACGTACGTGCCGGCGTTCCCGAAAAAACCGTGGCCGATCACGGTGCGGCAGCTGATGGCGCATATGTCGGGCCTCAGGCGGGACGCCGGCGACGAGGAGCCGATGCGCGAGCATTGCGATGGCACGCTCGAAGCGATGCCGCGCTTTGCGGACAAGAATCTGCTGTTCGAGCCGGGCACCGCGTACCGCTATTCGAACTATGGCTGGATCCTGGTCAGCGG
>DATKDT010000044.1:0-19331 GCA_035512575.1 Vicinamibacterales bacterium | reverse complement strand
ACCGCGCCGTCGGCGCTGACCTTGATGTTGGCGGGCTTGAGATCGCGATGGATGATGCCGCGCTCGTGCGCGGCCTCGAGCGCGTCGGCAATCTGCTGCGCGATCGGCAGCGCTTCGGCCGGCGGCATCGGCCCGCGCGCGATGCGCGCCGACAGGTCCTCGCCGTCGACCAGCTCCATGATGAGCGCGCCGTTTTCGATCCCGTAGATCTGCGCGATGTTGGGATGGCTCAGCGAAGCCAGCGTCTTGGCCTCGCGTTCGAACCTTGCAAGGCGCTCGGCGTCGGCCGCGAAGGCCTCGGGCAGAATCTTGATGGCGACGTCGCGATCGAGGCGCGAATCACGCGCGCGATAGACCTCGCCCATGCCTCCTGCGCCGATGGGCGCAAGAATCTCGTAGGGGCCGAGGCGGCTGCCCGAAGGTAATGCCATGTTGGGGAGTGTCGGGGGATTATACGCGCACCCGTGTCGGCTGGGGTCCTTTGGATGCTGCTACTATCCGGTCGGCATGGAGGCCGGAACGGGACGCCTGCACGCGCTCGACGCACTGCGCGGGGCGATGATGCTGCTCGGCCTCGTGCTGCACGCCGGCGCCAGCTACACCCTGCGTCCTGTTGGCGACGACTGGCCATACCAGGATTTGCAAATCAGCCCCGTCTTCGACGTGCTCCTGTACGTCATCCATCTCTTTCGTATGCCCGCGTTCTTTGCCGTGGCGGGCTTCTTCGCCGCGCTGCTGTACGCGCGCGACGGCGCGGCCGGCATGGCGCGCAACCGGGCGAAACGCGTGCTGCTGCCGCTCGTGATTTTCTGGGCCGCGGTCGGACCACTGATTCTGGGCGGCTTCTACTTCGCGATCACCCGCGGCGGCCGGATGCCCGGCGACGAGCTGCTCGCGCAGGCGGCGGCCGCGTTCAGGCTGTCCGAGCTGTCGCCGATGCACCTGTGGTTCCTCTGGTATCTGGTGCTGTATTACGCCACTGCCCTCGCGTTGCTCCGCGTCATCGACAATCGATCCGTGCGCGCGGAAACCGCGGCGCGCCTCACGACATCCTGGTGGAGCCTTCCGCTCTGGGCGGGCGTCACGACGCTCACGCTGCTGCCGATGCGTCATCCGGGCATAGAGGCGTCGCCGCTGCTCTTCCCGGACCCGCGACCGGTCATTGCGTACGCGGTCTTCTTTGCGTTTGGCTGGGTGCTCTATCGCGGCCGCGCCGAGCTCCAGCGCCTGACGATGTGGTGGTCGTGGAGGCTGCCGGCCGCCATGCTGCCTGTCGTCGCCGCGGGCTACATCGGGATTCGCATGTTCAGCGGCGACGCGCGCGTGGTGCACATCCTCGGCTGCGTGCTGGTCGGCGCGTTGACATGGGCGCTCGTGCTGGCGAGTTTTGCCGGTTTCCTGCGCTACGTCCGCCGTGGACACCCGGCCGTCCGCTATGCGGCCGACGCCTCCTACTGGATGTACATCGTCCATCTGCCGGTGGTGATCTGGACGGCGGGCCTGCTCGCGCGCGCGCCGCTGCACGTCTCAGTGAAATTCGCGATTGTGCTGGCGGTAACGACGGCGGTGTCGGGGCTGACCTATCAGGCGTTCGTCAGGCGCACATGGATCGGCGCGCTGCTCAACGGCCGGCGCGCGCCGGAGGCGCGCTCAGCGTCCGGAATCGAGCTCGTATAGCCCAATCAGCCGCAGACCGTTGGTCCGACGTACGTCATTCGCACCGGCGCGGCGGAGTGTGATAGCCTGCCAGCCTCGTGCGGCAACCCACGGCTTTCTGGAGGTACCCATGACCCGCTCCCTGGGATTGGCGGCCGGCCTCGGAGTCCTGCTGGCAGTCGGCTGCGCCCCTGCGCAGGAACCTGAACCGGTTGACACGTCCGCCGACGTGGCGGCAATTAACCAGCTGATAACCCGTGAGATCGCCATGTTCTCGTCCGGCGACCTGACGGAGCTCAGCGCGGTCTTCGCTCCCGATGTAGTCGTCATGGCGCCCAACGAGCCGGCGATTCAGGGGCGCGACGCGCTGGGGTCCTGGGCCAACGGGATTCACGCGCAGTTCACGGTCGGGGTCCAATACACGAGTTCGGACGTGTCGGTCTCCGGCGATCTCGCCGTGCACCGGTTCACGGGGGTGTTGTCGATGACGCCCAAGGCCGGTGGCGAAGGCATGTCCGAGACCGTCAAGGGCCTCCACATCCTCCGCCGTCAAGCCGACGGATCGTGGCTGATCACCCAGGACGTCTGGAACGCCGACCAGCCGCCGCCGGCGATGCCCGCCGGAGGACACTGATCCGGTCCGGACCGAGGCCGTTCGAACAAGGGGCAACCTGAGTTCACCCCGGACGGTGAGATCCTGTTCGTCGAGTCCCGGACGCGCTCAGCGTCCGGGGCCGGGCTCGTATAGTCCAATGAGCCGCAGGCGGGCCAGCCGCTCGAATGCGGAGTCGAGTGACCACACCAGCGCACCCGCCTCCTGCGCGATGGCGGCGATCAGGAGATCGCCGAGGCCGAAGCGCTCGCCCGCATTCGAGGCTCGATCGGTCCAGCGGTCCATCACGCGCCAGGTGTCGTCGGTTGGATACGCAAGCGGCAGCGCAGAAAGATCCGAGCGCAGCGCCGCGCGGTGGCGTTTTGACGTTCCAGACAGCAGTTCGATCCTGACAGGCACAGGCAGCAGCACGTCGTCGCTGTCGAGTAGTTGGCGCAGCACGTCTGCTTCTGCGCTGGCGCCGTCGCGGAACGCGGCCACCCAGACGGCCGTGTCAACGGCGATCATCGGCGCGGCCGGCGGCGGCTTCGATCAAGGTCCACGTCCAACTCGACGCGCCCGAGCAGACCTTTCAGGTGCTCGATCCGCTGCCGCCGGACGAGTTCCCGCAAGGCGACGACGATGGTGAACGTGTCAACACAGGCATAGAGTGTCCACAGCGTGCCGCTGCTGATTCTGCCGGTCCTGATCGTGCTGCTGGTGATCGTGCTGATTCCGGTGGGCATCGTGCAGCGCTACCGCGTCGGCACGAAGCGCCAGAAGGCGCGCGGCTGGATTGCCGCGCTCAACCTGTTCGGCCTCACCATCTCGACTGCGCTCTTTCTCACGGCCGCGACGGTGACGAGCATGTGGGTGCCTGACGTGCTCACGTACACGGCCGCCGGCCTGGCCGGCGGCGCGGTGCTCGGCCTGCTCGGACTCGCGCTGACGAAGTGGGAGCGCGACACGGCCGGACCGCAGGGCCGGGCGGGAAACGACGCCCTTTACTACACGCCGAACCGCCTGCTCGTGCTCGGCATCACCGTCGTTGTCAGCGCGCGCATCCTCTATGGGATGTGGCGGAGTTGGGAATCCTGGCAGGCAGGCCTGTCCGGCGGCTCGTGGTTCGTTGCCGCCGGCGTGGCCGGCGCGATGGCGGCCGGCGCCGTCGTCCTCGGCTATTACCTGACGTACTGGCTCGGCGTGAGGCGCCGCCTGCGGCGGCACGACCGGCGCCGCCTGCGGCGCATCTAACCCTGCGCCCTACTGAAGATTCCGCAGCGCCCCCAGATCGCGTCCCCAACCTGCGCCGGGAACGATTACCGGGCTCCCTTCAACATGGAGTGCCAGTTGACGACGACCGTCGCGGGTTTCGCCGGCGGCAGCGGATCGTCGACAGCGACGAGAAAACGCGACCCGTCGCGCGTGACGTCATATCGGTGCTGGAACCCGCGGCTCGGCCCCGCGCGAAACAGCGGCGTCGGCGGTCCGGCCGCGAACGAGGCCGCGGACGCGTCGACGGCAAGAGCCTGCAGCATCCCCTCCGAGTCCAGATAGATCAACTCGCGGCCGTCGCGCGTCCACGCGGGCGAGTCACCGCCGTTGACCGACACCTGCCATTTCCCACCGGTCGGCGGAAATGGCTGCACGATGACCTCGCGGCGGCCCGAGATCACCTCGACGTAGGCCAGCCACCGGCCGTCCCCGGAGAAACGCGGCAGCCGCTCCTCCAGGTCCGGGGTGTTGGTGACCGCGAGGACGTTCGAGGGGTTGCTCACCTCCGCCGCCATAATGTCGCCCGCGCCATTCGCGCGAGTCAGGCGATAGACGATGAACCGGCCATCCGGCGACCAGTCGCCGGAGTCCTTCTGCAGATCCGACTGCACGACGGCGTACTCGGCCGCGGCTCCGGTCGCGTCCTTCACATACAGATCGAGCGGTCCGTTGCGGTACGAGGCAAACGCGATGCGCGTGCCGTCCGGCGACCAGATTGGCATCCAGTCGTGGGTGTCGAGAAACGTGAAACGTCCGAGCGCGCCCGTGCCGTCGGCGATCCAGATGCTGCGGGAACCTCGCGCTGCATCGGCCATCGCGAACGCGACGCGGCGGCCATCGGGAGCGATGCGGAACTGATCGACGGGGCTCGGCTGGCCCAGCGCGCCCAGATCGCGGCCAGCGCGATCGAACCAGCGGAGCGTCACCGTCGTGCCGGGCGCGGCAGGCGCATAGACCAGCGCTCCCGAGGCAGACACCGCGAAGCCGGTGTTCAGCCCGAGCGGCTGCGCGTGGACACCGGCGGCAACCGGCATCGGGGGGCCCTCGAGCCGCACGGCCGTCAGATCGAATCGCTGCGCGAACAGCGTCCCATCCTTCACGAAGAGCAGCAGATCCGGTGGCGCGAACATGACTTCCGACAAGGAGGCGAAGAGGCGGCGCGGCGGTGCGTCGAGCGACCCGAGATACGCGCTGCTCTCGTCGGGACGGCCGCTTCGCGCCACATAGAGGAAGCGGCGGCCGTCTGGCAGAAAGTGGGGATGGCGCAGGGAATTTTCCCGGCGCGAGCGATCGAGCGGGGCCACCAGCGTGGGCGTGCCGCCGCCGGCGGGTATCTGATAGAGGCCGAAGCGATCCGAGTACACGATGACGTCGTTGACGCTCCAGCTCCCGCCCTGGAAACTCGAAGGGGTCGCGACGAGCGTCTGAATCGAGTCAGTCGCGACGTCAACTCGCTTCAGCGTGCCGAAGGAGAAGAATCCGACGGCTCGGCCGTCGGGCGACAGGAACGGCGCCTGCCCGCCTTCGGTGCCAGGCACTTCGGAGGCGTCCGGGGACTCGAGCCGGCGCACCCAGATGCGCGAGACACCCTGGCGCTGTGGTCCCACCCACGCGATCGTCGAGCCGTCCTGCGAGATCGCGAGCGACACGCCATTGCCAATGGGCTCGACGGTGAAGGTGATCGGCGCCGCGAGGGCGTCCTCTGCCCCGCTGGGACCGTCGAGGAACAGGGCGGTGCCGGCCGACGCCACAATGGCCCCGGCCGCGCTTGCCGCGGCGAGCATGCGCCATGGTCTCGCGCGCGCGCCTGTATCCTCACCGCCCGCGGCGCGCGCCTCGAGCTCCGGAAGCGCGTCACCAATATCGCGAAGGCGCTGCGCCGGGTTCCGCGTGAGGCAGCGCCGGAGCAGCGCGTGCACGCGTGGCGGAGTGGACACGGGCAGGGCCGCCCACTCCGGGTCGCGTTCCAGCACCGCGGCCACGACGGCCGTACTGGTGGCGCCTGGAAAGGCCCGCCGTCCGGTGAGCATCTCGTACAACACGCACCCGAACGCCCAGATATCCGCGCGTTTGTCGACGGGGTTTCCGAGCGCCTGCTCGGGCGACATGTACGGCGCGGTGCCGAGGATGAGGCCGATTCCGGTTGCCGGGCTGGTCACCGTCGGCGAGGTCATCGCATCGACATCGGGCACGCCGCGCGCATCCGTCATTTTCGCGAGCCCGAAATCGAGCACTTTGATCGTGCCGTCGGTGCGCACTTTGATGTTGGCCGGCTTCAGATCCCGGTGGACGATGCCACGCTCGTGCGCGGCGTCGAGCGCGCATGCAATCTGGTGAGCGAGCCCCAGCGCCTCGACAACGGGAATCGGGCCGCGCGTGACTCGCGCGGCGAGCTCCTCGCCGTCGACCAGCTCCATGACGAGCGCGTTCTGCTCGAGCCCGTAAATCTGCCCGATGTTGGGATGATTGAGCGACGCGAGCGTCTTCGCTTCGCGCTCGAAGCGCGCCCGCCGTTCTGGGTCGGACGCAAAGGCAGGCGGCAGAATCTTGATCGCGACGTCGCGATCGAGCCGCGTGTCGCGCGCCCGATACACCTCGCCCATCGCGCCGGCACCGATGGGAGCAACGATAGTGTAGGAACCGATGCGGTCGCCTGCTGCGCGGATGTCGGTCATTCGTTCTCGCGGACGCGCCGGGGAGCGCGGACGAAAGTATACAAGCCCCGCCGATTGGCCCATAATCCCCCATCCTTATGGCACTCTTCTCCGGCACGCGCATCGGTGTCTTCGAAACGGTCTCGCTGCTTGGCGAAGGCGGCATGGGCGAGGTCTATCGCGCCCGCGACACCAGGCTCGACCGCGACGTCGCGCTGAAGGTGCTGCCCGAGCTCTTCACGAGCGATCCCGATCGCGTCGCGCGTTTCGAGCGCGAGGCCAAGGTGCTCGCGTCGCTCAATCACCCGAACATCGCGCAGATCTACGGTTTCGAACACCCGACGGCCGCGTCGAAGCACGCCGCCATCGCGATGGAGCTCGTCGAGGGCCAGACGCTCGAGCAGCTGCTGCGCGATCACGAAGCCGAGGCGGGCGCGCCGGGCCTGCCGCTTGATCGCGCGCTGGCGATCGCGCGTCAAATCGCCATCGCGCTCGACGTCGCGCACGATCAGGGCATCATCCACCGCGATCTCAAGCCCGCCAACGTCAAGGTGCGTGACGATGGCACCGTGAAGGTGCTGGACTTCGGCCTCGCGAAGGCCTTCGCGTCCGATGCGGAAGCGCAGCAGTCGTCCGTCTCCAACTCACCCACGCTCACCGCGCGCTCGACGCAGCTCGGCATGATCATCGGCACCGCCGCGTACATGTCGCCCGAGCAGGCGAAGGCGCGCCCGGTGGATCGCCGCGCCGACGTGTGGGCCTTCGGGGCCGTCCTGTTCGAGATGCTTGCGGGCCGGCGCGCGTTCGAGGGCGACGACATCTCGGACGTGCTCGCGTCAGTTCTGAAGTCGGAGCCGGACTGGGCGCTGCTGCCGGCCGATCTTTCGGCGCCGGTCCGCCGGCTGCTCCGCCGCTGTCTCGAGAAGGACCCGAAGAAGCGCCTCCGCGACGTCGCGGAGGGCATGCTGCAGCTCGACGAGGGGCTCGCCACAGGATCGACGACGTCGGGCGTGACCGTGTCGGACCTCCGAACCCCGAACGCCGAACGCCGAACGATCTGGACGGCGGTCGCGGCAACGGCCGTCGCGACCGCACTGATCGTGAGCGCCATCGGCATCTGGCGCGCACCCGAACCTCGCCCGGTGTTTCCAATGCGGTCGCTGTACGTGCCGCCGGCGGCCGCGGCGCTGCTGTCGACCATCGCGCAGCGCGATGTCGCGATCTCCCTCGACGGACGCAGAATGGCGTACGTCGCGGGTGTCACGAGCCCGTTCAATGCGCAGATCTACCTGCGATTGCTCGACCAGCTCGAGGCGCAGCCGCTGCGCGGGGCGCAGCCGGCAATCGGGCCCTTCTTTTCGCCCGACGGCGAGTGGCTTGGATTCATCGACCAGGCCGATCAAACGCAATTGAAGAAGGTCTCGGTGCTTGGCGGCCCCTCGGTGACTGTCACCAGGGCAGATGGAGGACTTTTCGGAGGCACCTGGACCGAGACCGGCATCGTGTTCGGGGTGCGCGGCGGGGCGTTGTCACGCGTCGCGGCGTCAGGCGGCGCCGCGGTGGCCCTGACGTCGCTCGATGCCGAGGCCGGCGACGAGGGTCATGCCTGGCCGGCCGCCGTCCCCGGCACCGACGTCGTGCTCTTTGCGATTCTGGGCGCGCAGACCGGCTTCGTCGGCAGCCAGCTCGCGGCCGTCAATCAGGCCTCCGGAAAGGTCGCCCGGCTCGGCATCGACGGCTATCACCCCCGCTACATCGCGAGCGGCCACATCGTGTACGCGACCGTGGACGGCACGCTCCGCGCGGTCGGCTTCGATCCGGCGCGCATGGCAATCACGGCCCCGCCGGTCCCGGTGCTCGAAGGCGTCGGCATCAAGCCGTCCGGGAGCGCGAACTTCGACATCTCGAGGGACGGACATCTCGTGTTCACCGGCGCGGGCAGCGCCACCGCCGTGCGGACGCTCACCTGGGTCGATCGCACCGGCCGCGAGACGCCGATCGCGGCGCCGGCGCGCAACTATTTCTACGCGCGCGTATCGCCCGACGGCACGCGGCTGTCGGTGGATTCGCGCGACGAGGAACAGGACATCTGGATCTGGGACGTGAAGCGCGAGACGCTGTCGCGCCTCACCGACAAGCCGGGGCCGGATCAGTACGGACTCTGGACGAAGGATCATCGCGTCGTGTTCACGTCGAGCACCTCGGGACGCCCCGAGCTGTTCCGCCACCGGCCCGACGGGGTCGGCCAGCCTGAACAGGTCAGCGATTCAGCGGCCGAGAAGCTCGTGCCGTTTCCAAACGCCGTGACGCCTGACGGGCTCGAGGTGATCTTCCGGTCGGCCGTCGGCAGCCCGAAGAACGATCTCTGGGTCGCGAACATGAAGGACAGGAAGGTCCGCAGGCTGCTTGCGACCGAGCATGACGAGCGCAATGCCGCGCTCTCGCCCGCGGGCGACGTCATGGCGTTCGAGTCGGATCTGTCGGGCGGCCGGTTCGAGGTCTTCGTCCGGCCGTTTCCGGACGTCGACGCGTGGCAAAGCAAGGTGTCGACCGAAGGCGGGGAGGAACCGGTCTGGTCGCCGGACGGGCGCGAGATCTTCTATCTCGCCGGCGGAAAACTCATGGCGGTGCGCGTCACGCGCGCCGCCGGCGGCATCGAGCTCGAAAAACCGGTCGCGCTGTTCGACATCGCCCCGTATTTCTTCGGGGGCGTGGGACGCAACTACGACGTCACGCCCGACGGCAGGCGCTTCGTCATGGTGAAGAACCCCGTGGGCGGGCCCGCCCAGTCCACTCCGATCACCATCGTCATGAACTGGATCGAGGAACTGCGGTCGAAGGTGAAGTAGGCGAGACGACAGGCTGAAGCCTGTGCCTACTTTGGCGCGATGTAGCTCTTGCGCGCGCGCGGCTCGAGGCCGCGGTCGGCCACGCGCACCTGGATATTGTGCTTCTTGCCGTCGCGCTTCGACGGCTCGAAGCCAAGCAGATACTGGCTGTGCAGCTCGTCGGCCACGCGCGCGAAGGCGGCGCCGAGATCATCGCGCGGCTCCACTTCCAGGTAGCCGCCGCCGGTTTCGATTGCCGCCCGCGCCAGGCCGGGATCGGGGTCGTCAGCCCGCAGTGCGGCCGAGAGCCCTCCCCGTCCGATGCCGACCTGCGGCGGGCGCGAGAAGCGGCTGTGCAGGCCAATGGCATAGACCATGACGTCTTCGCGCTGCGCGGTCAGAATCACGTCGCCCTGGCTGATGAACCGTTTGCCGAGCTGCGGCCCGCCGTCGTGGCCGTCGCTGAGGACGAGCACGACCTTACGGCGATCCGATGTCGCATCGAACCCCTTCATCGCATCGTCGACCGCGCGCCAGAGCGGCGTCGGCGCCCTGCTCTCAATGGTTGCCGGCAGCGCGTCGCTGAGCGCCGTCAGATCGCCGGTGAATTCCGGGCTGATGACAATCTCGTTCCCGAACGTGCCGACGCGCGCCACGTCGGCGGGGCCGAGCCGCAGGAACAGCTGCCGTGCCGCCGTGCGCAGCAGCGGCAGGTTCCCTTCCATGCTGCCCGAGACGTCGAGCATGACGATCAGCTGAATCGGCTTCGGCGAATTGTCGAAGATCGTGATCGGCTGCGGCTTCCCCTCGTCGCGCACCTCGAACTTGTCCTCGGTGAGATCGGTGACGAGCCGGCCGTCACGATCGGTGACAGTCACGAACACGCGCACCGTGTCGGCGCCGCCGCGGAAGGTAGGCTGCTGCTGCTGCGCGCCGGCCACGGCGCACATCACGGCGGCGATCGCGGCTGTTGTCAGAAGACGAAACATGGATGAGCTCCCCCGGCGCGGCGTCACAGGCAGTACCAGTGTAGACGACGGCGGAGGCCCGGCAGCTTGCGGGTTGGACACAAGAGACACGGCGCGCCGATCGGCTGCGGCAACAACGGCGTCGCCCTCCGTTCGGCAGGCCGGAACGATCGCAAGCTCGGCGCGACATCCGCGCCGCAGCATGCGCACGGCTGGGCCTCAAGTCGGGCGCCACCGTTGCCGCCGCAGCCGCACGCGCAGGTGCGGTGTCCGGCGTTCTGACGCGACGGCGTTAAAAAGACGTCGGAGAGACCGCTCTTTGGCTCGACTCGCCCCGCCGGCGCGGCGGAATGCCGGACACCGCACCGAGCATCAGCGCGGCCGGGCGCGCGGCTGCGTCCTTGGGATATCGTGTCCTATGCTCCTGCACGCCCTGACCGCGCTCACAATGACGATGATGATGGTGCCGCACGCTGATCAATCCGCAACGCCGGCCGCGACCTGGGCCGCGATCGTCGCCGACTGGGAGGCGTTCGAGCGCGTCGAGGATCCCTTCACCGCCGGCGGCGAGGGCGACCGCGACGCGCTCGCGCGGCTGCCTGATATCACGCCTGAAGGCGACGCGCGGCGTCTCGCGAGGCTCCGCACGTTCGAGGCGCGGCTCGCGGCGCTCGATCCGAAGACGCTGCCCGGGGGCGACGCCTTCAATCACCTGTTCCTGTCGCGGCTGATCGACGAGCGCATCGAGGCCGCCGCGTTCGATCCCGCGCGGATGGCGTTCAACAGCGAAGGCGGACAGAGCGCCGAGCTGGGATACGTCGCGCGGACGACGCTGGTGAAGTCGGCGGCGGATGCGGAGGCGTGGCTGTCGCGGCTCGCGGCAACGCCGAAACTGATTCGCGACAACATCGCCAACGGCCGCCGCGGCCTGGCCACCGGCTTCACCCAGCCGCGCTCGGTCGTCGAGTCGGCCATCGCGATCGCGCGCGCAGAGGCGGCGCTGACGCCGGACCTCGATCCGCTGCTCATCCCGGTCGCCGCCCAGCCGGCCGCGCTCGCGCGCGCCCAGGCCGTCGCCAGCGGCCCGATTGCCGAGGCGCGGCGCGAGTGGCTGACGTTCCTGGAGTCCGAATATCTGCCGAAGGCGCGCGCGGGCCTCGGCGTCGGCTCCCTGCCCGGCGGACGCCCGTACTACGAATTTCTCGTCCGCTCGTACACGACGACGCCGATGACGCCGGACGACGTGCACGACGTCGGCCTCGTCGAAGTGGCGCGCATCCGCGCCGAGATGCAGCAGGTCATGAAGGACGCCGATTTCCAGGGCGACTTCCCCGCGTTCCTCCACTGGCTGCGCACCGATCCGCGCTTCTATGCGAAGACGCGGCAGGAGCTGCTCGAGAAGGCGTCGGAAATTGCGAAGCGCGCCGACGGCCAGCTGCCGAAGCTGTTTCGCGACTCGCTGCCGCGGCTGCCGTACGACGTGCGCGAAGTGCCGCGCGAGATCGAGGACCAGTACACGACCGGCCGCTACTTCCAGGGGTCGATGGCCAACGGCGTCGCCGGCGGCTACATCGTCAACACCGGCAAGCTGGATCAGCGGCCGCTCTACGAGCTGCCGGCGCTGACGCTGCACGAGGCGATGCCCGGCCATCACCTGCAGATTGCGATTGCGCAGGAGCTGGGCGAGCAGCCGTGGTTCCGCCGCCACACATACATCACGGCTTTCGGCGAGGGCTGGGGTCTCTACTCGGAGTTCCTGGGCGTCGAGATGGGCATCTACCGCGATCCGTACGAGAGATTCGGACGGCTGTCGTACGAGATGTGGCGCGCGTGCCGCCTTGTGGCCGACACCGGCATGCACTGGAAAGGTTGGTCGATCCAGCAGGCGCGCGCCTGCTTTGCCGAAAACTCGGCGCTCGCCCCGCACAACATCGAGACCGAGCTGCAGCGCTACATCGGCTGGCCGGGCCAGGCGCTCGCCTACAAGATCGGCGAGATCAAGTTGAAGGAGCTGCGCCGCAAGGCCGAAGCGGCGCTGGGCGATCGCTTCGACGTCCGCGCGTTCCACGACACCGTGCTGCTCGGCGGCGCCCTGCCGCTCGACATGCTCGAAGCCCGCGTGCACGCGTGGATTAATAAATAGGGACAGACCCGGATTTTTACATCCTCTTGACACTGTGCCCCGCGGGCGTCCGCGACCCTCTTGACAAGCGTCGACGACGATGAGACCGTCGTCGTCGTGAGGTCAGAAAGGATGCGGTCGCGTGAAGCGGACCTCTGTACCGAAGCCCTTGCAGGAAGTCCTCGGCCATGAAGGCACAGCCGCATTCGTCGAGGTGCTCAACCGGCAGCAGGATGTGATGACCGACGACATTGCCCGGGCGGTCGCGCGCGCGCTGGAGCCGCGCTTCGCGTCGATCGAGGCGCGGCTGGATCAGTGCGCGACGAAGGCAGACCTGGCGACATGCGCGAAGAAGGCCGACCTGGCCGGCTTTGCGACCAAGGCCGACCTGGCGACATGCGCCAAGAAAGCCGACCTGACCGGCTTTGCAACCAAGGCCGACCTTGAGGTGGCGGTGGCCGGTGTTCGCGCCGACCTGGCCGGCTTCGCCACGAAGGCTGACCTCGAGGGCTTCGCGAAGCAGAGCGCCGTCGATCGGCTCGTCGAAAAGCAGGAGGCGTTTGCCGTCGCGCTCGAGCGCGGGCTCGGGGGCATTCGCGCCGACATGGCCGGCCAGCGCGCCGACATGTTGAAGTGGATGTTCCTCTTCTGGGTCGGCCAGGCCTTCGTCGTGCTCGCCTACCTGCGCGCCGTCCAGTAAGACCCGCTGCCGGCCTTACTGAATCTTCATCCGTCCGAGCAGTGCCGCGAAGCGCGGATCGGATCGCAGCGGCGCCAGCATCGGGTCGACCTTGGCGTACACGACCATTCCCGATCGCGCATCGATCGCCTGGTTGAGGGCCGCGAAGGCCACGTCGGTCTGCCCGAGCCCGACGTGCACGAGCGCGATGTCATACGGATCCACGCGCCGGCGCCGGCCCGTGGTCTCCAGCTCCGCGAGCACGGCCCGCGCCTCGCGGGTGCGTCCCGCGCGCGCGAGGGCGTGGCCCATCGCGCCGTGCGCCTGCGTGCTGTCGCGCGCCATCGCCTGCCGGTACGCCGCAATCGCCTCGTCATAGCGCCCGAGCTGGTCGTAGACCCAGCCGAAACGGAGCAGGCCCTCGCCGAAGTTCGGATCGAGCTGCAGCGCCTGTTTGTGCGCGTCGAGCGCGGCGTCGCTGCGGCCCGCGTAGTAATGAATGCGCGCGGTGTTGGCGCCGATGATGGCCGACAGCGGCTCGAGCCGCTGCGCGTCGGTCACCAGCCGCAGGCCGCCCTCGACGTCGCCGAGCGCCGCGCGCAGCAGGCCGTACCAGTGTTTGGCGGTCGCATAGTTCGGATCGAGCTCGATCGAGCGCTGGAACGAGCGCTCCGCGCCCGCCCAGTCGTAGTCGTAGGTGAACGACACGTACGCGAGCGACGTGTGCACTTCGGCGCTCGTGTCATCGAGCTCCAGCGCGCGGCGCGCCGCCGCGCGCGCCAGCGGATAGCTGTCGGCCGGCGCCTCGAACCGGTATCGCGCCAGCATGCTGTGCGAATCGGCCTGGCCCGCATACGCCGCGGCATACCCGGGATCGCGGTCGATGGCCTGCTTGAACTGATCGAGCCCCAGCCGCAGGCCGGCCTCCGTGCGTTTGTTCCAGTGATAACGCCCCTTCAGATACAGCTGATACGCCTCGCTGTTGGCCGTCTGCCGCCCCGCGAGGCGCGACTGCTCTGGCCGTCCGAGCGACGGATCGATCTTGCGCGCAATCGCCTCGGTCAGCTCCGCTTGCAGGCCGACCAGCGACGACATCGGCCGGTCGTACCGCTCGCCCCACACGCGCGACAGCGTCGCCGCATCGATCAGTTCCGCCTGCACGGTGACGTCGCTGCCCCGCTGCGTCACGCGCCCCATCACGACGGCCGCGACGTTCAGCTCCCGCGCGACGGCGCGGGGATCGTTGTCCTGGCCCTTGAAGCGGAATGCGATGCCGCGCGGCACGATGCGAAGGTTCGGCAGCTTCGAAAGGTTGTCGATCAGCGTGTCGCTGAGGCCATCGGCGAGATACTCCGTCTCGGGATCGCCGGTCGCGTTCACGAACGGCAGCACGACGATGGAGTCGATGCCCCCGGCGCGGCCATAGGTCGACCAGGCGAGCCAGCCGCCGGCGGCAGCAATCGCCAGCACCACGGCGGCCACGACGGCCCGGCGAGAAGGCGCCCCGGCCGGCGCGGCTGCGGCCGGCCGCGCATGACCATCGGAGTCGCGCTTCAGGTTCCGGAGATCGACCAGCAGCTCGCGCGCCGACTGGTACCGGCTGTCCGGATCCTTCTCCAGGCACTTCCGGATGATGCGTTCGAGCTCGGCGGAGATCTCGTAGTTGAACCGCGACACCGCGTCGGGCTGCGCGTGGGCGATCCGCTCGATCGTCTCCGTCGTCGTCAGTCCCGTGAACGGCAGCCGGCCCGTCGACATCTCGTAGAGGACCACGCCGAGACTGAAGAGATCGGTGCGGGCGTCGACCGGGCGGCCGAGCGCCTGCTCGGGACTCATGTACTGGACCGTGCCGAGAATCACGCCCAACTGGCTCGCGCTCCGCGTCGCATCGTCGAGCGGCTGCTGCCCGGCGTCGATGCGCGCGAGGCCGAAGTCGAGCACCTTCACCTGCCCGCGGCTGGTGAACATGACGTTGGCCGGCTTGATGTCGCGGTGGATCACGCCCCTGGCATGCGCCGCGTCGAGGGCGTCGGCCATGGCGGCGCCGATGTCGACGATCTGCTCGGGCGGCATGGGCTTGCCGCCCATCTTCCGATCGAGGCGCGGCCCGTCGACGAACTCCATCGCGATAAAGCGGCCGCCGCTGCCGTCGCCGATCTCGCCAATCTCGTAGATGTGCGCGACGTGCGGATGACTGAGCGCCGAGGCCGCCCTGGCCTCGCGCTCGAAGCGCGCGCGGGCGTCGGGCTTCAGCGCGGTGTCGGCGTTGAGCACCTTGACGGCGGCCTCGCGGCCGAGCCGCGTGTCGCGCGCGCGATACACCTCGCCCATGCCGCCGGCGCCGATCGGCGCGACGATCTCGTAGGGACCGATGCGTGTGCCCGTGGGGAGTGTCATGTCGGAGGATACAGCCGCTGGAACTCCGGCTCGTCGTGCAGGATCGCCAGATCGGGGTCGCGGCGCGCCCAGTCGCGGTCGCGCGAGCCGGCGTCCCACGCTCTCTTGAGCGCGTCGAGCGCGTCGGCTTTGCGGCCCATGCGGCCAAACGCGCAGGCGGCGTTGTAGAGCACCATCGCCTCGTCGGGGCGCAGCACCATCGCGAAGTTCACCTCGCGCACCGCATCGTCGATGCGATCGGCGACGGCGTAGTCGATGCCGAGCATGACGCGCGCGCGCGCGTCTTCGGGCACCTGCTTGAGGTGCGCCTCGAGCACCTGCGTGCGGCGCTGCCGCATGGTGCGCAGAATCTCGGTCTTGCCGAGCGCGCCGAGCGCGTTCTGGATCGGCGAATAGACATTGTAGTCCTCGCCGGCGGCCTGGATGGCGACTTCGGCGATGTCGGCCACTTCCTGGTAGCGGCCGGCCGCGAACAGGCCGCGTCCCAGCAGGTAGTACGCGCTCTCGCAGTCGGGCTTGCGGCTGATCGCCTCGCGCGCGGCGCGCACGGTCTCGTCGTACTTGCGGCCGGCGTAGAGCACCCAGGCCCGCGCGACGAAGACTTCGGGCAGCTGCGGATCGAGCGAGGCGGCACGCTCGGCGGCGGCGCCGGCCCGGTCCATCCACGCCCCGCCGAGGCCGTGATAGTAGTGATGCTGCGCGCAGACGTTCGCGATGGCCGCGTAGGCCAGCGCGAAGTTGGGGTCGAGCGACACGGCGTTCTCGAACATCTGCAGCGCGAACTCGAGATCCTGGCGCGTGCAGCGGCGGGCGTAGCTCTTGCCGCGCAGGTAGAGATCGTAGGCCTGCAGGTTGTCGGTGGGCTTGGCGGCGAGCGCCGCCTGCTCCTGCGGCGACAGTGTGACGCGCAGCGCCTCGGCGATCTTGCGCGCGATCTCGTCCTGCACCTCGAAGATATCGGCCATCTCGCGGTCGTAGCGCTCGGACCACAGCGGGAAGTCGGTCTGCGTGTCGACCAGCTGCGCGTTGATGCGCAGGCGGTTGCCGGCGCGGCGCAGGCTGCCGGTCAGCACGAACGCGGCGCCGAGCTGCTGGCCGATCTGCGCCGGCGTGATCGGCTTGTCGCGGAAGGCGAGCACCGTCGGACGCGAGAAGATGTTCAGACTGCGAATCTTCGACAGCTCCGTGATGATGTCTTCCGTGATGCCGTCGCGGAAGTACTCGTCTTCCTTCACGCCGCTCAGATTCTCGAAGAACAGCACCGCGACCGAGCGCTCGGCCGCGCGGGTGCCGCCGCCCGGCGTGTCGCCCGAGGGGTGCGCGGCCCTGCGCCCTGACTCGAGATCGCGGCGCACGCGCAGCAGGTCGGTCCGAAGCTCGGTGGCGGTCTGGTACCGCAGCGCCTTGTCCTTCTCGAGCGCCTTCTCGATGACGCGCCCGAACGCGTCGGGCAGGCCGCCGTTGACCTCGGTCACCGGCACCGGATCGCGATTGAGGATCGCCTCGAACACCACGGCCGACGTGTCGCCCTGGAACGGCAGCTGGCCCGCGGCCATCTGATAGAGCACGGTGCCGAGTGAAAACAGGTCCGACCGCGCGTCGGTGAGCTGCCCTCTCGCCTGCTCCGGCGACATGTACGACACGGTGCCCATCGCGGTGCCGGGCATCGTCAGATCGGCGCCGCGCGTCTCGCCGTGCGAGGTGAGCTCGGCGGCGGCGCCGAACTTCGCCAGGCCGAAGTCGAGCAGCTTCACCTGACCGCGCGCGTTGACGAAGATGTTGGCCGGCTTGATGTCACGGTGGACGATGCCGCGAGCGTGGGCAGACTCGAGCGCGTCGGCAATCTGCACGCCGATGTCGACCAGCGCGGGCGTCGCGAACGGCTCGCCGCCGATCATCTGCGCGAGCGTCTGCCCCTCGAGCAGTTCCATCGCGATGAAGTGCTGGCCGTCGTGCTGATCGATGGCGTGGACGGTGCAGATGTTCGGATGATTGAGCGCCGAGGCCGCCCGCGCCTCGCGTTGAAAGCGCTCGAGGGCGGTCGGATCGGCCGACAGCGCCGGCGGCAGGAACTTCAGCGCGACGCGCCGGCCCAGCTGCGTGTCTTCGGCCTCATAGACGACGCCCATGCCGCCGGAGCCGAGCGCCCTGATGATGTCGTAATGCGAAACGCGGGTGCCAATCATGAGGGCGCGGCCGTGGGTGGATACAGGCGATCGAACTCGGGATCGTCGTGCAGGAGCGCAAGGTCCGGATCGCGGCGCGTCCAGTCGGCGTCGCCGAAGCCCGCGGCGTGGGCCCGGCGCAGCAGATCGAGCGCCGCGTCCTTCTTGTGCATCGCGCAGAACGCGCATGCCGCGTTGTAGAGCACTGACGCCTCGCCGGGCCGGAGGACGATTGCAAGGTTCACTTCGCGGACCGCCTCCTCGGTGCGGCCGATGGCCGCATAGTCGATCGCGAGCATGATGCGGGCGCGGACGTCCTCGGGCACCTGCCGCAGCTGCTCTTCGAGCGCCTGCGACCGGCGCTGGCGCACGTTGCGGAGCGCGTCGGTCTTGCCGAGCGCGCCCAGGGCGTTTTGGATCGGCGAGTACACGTTGTAGTCGCCGCCGGCGGCCTGAATCGCGACGTCGGCCATGTCGGCCAGCTCCTGATACCGGCCGGCCGAGAACAGCGCCCGGCCGAGCAGGTAGTAGCCGCCGCAGTCCGACTTGCGGCTGATCGCCTGCCGTGTGAGGCGGATGGCCTCGTCATAGCGCTTCGCCGCATAGAGCACCCACGCGCGGGCGATGTCGGCTTCGGGCAATCCCGGCTCCAGCGCGGCGGCGCGCTCCGAGGCGGCGCGGGCCTTGCCGATCCACGCATCGTCGCGGCCGTAGTTGTAGTAAATCAGCGCGTAGGCGTTGGCCATGGCCGCGTAGGCCATCGCGAACTTCGGATCCAGGGCAACGGCGTTCTCGAACATCTGTCCGGCAAACTCGAGATCCTGCCGTGTGAGCCGGCGCACGTAGCTCTTGCCGCGCAAGTACAGGTCGTACGCCTGCAGGTTGTCGGTGGGCCGTGCCGCCAGCTCGGCCTGCTCCTGCGGCGACAGGGTGATGCGCAGTGCCTCGGCGATTTTGCGGGCGATCTCGTCCTGGACCTCGAAGACGTCCTGCATCTCACGGTCGTAGCGCTTGGACCACAGCGGAAAGTCGGTCTGCGTATCGACGAGCTGCGCGTTGATGCGCAGCCGGCTGCCGGCGCGCCGCACGCTTCCGCCCAGCACGAACGCCGCACCGAGATGCTGCCCGATCTGCCCAGGCGTCACCGTCTTGTCGCGGAAGGCGAGCACCGTCGGCCGTGAGAAGATCTTCAGCCCCTTGATCTTCGACAGCTCGGTGATGATGTCTTCCGTAATGCCGTCGCGGAAGTACTCATCCTCTTTGACGCCGCTCAGATTCTCGAAGAACAGCACGGCGATCGATTGTTCGGCGGCCTTCGTGCCGGCGCTGGGCGAATCGTCGGCTGGATGCGCGGACTTCCGGCCCGAGTCGAGCTCGCGCTTCACGCGGAGGAGATCCGTGCGGAGCTCCGACGCCGTCTGGTGCCGCAGGTCCCGGTCCTTGTCGAGCGCCCGTTCGATGACCCGGCCGAGCGAATCGGGCAACGCGCCATTGATCTGTTTCGCGGGCACGGGGTCGCGGTTCAGAATGGCGTCGAAGACCACCGCCGACGTGTCGCCCTGGAAGGGCAGCTGGCCGGTGGCCATCTGATACAGCACGGTGCCGAGCGAGAAGAGATCGGTGCGCGCGTCGGTCAACTCGCCCCGCGCCTGCTCGGGCGACATGTACGACACCGTGCCCATGGCCGTGCCAGGCATGGTCAGGCCGGAGGTCGCGCGCGTCTCGTCGGTGACCTCGGCGCCCCCGCTGTACTTGGCCAGCCCGAAATCGAGCAGCTTCACCTGCCCGCGGGCGTTGACGAAGATGTTGGCCGGCTTGATGTCGCGGTGGACGATGCCTCTGGCGTGCGCGGACTCGAGCGCGTCGGCAATCTGCACGCCGATGTCGACGAGCGCCGCTGGCGTGAACGGCTCGCGCGTCATCCGTGCCGCCAGCGTCTGACCTTCGAGCAGCTCCATCGCGATGAAGTGCTGGCCGTCCTGCTGATCGATGGCG
>DATKDT010000043.1:0-2550 GCA_035512575.1 Vicinamibacterales bacterium | reverse complement strand
TCGTGATACGCCGCGATGATGACGTCGAACTCGCCGCGCGCGGCGCGCACGAACAGCGTGTCGGCGGGAAACGGGCCGGTAACGTCGATGCCCTGGCCGCGCAGGGCGTCAATCGCGGGACGCATCACGGTCTCTTCCTCGTGCCCGATCAGGCCGCGTTCGCCCGCATGCGGATTGAGCGCGGCCACCGCGATGCGCGGCGCCGGCACGCCGAAGCGCGGCATCTCGAGCTGCGACAGCTCCACGGCGTCGCGCAGCCGCTCGGCCGTCAGCGCCGCGGGCACGTCGGCGAGCGGGATGTGCACGGTGGCGAGCACCACGCGCAGGCGCGGCGACCAGAACATCATCGCCACGCGCGAGGCGCCGGTCAGATGCGCGAGCAGGTCGGTGTGCCCCTTCCACGGATGGCCCGCCATCGCGAGGCCTTCCTTGCTCAGCGGCCCGGTCGCAATCGCATCGACTTTCTTCTCGAGGGCGTCGCCGACCGCGGTGGCGATCGCCTCGTAGGCCGCCTGCCCGCCTTCGGCCGAGGGCCGGCCCTGCGCGAACGCCGACAGCGAGTCGTCACCCCACGGACCATAAATGACGGGCCGGCAGCACGCGAGCACCTGCTTCGACGCGGCAGCCTTGCGCGCGATCTCGGGGCCGATGCCGGCCGGGTCGCCGACGGTGATGGCTATGACGGGCAAGGACATTGGAGGATTGCAGGAATGGCGATTGGCGATTGTTGTCGATTGACGAGGGAGGATTCAAGGATTAACCGGCCTGGTGGCTATGGTGATATATTCATAAACATATTCATGCCGACCACGGTGCACATTCCCGATCCGTTGCTGAAGTCGGTGGACCGCCGGGCCAAGGCGCTCGGCATCAGCCGAAACCGCATGGTCGTCCGCGCCCTGGAGCAGGCTGTGAGCGTGCGCTCGGGCTGGGCCCCCGAATTCCTGCAGCGGCTGCGACACGTGGACCGCGACACGAGCGCGGCAGTGGACGAATTGCTCATCGCTGTGACACAGGCGCGACACTCGAAGGAGCCGCGCGACCTGTGATCTACGTCCTGGACACCAATGCCCTTTCGGCGCTCATGAAGGGCAGCGCGGCCGTCGTCGAACAACTGGCCGCAACCGCCCGGGCCGACGTCGCGATACCGCAGCCGGTGATTGCGGAGATCGCGTTCGGCATCGAACGGCTCCCGCGTTCGAAGCGCCGGGCCGCGCTGCAGGCGAGGTTCGACCTCATCTCCGCGGAGCTCCCACGCGCCGAGTGGACCGATGCCGTCAGCCGGATGTTCGGCCGCATCAAGGCAACCATGGAACGCCGTGGAACCAGGATTGAGGATTTCGATGCCGCTATCGCGGCGCATGCCCTCGCGCTCGATGCGACGCTCGTCACGGCAAACCTTGGACACATGATCCGCGTCCCCGGGCTTCGCGTCGAGGACTGGAACCGTTGAACTGCCACCTCGGCCGAACGCCGTCGCGCGGACCATCTCCGTCGCCGCGGCGCGGAGCTCGGGCGCTCTCTGCTCGCATGTACAAGCACGCCGCCGCGCCGGAGACGGTCCGCAGGCTCAGCGCGAGCGTTGACAACGGCGCCGCGTCAGACCTACGCCTCGCTCCCAGCGCGGCCCCGTCACTGCCGCCACTCCAGCAGGATTTCATAGCGCCAGCGCGACCCAGTCCGCGACGATCTTCGTATTTGCCTGGCGGTCGAGCGCCGAGAGGGCGCGCTCGATGGCCGCGAACGCCGCCAGGCCGCGCTCGCGGTCGTACGACCGCGACAGCTTCGCGAGGGCGTCCGCCATGTCGGCGTTCGTGAGCATCGCGCGATCGCCGCCCGCGCCCAGAATCTGCATGTCGCGCACGAACGCGGCCGCCGCCTCCAGCCGCGATGCGAGCGCGTCGCGATCCTTGACGCGGCTCGACGGCGCCGCGGCCGCCGCCTTCGCGACCGCGAGCCTGCGCGCCGGCTGATCGGTCGACGCCGCGGTCGACAGCAGCTGGAACGCGATGTCGCGCGCGTCCGCGAGGTCGCCGCCGCTGCGCGCCAGCGCCTGTCCGATGCTGCCGTCCGAAAGCGCCGCGAGCGACCGCGCGTCGGGCTCGCTCATCCCGTGGTTCTCCGTCAGCACGCGCACCAGCTCGGCATCGGCCAGCGGCGCGAACCGCAGCTGATAGCAGCGCGACCGCACCGTCGGCAGCAGCATGTCGCACTGCGCCGTCACCAGAATGAACATCGACGCGCTCGTGGGCTCCTCGAGCCGCTTGAGCAGCGCATCCTGCGCCGGACCCGCCGCCGCCTCCACCTGATCGATGATGACCACGCGCCGGCGGCCTTCGAACGGCCGGTACGACACCTTCTCGAGCGCCTCGCGCACCTGCTCGATCTTGATCGCCCCCGTCTCGCCCGGCTCGACGACGATGACGTCGCCGTGCACGCCGCGCGCAATGCGCGTGCAGCTGGCGCACACGCCACACCCATCACCCTCGGGCGTCCGCTGCGGACAGTTCACCGCCTGCGCCACGGCCACGGCGGTCGTGAACTTGCCGA
>DATKDT010000042.1:0-5929 GCA_035512575.1 Vicinamibacterales bacterium | reverse complement strand
ACATGGCGGAGCTGAAGCGTGCATACGAAGGCTAGCGCCCTCATCGCCGCAATCGCGCTCGCGGCGCCGCTTGTCGCGCAATCGAGCCTGCCATCCGGCGTCGCACCCTACGTCACGGTCGAGGCGCCCCTCATCGCCCTTACGCATGCCCGCATTGTCGACGGCACCGGGGCGCCGGCCCGCGAGAATCAGACGATCGTGCTGCGCGGCGGCCGCATCGAGGCTGCCGGCGACGCGGCATCCACGGCGGTGCCTTCCGGCGCGCGCGTGCTCGATCTCTCCGAGCACACCGTTCTGCCCGGGTTCGTCAGCCTGCACGAGCATACGTACTTCGGCGGCGTCAGGCGCATGACCCAGATGCGCACGGGCCCCCTGCTGTATCTCGCGCATGGCGTGACGACGGCGATGACGGCAGGTGCGCAGTTTCCGTACGAAGAGCTGAACATGAAGCGCGCGGTCGACGCCGGTGTCATGCCGGGACCGCGCTTCGAGATCACCGGGCCGTATCTCGCGGGAGGACGGCCGCGCAGCTCGATGAGCCGGATTGTCACGACGCCCGAGGAGGTGAGGCGCGTCATCGCCTACTGGGCGTCGGAGGGCGCGACCTGGTTCAAGTTTCAGGGCAGCGTCACGCGGGAGGTACTGCGTGCCGGCATCGACGAGGCGCACGCCCGCGGGCTGCGCGTCACCGGACATCTCTGTTCGGTCACGTTCTCCGAAGCCGCCGCGGCCGGTATCGATGCGCTGCAGCACGGATTCGTCACCAACAGCGACTACGTGGCAGGCAAGACGCCCGATGTCTGTCCTCCCGAGAACATGCGCGCGCAGGCCGACGTCGATGTCGCCAGTCCCGCGGTGCAGGCAAACATCCGCGCGCTTGCGGCCACGAAGACGGCCGTGGTCTCGACGCTTGCGGTCTACGAAACATTCGTGCCCGGCCGCGCCACGCTGGATCCGCGCGGTCTCGAGTATCTCGATCCGGAGGTCCGCGCGGAGGTCGAGGGGAACCACAGGGCGCTCGCGGAGACCGCATTGATCGTGCCGCCGCGTCT
Organism: Vicinamibacterales bacterium; assembly: GCA_035512575.1. GTDB lineage: Bacteria > Acidobacteriota > Vicinamibacteria > Vicinamibacterales > SCN-69-37 > JALYRV01. Next base: position 4,877 of record DATKDT010000042.1, on the reverse strand, counting down.
CTTGAAGAAGATGATGCAGTGGGAGCGCGACTTCGCTGCGGCCGGCGGTCTGCTCGGCGCCGGATCCGATCCCTGGGGCACGGGCCTGCTGCCGGGACTTGGCAACCTGCGCAACGTCGAGCTGCTGGTGGAAGCGGGCTTCACGCCCGAGCAGGCGATCGGGATCTGCACGCTCAACGGCGCGCGCATTCTCGGACAAGACGCGCGCACAGGCTCGATTGCGCCGGGGAAGGCCGCCGATCTGATCGTCATCCGCGGGAATCCCGCGCGGACACCAGCGGACATCTACAACATCGTCACCGTCTTCAAAGACGGGGTCGGCTATGACTCGGCCGCGCTCAAGAAGGCGGCGGCGGCTACCGTGGGGAAGTGAGCGCGGGCCCGACCTCGCGCCTGACGTCGGCGTTCTCCGCGGCCGCGCCGTCCGGCGGCTCGGTGGCCAGACTGACGCTGATAGTGGCCGCGAGCCCGGCCAGAAAGCCCGGGATCATCTCGTAGAGCTCGTAGAATCCGGGCTTGAAGAACACGACCCACGCCACGGTCGCCACGAAGCCGGCAATCATGCCGGCTATCGCACCTGCCCTCGTCGTTCGCGTCCAGAACAGCGCGCACAGCACCACCGGCGTGAACGCGCACGCAAGCCCGGACCATGCGAACAGCACGAACCAGAAGATGACGCGCACCTCGCCCAGCGCGAGCACCAGCGCGCCGGCGCCGAGCACCACGGTCGTCGCCTTGCCGAAGCGCGCGAGCGTCCGCTGTGGCAGATCGGGCCGCAGCACTTTCTGCAGGACATCCCGCACGACGGCTGATGACGCCAGGATCAGCAGCGAGTCGGTCGTGGACATCATCGCCGCCAGCACCACCACCAGGAAGACGCCGGTGAAGACGGCGGGGAAGAGCTCCGATCCCATCAGCGGGTAGATCGTCTCGGCGTCGGCAAGGCCCGGGAAGAGCGCGCGGCCCGACATGCCGGCCAGCACCGCGCCCACGTCGAACACGATGATGCAGATCACGGCAATGAGACTGCCGCGCGTGAGCTCGCCGGTATCGCGCGCGGCCATGAAACGCGTGAGCAGCTGTGGCGCGCCCAGAAATGCGACGCCGATCGCAAGAAAGCCGGCCACGCTCGCAAGCCCGGCCGGCGTGAATCCGAGGCCGCCGAGCGGCTCGAGCAGGGAGGCATCCTGCGCGCGCACGCTGTCGAGCATGGCCGTCCAGCCCCCTGCCGCGGCAATGCCGGCGATTGGCAGCACGAGCAGGCAGACGAACATCAGCACGCCCTGAACCAGATCGCTGTAGGCGACGGCCTTGAAACCGCCAACCGTCGTGTAGAACAGCACGATCGCCGCGCCGATCAGCACGCCCGTCGCGTACTCCGTTCCGAGAAACGCGGTGAACGCCTTGCCCGAGGCGGTGAGCTGCGCGGCCGTGTACGCCGCCGTCATGCTCAGGATGATCACCGCGCTGATCAGCCGCAGCGCGTGCGACCGATCGCCAAACCTGGACGCCAGGAAGTCGGGCACCGTCACCGAGTCGTACCGGTCGGTGTAGGCCTTGAACGGCCTCGCGACGAACACCCATGCCAGCGTCACACCCAGCACTTCGCCGAGCACGACCCAGAACGCATGGATGCCGACCATGTAACCCATGCCGGTGAGGCCGAGCAGCAGCCACGCGCTCTCGCCGGTGGCGTTCGAGCTGAACGCGACGACCCACGACGGCAGCTGCTTGCCGGCAACGTAATAGCCCTTCACGTCGCCCGATCCGCGCCCGCCCCAGATGCCGATGGCCAGCAGGACGGCGAGGTAGGCGACGAGGATGCCGATGATGGTGGCGGAGGCGGTCACCGCGGGCGGTCCTCGCGCGGCCGGCGGCGGCGCTGCGCGCGAAGGAAGGCAATTTCGATCGCCAGCCCGGCGCCGACAGCCACGAGGATCAACACCCAGGACGCCGCCGGAAGGCCCGCGATCATGGGGCGGATTATACGCGTGCCGCGGCGCGCCGGCCGCGCTACACTGCGCGCCATGTCCAGACAGTTTGTTGCCGCAGCCGCCTTGTGCGCCCTCGTCGGCGTCACAGCCGCGGGCCAGACCAAACCGCGCGCGCGCGATCTCGGTATCCCGTTCGAAGGCACTCCTGGCGCGATGAACGCCATCACCGACGTCGCCGGCGTCGAAGTGGGGATGACGACGCTGATCGCGGGCGAGGCAGTCCGCACCGGCGTCACGGCCGTCCTGCCGCGCGGAAAGGCGTCCGCCGATCCGGTCTTCGCAGGCTGGTTCCCGCTCAACGGCAACGGTGAAATGACCGGCACCGCCTGGATCGACGAGGCCGGCTTCCTCGAGGGGCCGGTGCTCATCACCAACACGCACAGCGTCGGCGTCGTCCGCGACGCCTACATTCAGTGGGCGGTGAAACACGGGAAGCTGTTTCAGCCGTGGGCGCTGCCGGTGGTCGCCGAAACGTACGACGGCACGCTGAACGACATCAACGGCTTCCACGTGAAGCCGGAGCATGTGTTTGCGGCCCTCGATGGCGCCGTCACGGGCCGCGTGGCCGAAGGCAACGTGGGCGGCGGCACCGGGATGATCTGCTACGGCTTCAAATGCGGCACCGGCACATCGTCGCGCCGGGTGGCGGATGGGGCGGGTGGTTATACCGTCGGCGTGCTCGTCCAGGCCAACCACGGCGGCCGCAGCCAGCTGCGGATTGCCGGCGTGCCCGTGGGCGCTCGGTTGTCCCGTGAGGCAGGAAACCAGGACGGCCTCGAGCTCGAGGAGCCGCCCTCGAAGTCGATCATCATCGTGATTGCCACCGATGCGCCGCTGCTGCCGCACCAGCTGAAGCGCCTCGCCCGTCGCGCGTCGCTGGGCCTGGCTCGCACGGGCTCGATTGCCAGCAACGGATCCGGCGACATCTTCATCGCGTTCTCGACGGCCAACGCCGGCGCGGCATCGGCGGCGCCGACATTCGAGGCGTCGATGCTGTCCAACCGGCGCATCACGGCGCTGTTCGACGCCACTGTGCAGGCCACGGAGGAAGCCATCATCAACGCGCTCATCGCGGGCGAAACCATGACCGGCACCGGCGGGACGACGGTGACGGCCCTATCTCATGAGCGCGTAAAGGACATTCTGGGTGCCTACGGGTATCCCCGTAAGTGACGACCTCGTCCGGCGATCCGCTCGACTGAGTAAAAACGACCCCTTAAATGGCGAGCGGGAGGCAATAGTTGCCCTCCCGTCCGTGGGGTAGGTAGTTTGTCGGCCGCCAGAGTGGCACCGAGCGTAGCTGACTCCCTTTAGAGCAAGTGGGATGCCAACGGCCGCCGGCGCGGCTTCTGAAGAGGTAGGCCGGTTCGGGCCCTCGCCTTGCACTCTCCCTGGCATGATGGCTCGACGATTCACCCAACTCAGCCGCAGGGCTGCGCTCCTTCCCGCGCTCGCATTGGTGTTCGCCACGGCGGCCAGTGCGCAGACGCGCATCGAACCGCACGACAACAAATACTCGCCTGCCGAGGACGTCAAGATCGGACAGGAAGCCGCCGTCCAGGTGCGGCGCGAGTATCCAATGCTCAACGACGCGACGTCGGAACGGCTCGTCGATCGCATCGGGCAGCGTCTCGTCAAGAGCATTTCCACTGAATTCCGGCAGCCGGCCTTCCGGTACAGCTTCGACGTCGTGAACATGCGCGAGATCAACGCGTTCGCCCTGCCGGGCGGGCCGATGTTCGTCAACCGCGGCATGATTCAGGCGGCGGGCACCGAGGCTGAAGTCGCCGGCGTCATGGCGCACGAGCTGGCGCACGTCGTGCTGCGGCACGGCACCGTGCAGGCCTCGAAAGCACAGAAGTTCCAGATCGGCGCCATCGCCGGCCAGATTCTCGGCGCCATCGTCGGCGGCAACGCCGGCTCGGTGATCGCGCAGGGATCGGAGTTCGGTCTGAGCGCGTATTTCCTGAAGTACAGCCGTGAGTTCGAGCGCGAGGCCGACATCATGGGGTCGCAGATGATGGCGCGCGCCGGCTACGACCCGCGCGCGATGGCGACGATGTTCGACCGGATCGCGCAGAAGGGCGGCTCGGGCGCGCCCGAGTGGCTGAGCAGCCATCCGAACCCGGGCAACCGCTCGGCCGCGATCCGCAAGGAAGCCGAGATGCTCGGCGCGCCGACGTACGCGGGCAACACCAGCGAGTTCAATGCGGTGAAGTCGCGCCTCAGCCGGATGCCGGCCGCACCCACCGCGCAGCAGGTGGCGCAGGCGAACAAGGCGGGCCGTCCCATTCCGGATTCCGGCACGGGCGGCAGCGTGGGCACTTCTGGCCGCACCGTTCGCGTCGAGCCGCCATCGTCGCAGTGGCGCACGTATCAGCCCGATAATCTCGTCCGCATTGCCGTGCCGGCCAACTGGCAGGAAATCGGCAGCGGCGGCGGGGCGCTGTATGCGCCGCAGGGCGGCTATTTCCAGACCGAGGGCGGCGGATCGGCCTACACGCACGGCGTGCAGGTGGGCGTCGTCAACACGGAAGGCCGGTCGCTGCAGGAGGCGACCGACGCGCTGATTCAGAGCTTCACGCAGAGCAATCCGGACCTGCGCCGCTCGACCAACTACGCGCGCGCCAACGTGGGCGGCCGCGCGGGCCTGCAGACGACGCTGACCAATACGTCGCAGATTACGGGTCAGCGCGAGCACGTCTCGCTGGCGACGACCACGCTGCGAGACGGCAGCACGCTGTTCGTGATTGGCGTCTCGCCGTTCAACGAGCGGAGCGCCTATCAGCGCATCTTCAACCGCGTGCAGCAGGGCCTGACGATCAACGATCGCTAGGAGACCCGGGTTCGCGAAGCGGCCGGTTCCCGCAAGGGGATCGGCCG
>DATKDT010000041.1:0-5476 GCA_035512575.1 Vicinamibacterales bacterium | reverse complement strand
TCGCGGATCTTCCGCTTCACCTCCGCGTCGCGCACGACGATGAAGCGCCAGGGCTGCAGGTTGGCGCCCGACGGCGCCGAGCCGGCCACGGCAATCGCATCATCTATTAAGGCGTCCGGCACGGGCTGGCTCGAGTAGTGGCGCACGGTGCGCCGCGTGAGCATGCGCGCGCGGAAAGCGTCGAGCCGCGCCTGCTGTTCGGCTGGCGCAAGCCGCTCGAATGTGAGCGGAATCGGACGATAGGCGTCGGTCATCGCCGTCAGCGTGACGCGCCGCCGCGCGGACGTCAACCCTACAGAGACTTCAGGAACTCGACGAGATCCGCTTTCTGCGCGGCGGTCAGCCCGAGCGACAACACCGCATCGTAGCGATTGACGACCGCGAGCAGATCCGCGGCGCTGCCGTCGTGGAAGTACGGCGGATGCTGCCAGATGCCGCGCAGCGGCGACGTTCGATACTTCTTCGTCGCGGTCCGTAACGCGTATGCGGGATCGGCTCCGACCTCGGACGGGTCGTGCAGCAGCGGCACACTCGGATCCGGTCCGCGCAGCACGTCGGTGAACGTGGGCGGTGTGTGGCAGCTGGAGCAGCGCGCCGCGCCTTCGAACAGCCTTTCGCCGCGTTTGGCCGCCGCCTGGTCGAAACTCAGGCGTGGCGGGTCGGGCGGGCGCAGCGTCAGCTGATACGCCAGCAGCGCGGGCAGTTTCGGTGTGACCAGATCCGGCGACTGCGACACGCTCACGCCGATGCGCGGATCGCTGAAACTGCCCTGCCCGCCCATCTGCGTCACACCGACGTAATTGTTCCAGTAGGAGATCGGGCCGTCGGCCGTAAACGTCTCGAACCCGACGCCGCGAAGGCCATAGATCGGCGGGATCATGACGGGCACGGTCGTGCTGTTCAGCGGCACGAGCGCGGTTCCGTCGAACGCCAGCAGCCGCGGATCGAATCTGCCCGGACCCCAGCTGTTGAACACGGCTCTCTGTTCCGCGGTCAGCGCCGGCGACAGCGCAATGATCGCGCCGACGTTGAGGTCGCGATTGGCTGGGCCGTCTATCCGCTTGCCCACGCCTGGCGCCAGTGAGTTGTCCACGGTCGAATGGCAGAACGCGCACGTGATGCCGACCGACTCGATCGCCTCGCCGTTCACGCGCCCGATCACCCCAACCACCGCGTTGACCGAAAGGAGCAGACGCGTGACGGCGGGATCGTCGAGATCGACCTCTCCCCGCCTGAGCGCCTCGACGACCGGCCGCGGCAGCGCATCGACATCGACCTTGAGGCCGACTTTCAGCGCGGTCGCGGGAGACACGGACGCGAGCGCCTCCTGCATCCGGAGCACACCGGTCCACAACTGCTCGTCGCCGAAGGTGTCGAATCGAAAGATCTGCCTGCCGTCATCCGCGTCTCGTGCGGTCGAGGCGGGTTGCGCGGTGACCGCGCCGAATGCGGTGAGGTAGACGACAGCGGCAAGCGCGATGAGTCGTTTCATGGGGCCTCTAGGCAGCATGCGGACTGCTGGCTCCGCAGCGAGCAAGAGGCGCGCCGCCGGGACTTTCGTATTCCGTCCCTCGCGAACCGCGCCACAGCCCGAGCGCTTACGGCCGGCGAAATGAGGGACAGCGGACGTAAAGGTGTGCATGACGCCGCGGTGTATAATCGCCGTTCGCCCTAAACTCACGGAACACTGCACTCCCAGGCAGGAGAAGTCATGATTTCGCGTCTCCGTTTTCGAATGTTCTTCGTCATCGCCGCGCTCGTCTCGGCGGTGACCCTCGCGAGCGCGCAGCAGCCGTCCCCGGCCGCGGCGGCCGCCGCAGCCGCCCCGCTCGACGCCACGGTGCCGCTCGACCCGGCCATCACGGCCGGCACGTTCGCCAACGGCCTGCGCTATTTCATCCGCACCACCAAGAAACCCGAAAAGCGCGCCGAGCTCCGCCTCGTCGTCGACGTCGGCTCCATCGTCGAGGAAGACGACCAGCAGGGGCTCGCCCACCTGCTCGAGCACATGGCGTTCAACGGCACGAAGCACTTCCCGAAGCAGGAAACCGTCAACTTCCTCGAGTCGCTCGGCATGCGCTTCGGCCCCAGCATCAACGCCTATACGAGCTTCGATGAAACCGTCTACATGCTGCAGGTGCCGACCGAGAAGCCCGAGGTCATGGACCGCGCGTTCCTGATCCTCGAGGACTGGGCGCATGGCCAGACGCTCGACCCGGTGGAGATCGACAAGGAGCGCGGCGTCGTCAAGGAAGAGTGGCGGCTGCGCCGCGGCGCGGGCGCCAGGATGCAGGACACGCAGCTGCCCGTGATGCTGCACGGCTCGCGCTACGCCGAGCGGCTGCCCATCGGCAAAGTCGACATCATCGACAACTTTCCTCACGAGCGCCTGAAGAAGTTCTATGAGGACTGGTACCGCCCCGATCTGATGACCGTGATTGCGGTCGGCGACTTCGACGCGGCGGCCGTCGAGGCCATGATCAAGGCGCACTTCGAAGGGATTCCGGCGGCCGCGGCGCCGAAGCCGCGTCCGAGCTATCCCGTGCCGGATCATCCGGGCACGCTCTACGCGATTGCCACCGATCCGGAGGCGCCCTCGGCCAGCGTGTCGATCCTCTCGAAGTTCGACCTCCGCGACACGACCACCGTGGGCTCGTACCGCCAGCGCATGGTCGACAGCCTGTTCGGGTCGATGCTGAGCATCCGCTTCGCGGAGCTCGCGCAGAAGCCCGATGCGCCGTTCATCGGCGCCGGAAGCGGACGCGGCCTGTTCGTCAACACGAAGGAGATGACGTCGCTCGGCGCGGCCGTCAAGGGAGACGCGATCGCGAAGACGATCGACGTACTCTTCACCGAAACCGAGCGCGTCGCGCGGTTCGGCTTCACCGAGGGTGAGCTCGATCGCATGAAGCAGAACATGCTCACGGGCATCGAGCGCGCGCTGACCGAAAAGGAAAACACGCCCGCCGGATCGATCGCGGGCGAGCTCGTGCGCCACGTCACGCAGGGCGAGACGGTGCCCGGCATCGAATACGAGGCCGCGCTGCACCGCCGCTTCCTGCCCGAGATCACGCTCGAGGAAGTCAACGCACTCGCGAAGGACTGGATGCCCGATCGCAATCGCGTCGTGACCATCAGCGCCCCCGAGAAGGAAGGGTTCGCTGTACCTGACGAGAAAATGGTCGCGTCGCTCATCGCCGCGGCCGGCGGCCACGTCACGGCGTACGTCGACACGGTGGACGAGGCGCCGCTGCTCGAGGCGCCGCCGGCGCCAGGCGCCATTGTCGCGACGGACACAAAGGACGCTTTCGGCATCACCGAGTGGCGGCTGTCGAACGGCGTGAAGGTCGTGCTCAAGCCGACGACGTTCCGCGAGGATGAAATCGTGTTTCGCGCCACGAGCTTCGGCGGCTCGTCGCTCGCGAGCGACGCGGACTATCACTCGGCCAACGCCGCGACGTCGGTCGTCGGCGCGGGCGGGCTCGGACGGTTCAGCGCGGTGGACCTGCGCAAGAAGATGACCGGCAAGACGGCGTCGGCGTCGGCCTTCATCTCCGATCACGAGGAGGGCCTCATCGGCTCGTCGTCGAAGAAGGATCTCGAGACGCTGTTCCAGTTGATCTACCTGCGCTTCACGCAGCCCCGCATCGACGCCGAGGCGTTCGAGGCCATGCAGAGCCAGCAGCGATCCATGCTGCAGAACCAGCGCAACAACCCGGCGTTCCTCTACAGCGAGGCGCTCATCGGCGCGCTGTACGGGAACCACCCGCGCCGGCAGACGCCGTCGATCGAGGCGGTGGAGGCCGTGAAGCTCGAGAAGGCCGCGGCGTTCTACAAGGACCGCTTCGCCGACGCCGGCGACTTCACGTTCGTCTTCGTCGGCAGCTTCGACGAGGCCGCGATCAAGCCGCTGGTCGAGCGGTACCTGGGCGGCCTGCCGTCAACGGGCCGCACCGAAACGTGGAAGGACACGGGCGTCCGGTACGCGACGGGCACGATCGAACGGCGCGTCGAGAAGGGGATCGAGCCGCAGAGCCGGACGGCGCTCATCTTCACGGGTCCCTTCGAGTACACGGCGGCGGAGCGCGTCGCCATCCGCGCGATGGCCGACGTGCTGGGCACGCGGCTGCACGAGCGGCTGCGTGAGGATCTGGGCGGCACGTACGGCGTGAACGCCAGCGCCGGCTACGCGGAGATTCCGGTGCCGGCGTATTCGGTGAACATCAGCTTCGGATCGGCGCCGGAGCGCGTCGACGGCCTCGTCAAGGCGGCGTTCGAGGAAATCGATCTGCTGAAGATGGAAGGGCCGAACGACAAGCAGCTCAACGACGTCAAGGCGAAGCTGTTGCGCGACCTCGAGACGAACATGAAGAGCAACGCGTATCTGCGCGACCAGCTCTCGTTTCGGTATCAGTCCGGCGATGACCCGGCGACGCTGTTCTCGATCGAGGAATCGTACAAGGCGCTGACGGCGAAAACGATTCAGGACGCGGCGAAGCGGTACCTGAATCCGGCGAACGTCGTGAAGGTGTCGCTGTTCCCCGAGAAGAAACAGTAGCCGCTACTGCGTCCGTCCGCTCAGCGTCGAGGCCATGCGACTGAGCTCGAGCGCGTAGGTGCTCCACCAGCTGCCCGCCTGCGGGCCGCCGCCGCACGTGCCGTCCGACTCGCCGGGCGCCTTCACCCAGAGGAAGGCGTCCACGAGCGGATGGCCCGTGTTGGTCGTCGGCGAGACGCCCAGCGCGCGCCCGCGCGGGTTGCACCATTCCTTCGAGTTGATCGGCAGCCCGTTGCGGCTGGTGTCGATGATGAAATGCTTGCCGCCCACCAGCCGCGAGACCTTCTCACCGTAGGCGACGTTCTCGCGGGTCGGCGCGAAGTTCGACACGTTCAGCGAGAAGCCGTTGGCCTCGGCGATGCCGGCGAGGCGCAGGCGGCGGGCCATCTCCTCGGGCGAGTGCCAGTTGACGTGGCCCGCGTCGATGTACACCGCCGCGCGCGCGGCGCGCAGCGTCCGCACGGCCTCGCCGAGCAGCGCCACGCGCTCGTTGCGTCCGGCCGCGGCGAGACAGTCCATGCCCGGCAGGGCGTCAGGCTCCAGGATCACGATCGCGTTGCGCCCGCCCACGCCCGCCGCGAAATCGCGAATCCATTTGCGGTAGGCCGCTGCCGTCGCGGATCCACCCGCTGAATAGCTGCCGCAGTCGCGATAGGGAATGTTGTAGGCGACGAACACCGGAAGCGATCCCGATCCGGTGATGGTCGCCACCGCCTGGTTCACTTCGCGGCGGATGTCGGACACCCAGCCGCCGAGCCACCGCGCCACCGGCTGGTTCGCGATGCGCTCGATGAGCGCCGCGTCGACAGGCCTCGACCGCCTCCACGTCTCCGCCTGCCGCTTGGCCGCGGAATTCGGATCGACGTAGAGCCGCTTGCCGACGAACGGGTTCGACCCGGCCGAACCCGACAGCAGCAT
>DATKDT010000040.1:0-19057 GCA_035512575.1 Vicinamibacterales bacterium | reverse complement strand
GCGCGATCGACCAGCGCCGCCGCGTCGCGGTGCAGCTGCAGGAACGACGCGGGCAGATGCGTCGTCAGCTGCCCGTTGACCATCGCCGCCACCGCCGGCGCCTTGTCGCGGCCCGTCGCCAGCATCAGCGCGCGCCGCGCGCACATGATCGCGCTCATCCCCACCGTCAGCGCTTCGCGCGGCACCCGCCGCGCGTCGCCGTCGAACAGATCGGCGTTCGCTTCGCGCGTCTTGGTGTGCAGGCGCACGCGGTGCGAGCGCGTGTCGAGCGCGGGCCCGGGCTCGTTGAAGCCGACGTGGCCGTTGGCGCCGAGACCCAGAATCTGCAGCTCGATGCCGCCGGCCCGCTGCAGCGCCCGGTCGTAGCGCAGCAGCTCGGCGTCGAGGTCGGCCGCGCCTCCATCGAGGAAGTTCACCCTGAACGGCCGCCGGCGCAGGCGCCCGAACAGGTGGCGCTCCATGTACGCGCGATAGCTGCCGGCGTCGCGGCCGTTGATGCCCACGAACTCGTCGAGATTGAACGTCGTGACGCGCGAGAAGCTCACGCGGCCGGCATGTTCCCAGGCCACGAGGCGGTCGTAGAGACGCAGCGGCGTGCGTCCGGTCGGCAGGCCGAGCACCAGCGACGGGTTGAGCCGGATGGCCGCGGCCACTTCCCGCACCGCCGCGTCAGCCACATCGTCGGCGCCGGCGAAGACACGAACCTTCATGGCGCCGCGGGATCGACGTACACCGGCACGCGAACCGTCCCCGCCATCAGCGACAGCGCCAGCTTCACGGCGCCTTCGGCCGGCTCGACCGCGAGGTGCCGGATGGGGGCGTCGCGCGAGACGCGCGACAGCCTGGCCGTGAGCTGCTCACGCATCCACGGCACGGCGCGGAGGATCCCTCCTGACAACACGAACGTGAAGTCCTCCTCTTCGAGGTGCAGCCGCGACACCACCGACGCGGCCGACGACACCAGCTCGCGCACGCCAACCTCGAGAATGCCGGCGGCCACCGCGTCGCCTTCGGCGAACGCTTCCTGCACCTGTGATGCCAGCGCGGCAATCGCCCCCGGCCGCATCCCGCCGTAATAGATTTCGTGGATCAGGTCCTGAGGCCGGTCGACGCCGAAGTGCGTCAACGCCCTCGGCGTGAGCGACGTCTTCGGGCCGCGTCGATCCGCCTCGCGGACGACGGCGCGCAGCGCGTGGCGGCCGATCCAGTACCCGCTGCCCTCGTCGCCCAGCACGTACCCCCAGCCGCCTGCGCGCGCGGCCTGGCCCTCGCGGTTGCGGCCGTAGCAGATCGAGCCGGTGCCCGCGATGATGGCGACGCCCGCGGCGCCGGGAGCGCCGGCTTCGAGCGCGACGAGCGCGTCGTTGACGATGAGCACCTGCGCGCTCTGGCCGATGCGCCGCATGATGCCCCGCACGACTTCCGCGTCTCCCGGCCGATCGACGCCGGCCATGCCGACGCAGATGGCGCCCAGGCGCGCCCCGGGATGCGCGGCCATCGCCTCGTCCATCAGGTGGTGAAGGGTCTTTTCGACCGCCAGCTCCCCGGCCGCCTGCAGGTTGGCGCCGGGGCCGCGGGATTCGCCGACGATGCGGCCGTGCTCATCCGCCAGCTGGCACACCGTCTTGGTGCCGCCGGCGTCGATGCCGAGAACGAACATCGCTCCATGGTAAGGCTTTACAATGAAGCCTCGTTGACGTTTCACACTTCTTCGTTCCGGGTGACGCTCCTCCTCCTGCCTGCCCTTGCCGCGGTGCTGTTCGCGACGGCTGTGCCGCGCGCCTCGGATGAAGTCCGGGGCATGTGGGTGCTGCGCACCACCCTCGCGTCGCCGGCCTCCATCGATCAGCTGGTAAGTTCCGCCTCCGAGGCCGGGATCAACGCGCTGTTCGTGCAGGTGCGCGGGCGCGGCGACGCCTACTACGCGTCGACGCTAGAGCCGCGGGCCCCGCTGCTCGCGAAGCAGCCCGCCTCGTTCGACCCGCTCGCGTCGGTGATCCGGGCGGCGCGCGGACGCGGCATCGCGGTGCACGCGTGGGTCAATGTCGGGCTGGTGTCGGACGCCACGGGCCTGCCCACCGCGCCATCGCATCTCATCCGCCGCCATCCGGAGTGGCTGATGGTGCCGCGCGAGCTGTCGGCGTACGCCGCGCGCACGCGGCCCCGCGGCGCGGGGTACGTCGCCGCGCTCGCGCAATGGACGCGCGCCAACATCGCGGCCGTCGAGGGCCTGTACGTGTCGCCCGTGCCGCGCGACGCGCGCGTCCATGCGATGGCGCTCGCGCGCGACCTGGCGCGCCGCTATGAGCTCGACGGCCTGCACCTCGACTACGTGCGGTATCCGAACGACGCGTTCGACTACAGCGGCGCGGCACTCGCCGAGTTCCGCGCCGACGTGGCGCGCGACCTCGACGCCGCCGAGCTCGCGTCGCTGGACGCGCGCGCGAAAACCGCGCCCACGCTGTTCGCCGATCGCTATCCGCAGCGCTGGGACGCGTTTCGCCGCGCGCGCGTGACGGCGCTCGTCGCGGGCATGGCGGACGCCGCGCGGCAGGCACGGCCCGGCATCGCCATCTCCGCCGCCGTGCTGCCGGATCCGGCCGCGGCCGTTCGCCTCAAGCTGCAGGACTGGCCCGATTGGGCCGAGCGCGGGCTCGTCGACGCGCTCTGCCCGATGGCGTACGCCGAGGACCGGCCGGCGTTTTCCGCGCAGGTCGACGCCGTGCACGGCGCCGCGGGCGCCGTGCCGGTGTGGACGGGCATCGGCGCCTACCGGCTCACCGCGGCGGAAACGGCGTCGCGCATCCACGAGGCGCGCCGCGCCGGATCGGCCGGCGTCCTGCTCTTCTCGTACGACAGCGTCTCGTCCGGCCGGGGCGGCAGCCGCTATCTGACCGACGTCGCCCGCGCGGCTTTCGCGGGCAGGCCCTGATGACACTCGGCTTCGTCGACTACGCCGTCATCCTCCTCTACCTGGCCGCCATCACGGCGTTCGGCTCGTGGTTCGCGCGCTTCCAGAAGACGACGCGCGACTATTTCCTGACCGATCGCAGCGTGCCCTGGTGGGGCATCTGCTTCACGATTGTCGCGACCGAGACCAGCACGCTGACGTTCATCGGCATCCCGGCGGCCGCCTACGCCGGCAACATGACGTTCCTGCAGCTGGCGGTCGGCTACGTCATCGGCCGCGTCCTGGTCAGCATCCTCTTCATTCCGGCGTACTTCCGCGGCGAGCTGTTCACGTCCTACGAGCTGCTGCAGCGGCGCTTCGGGCCGCGCGTCAAGGACCTCGCCGCCGGCATCTTCCTCATTACCCGCACGCTGGCCGACGGCGTGCGCCTGTTCGCCACGGCGCTGGTCATCTCCATCGTCACGCAGGTGCCCGTGCCGTGGTCGATCATCGTGATCGGCGTCGCGATGATCATCTACACGACGCGCGGCGGCGTGGCCGCCGTCATCTGGACCGATGTCGTGCAGATGTTCGTATACATCGCCGGCGCGCTCGTGGTCTTCGTCGCGCTGCTGGACATGATTCCGGGCGGATGGGGCGACGTCTGGCAGGCGGGCCAGGCGGCCGGCAAGTTCCAGGTGTTCGATTTCAGCTTCGATCCGAAGACCACGTACACGCTGTGGGCGGGCGTCCTCGGCGGCGTCGCGCTCACGCTGGCCACGCACGGCACCGATCAGTTCCTGGTGCAGCGGCTGCTGGCGGCGCGCACGGCGCGCGCCGCGCAGACCGGCCTCATCCTCAGCGGCTTCATTGTCTTCGCGCAGTTCATGCTGTTTCTCGCCATCGGCGTGATGCTGTGGCGCTACTACGAGCTCAACCCCCTGACGACGGCGCTGGCGACCAACGATGCCGTGCTGCCGACATTCGTAGTGACGTCGCTCACGCACGGCGCGGCCGGCTTCATCGTGGCGGCCATCGTCGCCGCGGCGCTGTCGCCGTCGATCAATTCGATGGCCGCCACGACCGTGAACGATTTCTACGCGAAGTACGTGAACCCGGAGGCGAGTGAGGCAAGGCTGATGCGCGTGTCGCGCGCGGCGACGATCTTCTGGGGCGTGGCGCAGATTGGCGTGGCGCTGGGGGCGCAGTGGATCCGATCGGTGCTCGACAGCGGCCTCGCGGTGCTGTCGCTCGCGGCGGGCCCCGTGCTGGGCGCGTTCCTCGTCGGCGTGCTGAGCCGGCGCGTGGGCGCCACGCACATGCTGATCGGCATGACCGCGGGGTTCGCGGCGCTGATCGTCATCTGGTGGACGGCTGCCACGGGCTTCACCTGGTACGCCTTCTCGGGCGCGGCCGTGACCGCGGCTGTCGCGCACGCGGCGGCGCGCCTCGATACGCGGCGGGCATGACACTGAACGGCGATGCGGCAAAGGACGTTCTCGAGGACGCGGTCATTCAGCGCGTGTTTCCGGGCGCGGCGGCCGAGGCCGGCACGAGCGCGGAATCGCAGTGGTCGTGCGTCACCGGCCATCTCACCTACGAGCCGGGCTCCCCGCGCGTGCATGACGGCACCATTTACGACCTGGCGTCGCTGACGAAAGTCATGGCGACCACCAGCATCGCGATGCGGCTCGTGGGGCGCGGCGGCTTGTCGCTCGAGGCCCGCGTCAGCGAATGGATGCCGGAATGGCGCGAGGGCGTGTACGCGGACGTGCGTGTGCGCGACCTGCTGGAACACTCGGCGGGCCTCCCGGGCTTCCTGCCTCTCTTCAGGACGAACAAGGGCCGCGACGAATTCCGGCGCGCCATCGCGGCGCTCCCGCCCGACTATCCGCCGCGCCAGGGCACGATCTACAGCGACCTCGGGTTCATCGTGCTCGGCCATGTGCTCGAGTCGGCCGGCGGCGAGACGCTCGACGCCCTGTACCGGACGTTTCACGACGATGCGCGGCTGCCGGCGTCGCTGCAGTACGGCGTCGACGCCGGGCGCGACATCGCGCCCACGGAGTTCGATGCATGGCGCGGCCGGCTCACGGTGGGTGAAGTGCACGACGAGAACGCGTTCGCCCTTGGCGGCGCGGCGCCGCATGCGGGCCTGTTCGGGACGGCAGCGGATGCCGGCGCGTTCGGACGCCTCGTGCTGAGGACGTTTCGCGGCGAGACGGCGCTCGGCACTCCCGACCTGATGCGGACGTTCGCGCGCCGGTCGAGCGTTCCGGGAAGCTCGCGCGCGGTCGGCTGGGACACGATGATGCTGACCTCGTCCTGCGGCACGCGGATGGCGCCGCAGGCGATCGGCCACACCGGTTTTACCGGCACGTCGCTCTGGATCGACCCCGCCCGCGACATGTATTTCGTGCTGCTCTCAAACCGCGTGCATCCGGCGCGCGATCAGAACCGGGTCAGGATCCAGAACGCGCGGCGCGCGTTCCACGACGCATTACTGAGTGATTAGAAGCCGCGGCCGCGGCCGGCGGGCGGCGGCGGGCCGGGTGGGCGCTGGCCCGGCGCGACGGTTTGTCCGGGCTGCACCGGCGCAACGCCCTGCCCCGCCTGCGGCGAGGCGGCCATGTACATGAAGATCCACTGGTCGTGGCGGTCGCGGCCGTTGTAGAGGCGGATCGACTGGGCGGTCGACTTCGACACGACTCCAACGATGCCGCCGGCCGCGCCGGCAAGTCCTGACGGACTCCCCTGCGGCTGGGCGCCGCCCATCGGCGACCGGAACGTCATCGTGCCCGGGCCGCGCGCCGATCCCCGTGACCCGTCCGGGAACGTCGCCGTGACATTGCCCTGGAATGTCGCCGTCACCGTCCGCTGCCCGTCGGGCCCGACCGACGACTGCATGCGCACCGAATCCCCCGAAATGCGCGGACCGGCCTGCTGCATCGCCTGCATGCCCGCCTCCGAGTTCGCGAACACGGGCTCGAAGTCGTCGCCGGTAATGGGATCCTTGTATTTCCTGCGCAGGAATTTCTGCTCGACCAGGATGTCGATGCTGGGCGGCAGCGCGCCCGCGAGCTTTCGCTGGTAGAGGCCGATAGCCCGGGCATACTGCTCGCCGCGGAAGATGAGCTCGGCCTCTTTTTCGCGCTGGGCCTGGTGGCGCCAGGTCGGCAGGGCGACAAGCATCATGACCGAGAGGATGGCGATGGCCACCAGCAGCGCTGCCATGGCAAAACCGGCCTGGCTAACAGCCGCGCTCGAACGTGTGGCTTGACCCTCTAAGTACATGGAAGTAAGATATTTAGCGTTCCATATGGTACTACAGGTTTGCCGCGCGGTTCCTCGCCGCCTGCGCCCGCTTTGTGCGCTGTTTCTCGCGGCGGCCGTTGCCGTGTCGGCGTGCGACAAGGCGCCGCTGCTGGCGCCCGGCGGCACCGTCATCTTCCTCAATGCGACGTCCAGCTCGGTGTCCGCGACCGGTTCGGTCGACATCATCGCGGTGCTCCTC
This sequence comes from Vicinamibacterales bacterium, assembly GCA_035512575.1. Lineage (GTDB taxonomy): Bacteria > Acidobacteriota > Vicinamibacteria > Vicinamibacterales > SCN-69-37 > JALYRV01. Next base: position 12,653 of record DATKDT010000040.1, on the reverse strand, counting down.
GAGCAGGGCACGACATCGACGGGCACGGGCACAGGCTCGAGCACGACGCCCGCGTCGGGCACGCCCGTGCACAACGGCACCCTCGTCAGCTTCACGACCACAATCGGCCGCATCGAGCCAGCCGAGGCGCGCACCCAGAATGGCAAGGTCACCGTGCGCTTCATCGGCGACGGCCGTTCGGGCGCGGCGACGATTCTGGCCTACTCGGGCGGCGCGCGCACCGAGATGACGCTGAACGTCGGCGCGGCGGCCGCCGAGCGCATTCACGTGTCGGCCGGGTCGGTCGGCTCCACCGGCGGCACGACCACCGTGTCGGCCACCGTGGAGGATGCCAGCGGCAACCCCCTGTCCGGCATCGCGGTGCAGTTCTCGACGACGCGCGGGACGCTCAGCGCCAACAGCGCGGTCACCAATTCGGCCGGCATCGCAACGGTAACGCTCACGACGACGAGTGAAGCGATCGTCACGGCAACGGCCGGCAGCAAGAGCGGCACGGTGACGGTCACGCTCGCGGCCCGCTCGGGCCTCACCCTCACACCGCCGGCCACGATTACAGCCAGCGCACCGGCGCAGTTCACGGTGGGCGTCGCCAGCGGCGCCGCGGTGCAGAACGTGCGCGTGAATTTCGGCGACGGCACCACGCGCGACCTCGGCGCCATCAGCGGCCTGCAGCCGGTGTCACACACCTATGGCCGCTCGGGCAGCTACACCGTCACGGCCACCGCGACGATGACGGACGGCACGACGGAGCCGCCCGTGTCGTCGCCGGTCTCGGTCGGGACGTATCAGGTGGGTATTACTGCGACGCCGCAGACGACGACGTCGGGCTCCTCGGTGTCGTTCACGGCGTCGGTGACGCCGAACACGGTGAACGTCGAGCACTATCTGTGGGACTTCGGTGACGGCAGTCCGGTGCGCCGGACCGACGGCCCGACGACCTCGTACGTGTTCACGACGACGGGCACGCCAGTCAATCGAACCGTCACCGTCACCGTCGTCCCCGTCATCGGCGACGCGCGCTCGAACAGCACGGTCGTCGGCGTCAATCCGTAGCCAGGCTCAGGCCGCTGCAGGATCAGCGGCCGGGCTACCAGGTCGAATAGCGCGTGCCGTTGATGGCCGTGCCGTCGGCGCCGCTGCGGATGTTGTAGATGCCGGGCCCGCCCGACTGGTTCGACGGATCGGGATCGGCGGCCTCGGTCACCCACGTATCGCTGCGGCCGGTCAGTGGATCGAGCGGCACGTCGCGCAGGTAGCGCTCGGACACGAGCGCGTCGATCGAGGCCGGATAGCGGCCCTTGTCGGCGTAGTACTGATCGATCGCGTCGCGCATGCGCAGCAGGTTCGTCTGCAGCACGACTTCCTTCCCGTGGAGCACCGAGTTCCGGTACTGCACCATCGCGATGCCCGCCAGGATCATGACCAGCACGATCACGATCATCAGCTCGATCAGGGTGAAGCCCGCTCGGTTGCCGGCCCGCCGCATCGTGATCACCATTGCCGGTACGGTATCCCATCCAGGCCGCGGCCCGACGCCTTGCTGTAGATGTCGTAGACGTCCTGCCCGCCCCAGGACATCGAGTCGGGCGAGTCCTGGTACGACCGCAGTCCCCAGTCCGTCGATCTCATGATCGGGTCGAGCGGCACGCGGCGCAGGAACTTCAGCCTGCGGCCGCTCGCGTCGCCGGTCACCGCCACGCCCTCGACCAGCGTTTTCAGGTCGGGCGGATAGCCCTCGCTGCCCAGCCGCTGGTTCGGGCCGCCGATCATCCCGCGATCCGACGCGTCCTTGTAGCGATCGATGGCCGTCCGCACCTCGCGCAGCGCATGCCGCAGCTCCGCTTCCTTCTGCCGGCGCGCCGTCACGCGCACGAGCGGCATCGCCGCCGCCGCCAGAATCGACAGCAGCATGACGACGATGAGCAGCTCGACGAAGGTATAGCCCCAGGCGGTGCGGAAAATCTTCACCTGATTCTGAACTGCACGGGCACGAACTGCAGCGGCAGCGTCTGCCCTTCCGGAGACGTGCCGGCGCCCGACACCGCCAGCGTGCCGGCACCAGTGGCGATCGGATCGAACTGAATGCTCGCCAGGAGACCCGAGCCGGACGCGCCGGTCGTGTCGCCGGGCCGCGAAATCACGATGTCGACCCGGCCGGCGGCCTCGTCGATCACCGGCAGGAACGTCACGGGCTGCCCGCCCTGCGCCATGAAGCCGCCCTGCGACACATTGCGGGCACGCAGCAGCGCCGGGTCGTAGGCCACCGAAATCGTGAGCTGCGTCACGCGCGACGCGTTCTCGATGCGCACGGGGACGCTCGTCGGCGTGCCCGGCACCATCGCCGCCGCGGCCACGATGACCTGCGCGGCCATGCCCGCCGGCTCGGGCGGCACCGCCGGCGGCGGGGGCGTGGCACCCGCGGGTGGCGGCGTTGGAGGCAGATCGGCCACGGGACGATCGACCGCATTCGGCGGCGGCACGGGCGGGCCGGCAGGCGCGCCCGGCGCGGCCGCGGCCGGCTGCGTGGGCACGCCTCCCGCCGGGGCACCCGGAATCGTGCGGGTCATCGGCGCCGCCGCCTGTCCCGTCGACGTCAGGCCGCCGAACACCGGCCCCTGGCCGCCCATCCCCGTGTTCTGCGACGTGCCGACGTTGATCGGCCGCAGGTCGTCCGCCGTGATCTCGTGCGTGCGCACCACGCGCGGCGTGAGCAGCATGACGATGTCGGAGGTCTCGATGCGGTGGTCGTTGGCGCTGAACAGATCGCGCAGCACGGGCACGCGCAGGATGCCCGGGAACCCGCGCATCGACCGCCGCTCGTCCTCGCGCAGCAGGCCGGCGATCATGTTCGACTCCCCATCGCGCAGCCGCATCGTCGTCTGCACCTTGCGCGACGTGAAGCTGGGCAGCTGCTGCCCGGCGACGTTCTCGCCGGGGCCGCGGCCCGAGCTCTCGACCGTGAGCTCCAGGACGATTTCGCCCTCGTAGGTCACCTTCGGCAGAATCGTCATGTTGACGCCGACCGGGCGATACGTGAACTGCGAGATCGGAATCGTCGCGAGGCCGCCGCCCGCCGCCGAGCCGAACGTGGTCGTGGGAATCGGAATCTCGTCGCCGAGATTCAACGTCAGCGTCTTGCCCTCCTGCCCGCGCAGGTTCGGCTTCGCAATCAAGCGCGTGTTGGTGTCGCCCTCGAGGAACCGGATCAGCGCGCTCGGCACCGTGAGATAAAGATCATTGGTCGAGATGCCGCGGCTGATCGTGTTGGCGTTGAACGGCGGCGGCTGCGTAGGAAACGCGTCGGGCGTGCTGGCGGTGTTCGGCGGCGCCAGCTCCGGCGACAGCGTCACGCCGACGGCGTACTGACTGAGGTCGAGGCCGTGCTGCTTCGCGCGGGCGCGGTCCACTTCGAGGATCGACACCTCGATCACCACCTCGGCCTTCGGGCGATCGTTGGTGCGGACGATGCGCTCGACCACGCGCATCACGCCGGGCGTGGCGCGCACGGTGATCGTGTTGTTGCCTTCGTGCGCGACGAACGTCGGCCGCGACCCGCCCGGGCTCGCCCCCTGCCCCGCCAGCATGGCATTCAGGATGTTGCCCACCTCCGTGACCTTCGAATGCGACAGATAGAAGGTCTGGATTTCCTGTTCCTCGTACTGCTGACGCGCCTGCACGTCGTCTTTCGCGACGAGAATCGTGCGCTGGTCGAGCGTGCGGTAGAACAGCTTGTAGAGCAGCGACAGGTGGCGCAGCACGCCTTCGACCGTCGTTTCCTGGAGGTTGAGCTCCACGGCCCTGTTGAGCGTGGTGGAATCGCCCGCCAGCGTGGGATCGATCAGGATGTTGACGCTCGAGGCGCCGGCAATCAACTCGAGCAGCTCGTGCAGCGTGCCGTTGAACCGGAAGGCGGGCAGCTGCACGGCGAGAGGAATGAGCGCGGCCTCCTGCTCTTTGCGGATCTGCTCGCGCAGCTGATCAATCTCCGGCCGCGGGCGTGACGCGTCGATCTGCTCGCGCAGCCGCTTGTCCATCTCGGCCGCCTTGGCGGCAGCCAGCTGGTTGGTGGCGTCGAGGTCGAGCACGCGGCGATATTCCGAGGCCGCCGCGGCGAACTGGCCTTCCGATTCGAAGCGGCGCGCGCGGCTCAGATGCTCGAGCGAGGCGGACTGCGTGGCGCGCTCGAGCGCCACGCGGACGTCGAGGCGGTCCGGATCGTCCATCAGCGCCTGGCGGTAGTACGCCACGGCGGTGCCCCAGTCGCCCAGGCGCGCGGCATCCTGCCCGCGCCGGTACGAGCGGCCGCTCGCGCAGCCCGCCAGCGTGACGGCCACGAGCGCGAAAACGACGAACCCTCGGCCTCTATAACTCATCAATTTCCGCCGGGACCTCTGAGCGTCTGCCGGCCCGTTCCATCAACCCGCTCGATCACCAGCGACTCGGTCCCGATCTTCACGATGCGCCAGCGGCCTTCGATCACGTCGCCCTCGCGGGCGTTGTAGACGAACTTGCCGTCCGACAGCGACGCCACCTTGCCCTTGGCCGTCTCGGCCAGTCCCACGAACCGCAGCGGGATCGGAGGGGGCGGCGGCGGCAGGACCGGCAGGTCCGGCTGCGGCGGCGCCGCGCCAGTGCGGCCGCCTCCGGGCTGGCCTTGGGGCGTTTGCCCTCCTGGACCCGCGCCCTCCGCCGGTTCGGGCGTAGCGGCCCCAAACCTGAACAAATCTCGCCGATTGGCGGGCACGGACCGCTCCGCCTCCATCTCCTCCAGGCCCAGGGCCGGCGGGACGGCAGGATCGACCTGCCCCGCCCGCGCATCGCGAGGGGGGGCCTGCGGGCTGCTCCTCGTTGTATCGGCCGTTCCTCGCGGCCAAATAGCCACCAGCACCACCAGGGCGGCCACGGCGGCCGCGGCCAGCACCAGCGTGCGGGGCGTCACGCGGCTAGCTGCCATCGCCGCTCCGGTAATACGTGGCCAGCCGCACGGTGACCTGCAGCGGCTCGTTCTGCCCGGGCGCCGTGGCCAGCTCGAGGCTTTCAATCACCAGAAACGCCGGCTGCGACTCGACGGCGTGAATGAACTGCCGGATGCCGCGGTAAGGACCCGCGAGCGTCAGCTCCGTGGCGTATTTCGTGAGGCCGGCGGCCTCCCGCGGCTCGCGCACCGTCGTGCTCTGGCCGGTGAACGACAGGCCGGCCGCGCGCGCCAGCTGCTGCAAATTGAGATACGCGATGCTGCGCGCGCCGCTCTGATTGGGCGGCAGCACCTGCCCGTAGAAGCGCGCCAGCTCCCGGTCGGCCCGCACCTTGCCGTTGACGATGGCCTCGGCCCGGGCGAACGTCTGCTCGGCCCGCGCCCGCTCGGCGGCCGCGGCGACGGCGCGCGTCTCTTCCGACGCCACGCTCTGCGTCAGCGGCAGCACGGCCAACACCAGCAGCCCGACATTGATCGCGAGCGCAATCAGCAGCGGCAGCATCAGCGACCGCTTCTCGCGGAAGATCCGCTCGAAGGCGATCACTGGTACCTCCCCCGCAGCGCCACGCGATGCAGCCCATCGTCGCCGACCGTGTCGGTGACGTTCAGCACGTCGCTGAAGGCGCCCGACGCCTCGAGCTTCACCATGAAGTCGTCGACGTCCTCCGCGCGCCGCGCGATGACGACCATCGTCACCACCACCTGGCCGTTTTCCACGCCGGGCGACACCGACACCAGCATCACGCCCGGCGGCAGCGTGTCCTCGAGGCGGTTGAAGAAGGTCGTCCACGAAAAGGTGCGGCGGTCGATGATGGCGTTCGCTTCGCGCGCGGATTCGACAACCGATGCCAGCTCCACGGTGTCGACGCTCGTCTCGAGCGCGTCGGCCCGGCCGCGGAGGTCGGCGGCCACCTGCTCGTCGGTCTGAATCTGCGTGCGGAGCTCGGTACGGCGCGTCGACAGCGCGACCAGCCGCGCGGCGTTCCACGCCGTGAAGGCGACGACAATCAGCGCGACGAGCGCGACGGCGAGGTGGACGCGGCGCTCGTTGTAGAAGGGGCGGGTGGAGAGGTTGGATCGAAGCATGCGGTCCGCAGGCCTAAAGGCCCGCGCTCCCTCTCTCTCTGAGCAGCAGGCCGAGCGGCGCGAGCAGCGCATCGGCGGCGGCCGGCTGCAGGTCGTCGAACTCGGCGCCCGTGAACGCGGCCACCTGCCGGAGCTCGATGGACGACACCGGGGCCTTCAGCCGCTCGGACAGGCCGCGCCGCACGCTCTCGCCGCTCCAGGCGGCGCCGCCCGCGAGCATCACGCGCTCGAACCCCGCGCCCTGCAGCCGGTCCTCGTAGTACATGGCGGTCTGGTGCACCAGATCGGGCAGCGTCTCATCGCCGTCTATCGGCCGGTTGCGGAAGAACAGCAGCGTGTCGCCCCGCATGATGGCCAGCGTCTGCGATTCGCGCGTGGTGTTGACGAGCAGCCAGTCGCCTGCCGGCCCGGCATCGGCCGTCCGCCCGGCCAGCACCGCATTGATCACGTTGAAGCTCGCCAGGTCGACGACGCCGGCCTGCGCGCCGGCCGCGGCGCACACGTCCTCGTACTGCCGCACGACGTCCTTGCGCGCCACGGTGACCACGAACGTGCGCCCCTTCGGCCCGTGCGCGGCGCCGGGCACGAAGGCCATCTGCGCGTCCTCGATGCGGAACGGCGCCGCCTTCCGCACCTGCCACGTGATGAGCTCCGTCAGGTCCTCCTGCCGCTCGGGCACCGTCTCGAACGGCACGAGCGACACCTTCGCCGCCAGATCGGGAATCACGAGGCCGGCGCGCTTCCCCTTGATGCCCGCGCGCGACAGCGCGCGCCGCAGCGCTTCGCCCACCGCGGCGATGTCGGAGATGTTGAGCGACGTCAGCGAGGGGACGACGGCGCCCTCGGACAGCGCTTCGGAGGCCCAGCCCTGCACCACCGGGCCGACCGCGCCTCTGGCAAGACCGACGGCGGTGACGCGATGGCTCGCGATCTCGACAGCCGCCAGCGGCGCGTGGCTCGAGAGCCAGGAGCGCGACTCGGTCCTTTGCCCTCTGCCCTGTGTGCCCGTCATTCGACGAATGTCACCTTGTTGATCTCCCGCAGTGTGGTGATGCCCGACATCACGCGCTCGACGGCCGACTCGCGCAGGAACCGCATGCCCTCGTCGCGCGCGGCGCGCTTGATTTCCGAGGTCGGCCGCCGCTCGAGGATCATCTCGCGCACGCGGTCGCTCAGGTCGAGCAGCTCGCAGATGGCCGTGCGCCCCTTGAAGCCGGTGCCGCCGCACTCGATGCAGCCGGTGCCCTCGTGGAAGACGCGCGAGCCGTACACCTCCGGATCGAGCCCCGACTCCTCGAGCAGCGCGCGTGAGACGTCGGACGGCTTCTTGCACCGATCGCAGATCTTCCGCACCAGCCGCTGCGCCAGCACGCAGTTGAGCGCGGCGACGAACTGATACGGCTCGACGCCCATGTTCAGGAACCGCCCCAGCACGTCGAGCACGTTGTTGGCGTGCACGGTGGTGAACACGAGATGGCCCGTCAGCGCCGACTGGATGGCGATCTGCGCCGTCTCGGGGTCGCGAATCTCGCCGACCATGATCTTGTCGGGGTCGTGGCGCAGGATCGACCGCAGCCCGCGCGCGAACGTCAGGCCCTTCTTCTCGTTGATCGGAATCTGCGTGATGCCCTTCAGCTGATACTCGACCGGATCCTCGATCGTGATGATCTTGTCCTCGACCGACTTGATCTCCGACAGCGCCGCGTACAGCGTCGTCGTCTTGCCGCTGCCGGTGGGGCCGGTGACCAGCACCATGCCGTACGGCTCCGCGATGTACTTGCGGAACTGCCGCAGCTCCGTCTCGGGGAAGCCCAGGATGTCGAGCCGCAGCTCGCGGAACTGCTCGCTGATCGACTCCTTGTCGAGGATGCGGATGACCGCGTCCTCGCCGTGCACGCTCGGCATGATCGACACGCGGAAATCGATGTTCTTGCCGCCCATGCGCACCTTGAAGCGGCCGTCCTGCGGCACGCGTTTTTCGGCGATGTCGAGTTCGGCCATCACCTTGATGCGCGAGATGATCGTCGAGTGGAAGCGCTTGTCGATGGGATTGACGGCCGGCTGCAGCACGCCGTCGATACGGTACTTCACGTGCACCGCGTCGTCCTGCGTCTCGATGTGGATGTCGCTGGCGCGGCGCTGCAGCGCGGTGAAGATCGTGGAGTCGACGAGGCGGATGATGGGGCTGTGGTCGCTCGTGATCTTGTCGACCGACAGCGTCTCCTCGCCCTTCTCGTCCTCGCGCACCACCTGGATGTGGAAGCTCTCGGTGGCCTCCTCGAGCACGCGCTGACCGCTCTCGCTCTTCTTGAGGATGCGGTCGATGGCCGACGGCGTGGCCACGCGCACCTTGATGGGCGTCGCCAGCTGCAGCGCGAGCTCGTCGATCGTCGGCAGGTCGCTCGGGTCGGCGACGACGATGACCAGGGCGGTGCCTTCGCGGCGGTACGGCACGAAGTGATACCGCAGCATCAGCTCCGCGGGGATGCTGCGGAACAGCTCGTGGTCGATCTGGAACTGCTCCAGATCCACGAACTCGAGCCGGTAGCGCTCGGCGCGGCGGCGCGCTTCGGTCTGTTCGGCGGCGGCGTTGAAGGACAGCGTCATCGTTGCAGGGCCGACAGCTCGAACAACGGGAGGTACAGCGACAGCAGCAGCACGGCAATCACCAGGCCCATGATGATGAGCAGCGTCGGCTCGATGACCGTGACGAACCGGCCCAGCGCCGTCTCGTTTTCCTCGTCATAGAAATCGGCCACGCTCGTCAGCATGTCCTGCAGCGCGCCGGTCGACTCGCCCACCTCCACCATCTTGAGCGCGACGTCGGGAAACACCTTCCGCTGGCCGAGCGCGCCGGCCAGCGACTCGCCTTCCCGCACCTGCTGGGCCACGCCCGCCAGCTCCGCGGCGACGTAGCGGTTGCCGATCGACCTGGCCGACGTCTCGACGGCCGCCACCAGCGGAATGCCGCCGCCGAGCAGCGTGCCGATCGTCCGCGACACCTGCGACACCGCGAACCGGCGCGCCACGAACCCGAAGAACGGCAGGCCAAGCATCAGACGATCGAGGCGGGCCCGCTGGCCGGGCTGGCGCACCCATACGACCACGGCCATGACGGCCGCCGCCACCACCGCCACGATGATCGCGAGGTTCGCGGCCGCCGCTTCCGAAAAGCCCACGACGATGCGCGTCAGGAAGGGCAACTCCGCGCTGCCGCCCGCCTGCGTGTAGAACGCCCCGAATTCCGGCAGCACCTTGAACACGATGATGCTGACGACGACGATGGAGAGGAGGAGCAGGATGGCGGGATAGATCAGCGCCGAAACCGTCTTCTTCCTGACCGCGGTGACCACCTTCACGTGCTGGACGTAGCGGCGGATGACGAGCTCGAGGCTGCCCGACTTCTCGCCCGCGAGCAGCGATGCCACATAGACGCCGGGAAACTGGCCCTGCGCCTCGAACGCCTCGGACAGCGCGCTGCCGCTCCTCACCCGCTCGTGCACATCGTCGAGCACGACCTTGAAGGCGGGGTTCGCCACGCGCTGCCGCAGTATGTCGAGCGACTGCACGACCGGCATGCCCGCCTTGAGCAGCGTGGCCAGCTCCTGGTTGAAGATGAGGAATTCGCTGGTGCCGATGCGCCCGCGCGAGCGGCGGGCGTCGAGCGCGAGGCCGGGAAGTTTCAGGCCGGAGAAACCGTCGAGGCGATCGGCCTTCAGCAGGAAGAGGCCTTTGTCTTCGAGCTCGGCGCGCAGACGCGGCTCGCTGTCGGCGACGTAGGTCGCTTCCATGACTTCCCCGGTCGCGGTGCCCACGCGGCAGCGGTACTGCATCAGAGTTCGGAGTTCGAAGTTCGGAGTTTTACTGCCCTGCCAGCGAAAGCACCTTCTTTACGTACTCGCGGGTTTCCCGGTACGGGGGAATGCCGCCGTAGCGCTCGACGGCGCCGGCGCCGGCGTTGTAGGCGGCGAGGGCCAGGCGCACGTCGAAGCGATTGAGCAGGCTGCGCAGATGCTTCACGCCGGCGTTGATGTTCTCGGCCGGGTCGTAGGCGTTCCGCACGCCGTATTCGCGCGCCGTGGCGGGCATCAGCTGCATCAGCCCCATCGCGCCCTTGTGCGAGCGCGCCTTCGGCTTCCAGGCCGATTCGACCTTGATCACCGCGCGCACCAGATTCGGATCCACGGCATGCGTCTCGGCTGCCTGCGTGATGAGCGCCTCGAACTGCGCCGGCGCCTCGAGCGCCGGAGCGGCCTTCGGCGCGACGACAGGTGCTGCCGCGCGCGGATCGATCCACGGCACTTCGTCTGGCGCTACGCGCGCGACCAGCGCCCTCGACATGACCATCTCGCCGCCGCTGCGGAGGGCGAGCACCACCATGTCGCCCTCGAATCGGTGGCCCGCCACGTTCACCGTGCGGCCCGACGTGAGATACACGATCTCCGCCGCGGCCGGCGTCAGGGCGCCGGCGGCCAGCACGAGGCACGAGGCAGCGAACAGTTTCAGCATCATCGCGGCTCGACGAACGCGTGATAGACGCGGATGCTCAACTCGCGCGGATCGCCGCCGGCGCCGGGAATCTGCGCCGGGACGAACGGCCGATCGGCATCGAGCTTGATCTCCACCGTTTCAGCGGTCCCCAGTTGCGCGGCCGACAGCGGCAGCCGCCGCAGCACGGGGTCCTTCGAATCCACCGTGAACTGGTGGGCCTGCACGCCGTTGACGAACACCGTCACGACCTGCGGCGCGTTGCCGAACAGATCGGGGCGGCCGTCGGATTCGAGATAGAGCGTGACGTCCTGTCTTGGGTTTCGGAACGCGAGCGTTCCGGTCTTCCTCATCCACTGCCATTCGCGTGCCGGATTCTCGGGCGCCATCTCCAGCGAGTGCCAGCCGTCGCGAAACGCAAGATAGACGTTCTCGGACTGCGGCAGCAATTCGAGCGTTCCCACTGGGTATTCGCGGCCTTTGCCTTCGGCGGCGAGCGGCAGCCGGTCTTCGATGCGCGGGCCGTTGTAGAGACCGACCGTGACCGTCGCCGGCCCCTGGTACGGAAAAATGGGCATGAACACGGTGCGCGTGTATTGCACTTTCTGCCCGGGCTGCCACTGGGACGTCGGGACGACCGGGTCGTGGTCGTCGGTCCACATCTGCTGCCCTTCGCTGTCGAGGAAGTGCACGAACACGCGATAATCGCCGTCGATCTTCGCGCCGGGCGCGACGTCGAACGTGTACGTGAGATCCACGGGACTGCCCAGCGGCAGGCGGGTTTTCGAAGCAGAGAAGCCCGGCGTGGCCACGGGCGTGGCGTCTTCGGTGCCTCCGCATGCAGCAGCGGCAGCAAGCAGGGCGCAGGTAAACAGGCGTCGCATCGGCAGCAGATCCTTGAGTGGGGGAAAAACGTATCCTAGCGCCTTTCCCCTATCTCCTGCAATATGTTAGGCTTGCGACCTTTGCAGCTCAGCTTCCCACGGTGACACAACTGATGACTTCCGACGCACTGGGACTGGTCGAAACCCGCGGCCTCATCGGCGCCATCGAGGCGGCCGATGCCATGGTCAAGGCCGCGAACGTCACGCTCATCGCCAAGGAGTACATCGGCGCCGGCTACGTCACCGTCATGGTGCGCGGCGACGTGGGCTCCGTGAAGGCCGCCACCGACGCCGGCGCGGCCGCCGCCAGGCGCGTCGGCGAGCTCATCTCGGTGCACGTCATTCCGAGGCCGCACGCCGAAGTCGAAAAGATATTGCCTGGCCCACCTCCCACCTCCGCGGCTGGCGGCGCTTCGGCGGGCAAGCCGCATAAAGGGTAATCAACGGCTGTGGCGACTGCCGCTCCGACCGACCGGGATCGCGATCTCCTGTCGACGCAGGAGGCGCGCACGCTTGCGCGCCGCGCGAAGGCCGCCGCGCCCGCGCTCGCCGAGCTCAGCCAGGACCACATCGACGCCATCGTCGACGCCTGCGCCGCGGCCGCCACCGCGCAGGCGGACCTGTTCGCCCGCATGGCCGTCGACGAAACCGGCTACGGCATCGTCGCCGACAAGATTCAGAAGAATCTCTTTTCCTCGGAGACGATCTACAACTTCATCCGGCCGATGAAGACCGTCGGCATCGTCGCGCGCCATGACGATCGCAAGGTGATCGAGATCGCCGAGCCGTTCGGCGTGGTGGCGGGCATCGTGCCGTCGACCAATCCGACCTCGACCGCCATCTACAAGATCCTGATCGCGCTCAAGGCCCGCTGCCCCATCGTGCTCAGCCCGCATCCGTCGGCCGCGAAGTCGATCACGCGCGTGGCCGAAATCATGTGCGAGGCCGCGTGCCGCGCCGGCGCGCCCGAAGGCGCCGTGAACTGGATGACGGTGCTGTCGCTCGAAGGCACGCAGGAGCTGATGAAGGCGCGCGAGACGGCCGTCATTCTCGCGACCGGCGGCATGGGCCTGGTGCGCGCGGCGTACAGCTCGGGCAAGCCGGCGTACGGCGTCGGCCCCGGCAACGCGCCCTGCTACATCGAGCGCAGCGCCAACGTGCCGAAAGCCGTCGCCGACATCATCACCGGCAAGACGTTCGACAACGGCGTGCTCTGCTCG
>DATKDT010000039.1:0-23092 GCA_035512575.1 Vicinamibacterales bacterium | reverse complement strand
TTGTCGGCGAGGTTGCGGGCGAAGACGTAGTTGCGGATCTTCAGCGCGTTGTCGGCCTGCGTGATGAACCGGCGCGCAATGTCGTACTGCTGGCGCGCGGCGGGGCTCAGGGCGCGATAGTCGACCCCGCCCAGCAGGCCCTGCGCGCGGGCCATGATCGCGCGCACCACGCGGTCGGCCTCCTCGTTGTTGGCCATCTGCGGCGTGCGCACGCGCGGCGCTTCTTCGACCGGCTTCGGCGGATCGGCCGGCTTTTCGGGCGGCCTGGCCTGGGCATCCGGGCGCTGGGCCGCAGGCCGCACGACGTCGCCGGGTTCCGGCGACAGCGCCACCTCCTCGATGTCGGGCACGATGACGCGCGGCGGCACCGGCGGCACTTCGAGCCGCACCGTCTCCAGCGGAGCGGCGGCGCGCGCAGTGGCGCACCCGGCCAGCGACAAGGTCATCAGCGCGAAACACAGCAACCGGCGCATCCCGTCGATTGTACTAGGCCTGCGGCAGGAAAATCCGGAACTGCGTGCCGGCGCCGGGCGTCGACGACACCTCGACCTCGCCGTCGTGCAGCTGGATGATCCGGTAGACCATCGACAGGCCGATGCCGCTGCCCTTCTTCTTCGTCGTGAAATAGAGATCGAAAATCTTCGCCAGGTTCTCGGGCGAGATGCCCTGGCCCGTGTCGACGACGTCGACGCGCACGCGCCGGCCCACCGCGCGCGCATCGAAGCGCAGCGTGCCGCCGTCGGGCATCGCCTGCACGGCGTTCACCGCCAGGTTCATGAACACCTGGCCCAGCATCGACGCGTCGCCGTTGACCAGCGGCAGCGACTCGGGCACGTCCACCTTCACGGCCACGCCGTGCGCCTTCGCCTCGGGCTCCACGGTGCGCGCCACGTGCGCGATCATCCGCTCCAGATCCACCGGCTCGAGCTTCAGCTCCTCGGGCCGCGTGAACTTCAGGAAGTTCACGACGACCTCGTCGAGCCGCTTGATCTCGGCGCCGATGACGTCCACGTGTTTCGCGATCTCGGCGCTGCCGTTGCCGGCCTTCGTGAGCTTGCCCTTCAGCAACTCGAGGTGGATGGTCATCGCGTTCAGCGGGTTCTTCACTTCGTGCGTGACGCCGGCGAACAGGCGCCCGAGCGCCGCCAGCTTGCGCGAGTAGCTGATCGTCGAGTGCACCCGGCTCAGGTAATCGAGATTGCGCGCCACCAGCATCACGCCGACAAGCTCGTCGGTGCCGGTGCCCGGCACCGGGTGCGTGGCGAGCTGGCGCTCGCGCTCGTCGCTGCCCTCGCCCGCCAGCCGCGCGACCAGAGGCCCGTGCGGACGCCGCGACTGCAGCGACTCCTGCACCAGCAGCAGTGCCGCATGCCCGGGCGGCAGCGCCTCGGTAATCGTCACGCCCGGCTTCAGCGACGGCAGCACGGCATCCATCGCGGGATTGGTGAACATCACCGTGCCGCCTCGATCGAACAGCGCCACGGCATCCTCGAGGCTCGCCACCATCGTTTCGTACGCGGTCGGCGCCGCCGGCGCCTTCTGATCGCGCGCCGCGGTCAGCTGCGCGCTGAGCGCGTCGAACGACGTGCCCAGCTCGCGGAACTCCTCGCCGGGCGGCAGGTCCAGCGTGACGCCGCTCTCGCCGCGCCCCAGGCGCGTCAGTCCGCTGCGGATGACGTGGATCGGCCGCAGCATCCACCGCGTCAACAGCACGGACACGAGCAGCGCCACCGCCAGCGCGACGAGCGCCGTGGTGATCGCCTGCCGGAAGGTGTTCCACAGCTGATCGGCAATCAGCAGCGTCGACACGCCGATGCGCACGCTCCACTCGCGGTCGCCCACCAGCAGCGGCTGCTGAATCTCGTAGTTGGTGGCGTCCGAATAGATCGTCCTGGCGCGCGTCAGCGGCCGCTGCCCGACCAGCGCCTCGAACGGCTCCTGCGGCGGCATGGTCGTGCCTTCCAGCTCCGGCGAGCTGTGCACCACCGCCACGCCCGCATCGTCCACGATCGCGGCGTAGGTCACGTTGACGGAGTAGCCGATCGCCGACTCCAGAATCGATCGGATGCCGAGATCGTTGCGCAGCGCCTCGCGCGGATTGTCCGCGGCGGCCGCATCATCGGCCGCGGGGCCCACCATCAGCACGCCGAACGCGCTCTGATAGATCGAGTTGCCCAGCATCTCGGCGCGCGATCCCGTCTCGTCGAGGCTGATGCGCGCCACCGTGTTGAGCTGCAGCAGCGTCAGGACGAGGACGATGAAGCCGACGAGCGAGGTGACGCCGGCGATCTGACGCGCGCGGACGGACAGCATCAGCCCTGGGCCTTCATCCGATTGAGTTTGTTGTGCAGCGTCTTGAGGCTGATGCCGAGGATCTCCGCGGCCTTCGTCTTGTTGTTGCCCGTGTGCTCGAGCGTGAGCAGGATCAGCTGGCGCTCGGCCTCGTCCACCGTCACGCCCGGCTTGAAGCTGACGCTCGGCGCCGGATCGTACTCGGCGCGCGGCGCGACCATCGTGGCCGGCAGGTGCTTCGGCTCGATGAACTCCCCCTCCGACACGATCGTGGCGCGCTCGATGACGTTGCGCAGCTCGCGGATGTTGCCCGGCCAGGTGTGCGCCTCGAGCAGGCGCATCACGTCCTGCGACGCGGCGCGCACGTGCTTGTCGTAGCGCTCGTTGAACTCGCCAAGGAAGGCCTGCACGAGCAGCGGAATGTCCTCGCGCCGCTCGCGCAGCGGCGGCAGCACGATCGTGAAGACGTTGAGGCGGTAGTAGAGATCGTCGCGCAGCTTGCCGGCGCGCACGGCGTCCTGCGGATCGAGGTTCGTCGCCGCCAGCACGCGCACGTCCACCGACAGCTCCTGGCGCCCGCCGAGGCGGCGGAACGATCGCTCCTGCAGCACGCGCAGCAGCTTCGCCCGCATCGCGGACGCCATCTCCGAGATTTCGTCGAGGAACAGCGTGCCGCGATGCGCGAGCTCGAAGCAGCCCATGCGCCGCTCCGTCGCGCCGGTGAACGAGCCTTTCTCGTGGCCGAATATCTCGCTCTCGAGCAGCGTCTCGGGAATCGCCGCGCAGTTGACGCCCACGTAGGGCTGCGACGCGCGCGGGCTCAGCTCGTGAATCGTCTGCGCCACCAGCTCCTTGCCCGTGCCGCTCTCCCCCACGATCAGCACCGACGCCGTCGTCGGCGCCGCCTGCTCGATCGTGCGATAGACGGCGCGCACCGACGCACTGGCGCCGACGATGCGGCCGAAGGTGCCGCGGTCGCGGAGCTGGCGTCTCAGCACCTGCACTTCGCGGCGCTGGTCCTGGCGCTCGAGCACGCGGTCGAGGAGGATTTTCAGCCGCTGGGGATCGACCGGCTTGGTGAGGTAGTCGTACGCGCCCTCGCGCATCGCGGCGACGGCCGACTCGACGCTGCCCTGCGCGGTGAGCAGGATGACGGTGAGATCGCGCAGCCGGTCGCTGAGCGCGCGCAGCAGCTCGAGGCCGGTGCGGCCCGGCATCACGAGGTCGGTGAGGATGATGGCCGGGCGGAACGTGTCGATCTTCGCGAGGGCGTCGTCGCCGTCGACGGCTTCTTCGGCCGTATAGCCCCACGTGCGGACGAGCTCCACGAGCCCGAGCCGCGCCGCCTCGTCATCCTCGACTACGAGTACGCGCTCGCCCGTTTCCGACATCGCTGCGGACTCAGTGTAGCGCACGGCCTGACGGGCGCGCGCCGTTGCAGCGCTACGGCCGAGATTGCGGGCGTGCTGATAGAGTGACGCCGTGCACCGTCCCGCGGCAGCGATCGAAGTCCTGATCTGCTCCGGCTTTCCCACGCAGCTGCTGATCCTCGGCGTGCTGCGCGCCGCCGGCCTGCGGCCGATGGACGCCGAGGGCGGCCTCTCGCTCGCTTTCTTCGGCACGCTGGCGCTGGCCGACTCGGTGCTGCTCATCGGCCTCATTTTTCTGTTCCTGCGCGCGCGCCGCGAGTCGCCACGCGCGCTGCTGCTCGGCACGCGCCCGCCGCAGCGCGAAGCCATCCTCGGCGCCGCGCTCATCCCCATCGTTTTCCTCTTCGTCGCCTTCATCGTCGGCGGCCTGCGCCTGATTGCGCCGTGGCTGCAGACGATGCCGCAGAACCCGCTCGGCGCGCTGCTCGACACGCCCGGCGAGGCGATCATCTTCGGATTCGTGGTCGTGATTGCGGGCGGGCTGCGCGAGGAGATCCAGCGCGCGTTCATCCTTCACCGCTTCGAACAGGCGCTCGGCGGCGCGAAGGTCGGGCTCGTGCTCTTCAGCCTGATGTTCGGCCTGGGCCACATCGAACAGGGGGCCGACGTCGCCATCGCCACCTCCGCGCTGGGCCTGTTCTGGGGCGTGCTCTACCTCGCCCGCCGCAGCATCATCGCGCCGGCCGTCAGCCACGCAGGCTTCAACCTCGCACAGGTGGTGGTGCAGGCGGGGCTACGCGGCGGAGTGGTGGGTACGTGGGTGGGTTGCTAGCCACCAACCAACGTACCCACGACGACGCGCACACCCCCACGCGCGCGTAGGCCTTCCAGCCATTCGCGCACCATGGCGAGGCGGCGTTCTTCCGCCAGCCGGTCCCGCGCGTCGTCTTCGACGTCTTCGAACCGCGCGGGCACGTCGGCGCGGGCGAAGCGCGACGGGTCGGCGTCGTAGTAGGCGCGCGCCTCCTCGCGGGTGGGCTGCGCGGCGGCGGTGAAGCGCTGCTCGATGTAGCGATCGATGCGGAGGGTGTCGACGAGGAACGCGCGCACGAACGCGGGATCGTGCGGCGGTGGCGCGTCGAAGCGCGCGGCCCAGATCGTCCGAGCGGCGGCCAGATCGGCGGCGGGCGGCGTCGCCTGCGAATAGCGCGCGACTTCGGCGAGCACGAGCCGGCGGTTGATCATCCGCTGGAGCGCGCGCGATTCGATCGACGCGTCCGGCGCCTCCACCAGCGGCGCGAGCGGCCCGGCCGGATCCAGCAGCCGCAGCCTGACCACGTCACGCACGTCGGACAGAAAGATCGGCTCGCCGCCCACGACCGCGACCAGACGGTCGATCGTCTGCGGAGCAGATGCTGACTGAAGCAGCACGAACGCGGTGAGTATTGCCTGGCCCATTCTGTCTTCTGTGTCCTGTGTTCTGTGTTCTGTCTTCTGTGTTCTGTCTTCTTCCTAGAACGCCTGCCCAAGCGAGAAGTGCCACTCGGAGCCGTGTTCGCGGCGGTTGGGGAACGTCTCGCGATTCAGCTTGAAGCCCAGGTCGAGGCGCAGCGGGCCGATCGGCGATCGGTAACGGAGGCCCAGACCGGCCGTCGCGCGCAGGCGCGTGAGGTCGACGGCGCCGACACGGGCGAAGACGTTGCCCGCATCGACAAACGCGACGGCGCCGACGTCCTTCCACACCGGCACCCGCAGCTCGCCGTTCAGCACCAGCATGGCGTTGCCGCCGTTCGACAGGCCGTCGGCATTGAGGATCTCGGGCACGCCGAGACGATCGAGCTGGAAGCCGCGCACGCTGGTGCTGCCGCCGGCAAAGAAGCGCTGGCTCGCCGGAATCTCGCGCACCTCGATCTGCTGCGACTCGGTGAGCGGCACGGTCTGCTCGATGAAGCGCGAGAAGCCGCGCGCGAGGCCCATGCGCGCGCCGCCGGCAAACACGATGCGCGGGGCCGTCGGCAGGCGGCGGAAGACGAGCGCCTGGCCGAAGGTCTTGACGAAGCCGACTTCCGAGCCGAGCGCGCGCGGCGCCAGGTCGAGATCGAACGCCAGCAGCGACCCGCGCTCGGGATCGACGGGGTCGCTGCGCGTGTCGCGCGCGATCGATCCAGACGCGATCGACAGCCGAAACCGCGGAAACAGGCGGTCGACCAGCAGCTGCTCGTTCTCGGCGATGCGCACGTCGAACAGATCGTTGTATTCCAGCGAATAGCGCCCGCTCACGCGCACGATGGGCGACACGCGGCGCAGCAGCTCGGCGCCCAGCATGTTGCGGTTGAAGCTGAACGACGTGCGCAGCGCGCGCTCCGAGCTCGCGGTCACGAGCAGATCGCCGTCGAAGCGGAACGCCCGCGGCTCGCGGTAGCTGCCCAGCACGCGGTATTCGCTGATGCCCAGGCCCTTGCCGTCGCGCGCGGGATCCTGGGGCGCGTTCTCCCGGCCGAGGCTGAGGCGCGTGAACAGGCTGACGGATCGATTGCCGCCCGCGATGTTGCGCCGCGTGATCTCGAAGAAGCCGCGCGGCACCAGCTCGCGCTTGTCCTCGGTCGTCGTCGTCGTGACGTATCGCGCCCGCTCCGCCACCTCGAGCCCGCCGCCGTACGACAGGGTCGTCGCCGGCGCCTCCTCGAGCGTGACGATCAGATCGACGGCCGCCGAGCCGGGCTGCCGCGGACCTTCGGCGATGCGCACGCGGCGGAACAGGCCGAGCGCGCTCAGCCGCCGCTGGCTGTCGACGAGATCCGACAGGCCGACCGGACTTCCCGGCCGCAGCGTGAGCTCGTCCAGAATCGTCTGCTGATCGGTGCGCACGTTGCCGACGACGATGATGCGGTCGATGGTGGTTTGCGACCCCTCGTCGACGGCGATGTCGAGCGTGACGCCGGTGCCCGCCTCGTCGAACGCCGGCTCGATGGCCACGGCCGTCTCCTGATAGCCGCGATCGAGATAGGCGCGGATGATGGTGTCGCGATCCGCGGCGACGTTCGGCAGGTAGTACGGCTCGCCGGCCCGGTTCTGCATGCGGCGGCGCAGGTCCGCCTCGCCGACAGCCGTGACGCCGGTCAGCGCGACGGCGCGCACGAACGCCTGGCGTCCTTCGGTGACGGCGATCGTCGCGGCCACGCGCGCGTCGCCGGGCCCGGGATCGCGCGGGATCTCGAGCGCCTCGATCGCGACGTCGGCCGACCAGAACCCGGCGCGCCGGTAGTACTCGCGGATGGCCACGGCGCCGCGCGCGAGCGCCGTCTCGACGAAGACGTCGCCCGGGCCGATGCCGGCGACCGACGCGAGCGCCTCGGCCGACACGGCGCGATTGCCCGTCAGCTCCAGTGTGCCGACGCGGAAGCGCGGGCCGCGCGTGATGGTGAAGGTCACGATCATCCGGCCGTCCGTGTCGGCCGTGCGATAGATCGCGTTGGCGCGCCAGTAGCCTTCGCGGCGCAGGTCGTTGACGATGCGGATGGTGGCGTCTTCGAGCAGATCGATGTCGACGGCGCGCTCGCGCTCGATGGGGACGAGCGCGTCGAGCCGGTCGCGCGCCACCGTGTCGCCGTCGAAGCGGATCTCGACGAGCGGGCCGGCGTCGGCGTCGAGGATCAGATCGATGGCGGTGCGCGACGCATTCGGCGTCGCGACATGCGACGCCGCCGCGGCGTACCGGCCCGCGGCGCGCATGTCGGCGACGAGCCGCTCGAGCGCGGCGCGCAGCAGGCCGCGGCGGTAGGGCTGGCCGGGACGCGCGTCGAGGCGCGCCAGCAGGGCGTCGCGCCCGCCCGGCCACTCCCCTTCCACCTGCACGCCGCCGATCGGCGCCGGCGCGCCCGCCTGCACGTCGAAGATCAGCGCCGTTGCGTGCGGGGCGTGGGTGACGTCGGCGCGCATCGACGCGCGCGCGCCGAGGAACCCCTCGTCGTGCAGGATCACGAGCACCGCCGCGGCGGCGTCGGCCTCGGACGGCGCGGCGGACAGGCCCTCGAACCGCGCCTCGAGCGCGTCGCGCAGCGCGCGCGCGGCGATGCCGGTGTCGCCGCGCACGGTCACGCGCCGCACCGGATGGCGCGGCGTCAGGCGATAGATCAGCGCGACGCCGTCTCCGTCGCGCACGCCGTCCACCCGCACATCGTCGAACCGGCCGACGGCAAACAGCTGCGCGATGCTCTCGCGCGCGTCGCGCGCGTCGAGCGGCGCGCCCGTGCGCGTCTCGATCAGATCGCGCAGATCGGGCGCTGTTTCGCGGCGCCCTTCAATCTCGATGTGGACGGCGGTAACGGAAAGGCCGAGGAACGGCGCGTCCTGCGCCGCCGCTGCCGCGGCGGACAGAAGAACACAGAACACAGCACACAGCACGAGACCGCGATTCATCAGAACGAATGGCGGACCCGGAAATCCAGCGCGAACGAGCGATCTTCGTTTCTGGAGATGATCCACGAGAGCCGGTCGCTCTGATCGTACTCCAGCAGGATCACCTCGTGGTGCGCGCCGCGCAGCGACCGCGCGTAGGTCAGGAACGCGCGCGTCGAGATGCGCTTGCCCACCGTCAGCCGCGCGCCCGGATCGAGCGTCTGCAGCGACGTCGATT
The DNA here is from genome assembly GCA_035512575.1 of Vicinamibacterales bacterium. GTDB lineage: Bacteria > Acidobacteriota > Vicinamibacteria > Vicinamibacterales > SCN-69-37 > JALYRV01. The sequence continues at coordinate 14,794 of DATKDT010000039.1, read as the reverse complement.
CGGTCAGCAGCTGCGGCGTGATCTGCACCGTGTCGACGCCGAGCGTGCGCTCGACGACGCGGCCGACCTGCGACGAGATGGGGCTGGCGAGCAGGCGCGCGGCGCCGGCGCTGAGCAGCTCGAGCTCCGCGTCCTGCGGCGACGCCAGCGACCGCAGCTCCGATTCCAGGATGTCGCCCGCTCCCGCCGATTCGCCGAACAGCAGCGACAGCACGTCGACGGCCGGCAGCGGCGGGTCGGACGTGAACGTCGGCGTGATGCGATCGGGCGTGCCGGTGAAGCGCAGGTTGACGCGGTAGGTCTGCCCCGGCACGCGCACCCGCGTCTCGGCCTCGATGTCGAAGAACGGCTGAATCGCAACGGGGTTCGCGAAATCGATGGTGCCGCGCGTGACGAGATACCGGTTGCCCTCGAACAGCACCTCGCCGCGCTCGATCTCGGCGCGGCCGAACAGCAGCGGCTTGTCGGGCGTGCCGCGCAGCGTGAGGTCGGCGCTCGAGACGATGCGCGCCACGTTGTTGTCGATCTGCAGCGACGATGGGGCGATCACACGCACGTCGTACTGCAACGGAATCGCCGGCGCCGCGGGTCCCGCCGGCGCGCCCGCGGCCGCCGCGTCGCCGCCGAAGCTGAAGAACTCGGCGCCGCCCTCGAAGCGCCGCGACCACACGGCGCGATCCACGCGCACCGTGCCGGTCAGCAGCGGCTGCGCGACGCTGCCGCGCAGCGCCAGATCCGCGTCGATGATCGACGAGAAGCCTTCCGGATAGCGCAGGCGCATGTCAGTGCCAAACGCCGTGATGTTCAACTCGTCGGGCGCGAGGCCGCGGAAGCCGACGCGGCCGCCGAAGGTGATGTCGCCGCCGCCCATCCGCGCCGTGATGTCGTCGACCTTCAGGCCCGCCGCGTCGAACGTCACGGATCCGTTGATGGCCTCGAGGCCGTGGGGCAGATCGACGTGGCGCACGCGGCCGTTCGCAATCGTCGCGCTGCCGGCAAACGACGGGTTGTCGAGATCGCCCGTGATCGACGCGCGCAGGGCCGCCGATCCCGAGCTGCGCACGCTGCGATAGAAGCCCTGCAGCACGGCCAGGTTGGCGTCGCCGCTCGCCGTCACCGCGATGCGCCGCGTGTCGACGCCGACCTCGCCCGCGAGCTCCAGCAGCGTGCCCTCGCCCGCCAGGCGCAGGCGGTGGATGCGCACGACGTTGCGATCGAAGGCCATGCGCACGGGGCCGTCGTTGCGCACGCGATAGTCGAACAGCCGAAGGTCCGCGTCGCGAATCTCCGCGTCCACCAGCAGCGCCGACGGCACCGCCAGCTTCCCCGACACCTTGATCGTCCCGCTCGCCACCGCCGTGGTGAAAGGCGAGAGCTTCGGCACGAAGAGGCGCGCGTAAGGATCGATCGACGTGTCGGCGAACTGGAAACTCAACTCCGAGTCGTAGTCGTCATTGAGCGTGACGCGGCCCGAGCCCGACGCGGTGAGACGCGGCGACGCCGCCTCGAGATCCACGTGCATGTCGAGGCCGCGGATGCCGAGCCGGCCGCTGACCTGGCCGATGCCTTCCGATCCGAGGAAGAGATCCGCGATGCGGAACTTCACGTCGTAGCGCGGCGAGTCGACGACGCCGGTGCCGGAGGCCGTGAACTGCAGCCGGCCCGAGAAGGGCGGCAGCTGCTCGTAGGTCATCAGCGCCATCGACTCCACCGGAATCGCGGTGCCGTCGGCGTTGAACGAGTACGTGCCGTCCCATCCAACCCACGCGGCGCCGGTCATCTGCCCGGTGCTCTTCCAGCCGCGCAGGTCGTCGATGCGCACGCCGTTGCCTTCGAAGCGCAGCGACGCCGTCGCGCGATCGAACGGCTCGTCCCACGCCACGCCGTCGACGATGGCGACGCGGCCGAAGCCGTGGGGCGTTTCGTAGTGGCCGTAGAGGTGATATTCGCCCGAGACGCGGCCGTCGACCGGCCAGTCGTCGAGCAGGAACGCGTGGCGCAGATCCTCCATCGGCCAGTTGGTGAGCCGCACGCGCGCGTCCATCTCCTCGCCGCGATCGCGGCGCGGATAGCCGAGCGAGTACCGGCCGGTGGCCTGAATCTCGGCGTCGCCCTTGCGCACGCGGCCGGCGGTCACGGCGGCATAGGCGTTGTCGATGACGACGCTGCCAGTGCCGGCGCCCCAGACGACATCCCAGGCGCGCAGGTCGTGGCCCTTGAAGTCGCCGGTGATGAGCGGGTTGGAAAACGACCGCGTGATGGCGCCGGCGAACTCGCCGCGGCCGCCGATGTCGATGGCGGGCGTGCGCGAGCCGAAGGCGGTGAGCACGGCGGCCAGCAGGCGGTCGCTGGCCTGCCAGTCGCTGCTCGTGACGTGAATCGGCGCGTCGACGCGCGTGTCCCAGGCGGTGCGGCCGCGGAACTCGACGTAGGTGTCGGGCGTGGCGGCCCAGCCGGGCGCGAGGTCAACCCATTCGCTGTCGAAGCGATACTCGGCGCGGCCGGCCACCGGCACGTAGCCGACGCCGGGGCGGGGATCGAACGCGCCGGCGGGACGCGCGCGCGGCGCGCGTGCGAGATCGAGCGCGCGACCCTGCGTCTGCACGCCGGCCGGAGCGGCGGCCTCGATGCGTCCGCGGCCCTGCCGCTCGCGGAAGAAATGGCCCGACGGCCACGTCATCTCGTTGCGGCCGCTGATCGAGCCCGCGAGCCTGAGCGAATCGAACTGATAGAAGTCGGTGAGCGTCGCGAGGTCGACGTTCTGGTAATCGGTGTTGAACGTCGCCATGCGCGGCCCGTCGCCGCGGAGCGGCTTCAGGTCGTACGAGAACTGCGCGCGGCCGCCGTAGACGCGGCCTTCGCCGCCCCGCACGTGCAGGAAGTCGGGCGTCCACTGCACGCGGCCGCTGACGTCCTGGAACCGGTAGTCGTCGACGCCGATCTCGGCGCTGGTGAACCGGCCCTGCAGGTCGCGGCCGCCCTTGAACATGTGGAAGGTGCCGGTGAAGGTGCTGGCGCCGCTCAGCTCCCACGGCTCGTTCGCGAAGAACAGCTCGCGCATGCGCCGCAGCTGGATGTTCGACGCGATCTGCCAGGTCTGCTCCGGCCACTGGCCGAGGTCGGCCGCGCCCGTCAGGCGCGACTCGGCGCCGTCGGTGAGCAGCAGGACCTCCTCGAACCGCACCACCGGCCCCTCGAACCTGAAGCGCGTGCGCATGTCGGCGCGCATCGGCACGTAGTCCTGGATGTCGATGGTGCCGCCGGTGAACTGCGCCGTGCCGCGGTACTGGCCGCCGCCCTTCACCACCGACACGCGCAGGTTGCGCGAGACGATCGACCACGGCGTGCCTTGATCCTCGTAGACGAACTCCCCCCGCTCCGCCAGCACGTACTGCAGCGTCGTCACGAACCGCTTCTCGCGCGCCGACCGCTGGTCGGGCATGATCTTCGGCATGTTGTGACGGCCGTCGGCGTCCGACTCGATGAACAGCTTCCAGCCGGTCATCCGGATCTCTTCGAAGAGCAGCTCGCGCTGGCTGAAGATGGTCCACCACGGCAGCTCGACGGAGATGCGCTCGGCGGTGAGGAACGGCCGCGCGCCGGGCGTCAGGCCTTCGATGCGCACGTCCTCGAGCACGAAGGAGCCGGGACGCAGCCGCGCCGACAGCTTGCCGATGTGCATCGGCCGCTTGAGGTACTGCGTCGCCTCCTGCTCGGCGCGCTCCTTCAGCGATGGGCCGAGGTCGACCGTGAAGGTGGTGACCACGAACGCGGCGAAGAGCGCCGCCAGAACGCCGAGCAGACGCACGCCGAGCCACCTGGCGCCGCGGCGTTGCGTTTTCTGCTCCATTTATTCGATCACGATCAGCAGGCGGCCGGCTTCGACCGGGGCGCCCGGCTCGACCGCCACTTCCTTGATCGTGCCGGCCTTCGGCGCGCGCAGCTCGTTCTCCATCTTCATCGCCTCGATGACGACGACCGGCTGGCGCAGCTCGACGAGGTCGCCCGGCTGCACGAGCACGCGCACGATGCGGCCGGGCATGGGCGCGACGATGCGCTGCTCGCCGTCGGCGTGGCGCGTGGTCTTGCCGCGACGCCGGCCGGCGTCGATCGCCACGGGCACCGACACGGACGGCAGGTGGACGACGACCTCGCCGGATGTCCTTCCCTGGACGCCGTCGGTGATCGCGGCCTCAATGACGCGTCCGTCGACGAGCAGGGAGTAGCCCGACGAGGTCTCGCGCGCGTCGACGGCGACCGGCGCGCCGTCAATCGTGAGCGCGAGCGCGTGGCCGCCGGGCGCGGCGGTGAGCGCCACCTTGAAAAGCCGGCCGCCCGCCTCCATCTCAAACGTCACCGCAGCCCGTCCAGGCGCGCGGCGTGCCGCCAGCCGCCGGGTCGTGTGCCGTATGAAGGATTGGACGCGGCGCCGCCGCCGCCAGCCTGCGAAGCCAGGCGATGCGCGTGCACCGCCGCGGCAATCACGGCGTCGCGCACATCGGCGTCGGACACGGCCGCGAACGGCTCGCCGTTGCGCGACGCCAGCACCTCGTCAAGCCACGCGGTGTGAAAGTCGGCGCTTGCGAACTCCGGCTGAGCCAGCAGCCAGCGGAAGAACGGCAGCGTGGTGCGCACGCCGCGCACCTGATATTCCGAGAGCGCGCGCCCGAGGCGCTGAATGGCGACCTCGCGCGACTCGCCCCACACGACGAGCTTGGCGATCAACGAGTCGTAGAAGACGGGAATCTCGAACCCCTCCGCCACTCCCCCATCGTCACGCACGCCGGGACCCTGAGGGACCTGAAGGCCGAGCACGCGGCCGGGTGAGGGCAAGAAGCCCTGGTCGGGATCCTCGGCGATGACGCGGCATTCGATCGCGTGGCCGCGCGGCGTGAGCGCGCGCTCGGGATCGATCGTCAGCTTCTCGCCGAGCGCGACGCGCAGCTGCCAGTGCACGAGGTCGATGCCGGTCACCATCTCGGTGACGGGGTGCTCGACCTGCAGGCGCGTGTTCATCTCGAGGAAGTAGAACTTCTCGTCGTCATCGAGCAGGAACTCGATCGTGCCGGCGTTCGCGTAGCCGACGCTGCGCGCGACCGACGCCGCGCATTCGGCCATCGCCGTGCGCGTCTTCGCGCTGACGCGCGTGGACGGCGACTCTTCGACGACCTTCTGGTGGCGGCGTTGAATCGAGCACTCGCGCTCGACGAACGGCACGACGGTGCCGTGATGGTCGCCCATCAGCTGGATTTCGATGTGGCGCGGATTGATGAGGCGGCGTTCGAGGAAGACGGATGCGTCGCCGAAGGCCGACGCGGCTTCGGAGCCGGCGGTGCGAACGGCGGCGAGGAGCTCGCCGCGCGAGGCGACCGAGCGCATGCCCTTGCCTCCGCCGCCGGCGACGGCCTTGACGAGCAGCGGAAAGCCGATGCGGTCGCCTTCGGCGAGGATGTGCGCGTCGGACGCGCCGGCCTCGAACGGCGCGTCGGTGCCGGGCACGACCGGCACACCCGCGGCAATCGCGGCATCGCGCGCGGCCGTCTTGCTGCCCATGAGACGGATCGACTCCGCGGACGGGCCGACGAAGGTGAGGCCGGCCGACGCACACGCGTCGGCGAACGCGGCGTTCTCGGCGAGGAAGCCGTAGCCGGGATGCACGAGCGTGGCGCCGGATCTGCGCGCGACGTCGAGCAGCTTCTCGATGTTCAGGTAGCTTTCGCGCGCCGGCGGCGCGCCGATGGGATACGCCTCGTCCGCCGCCCGCACGTGCAGCGACTCGCGGTCGCAGTCGGAGTACACCGCGACGCTCGTGAGGCCGAGCTCACGGCAGGCGCGCGCGACGCGGACCGCGATTTCGCCGCGGTTGGCAATGAGGACCTTCAAGGGAACTACTGATTTTACAGCAGTTTACAGCGGGATATTGCCGTGCTTCTTTCGCGGATTCGTGTCGCGCTTGCCGGCGAGGCCGGCCAGCCCGGCGATGAGCCGGGCGCGCGTCTGGCGGGGACGGATGATCTCGTCGACATAGCCGCGGCTGGCGGCGACGAACGGGTTGGCGAAGGCGTCGCGGAACTCCTGCACCTTCTCAGCGCGAAGCGCAGCTGGATCGCTCGCTCCCTCAATCTCCCGCCGGTACAGCACCCCGACCGCGCCTTCCGCGCCCATCACCGCAATCTCGGCGGTCGGCCACGCGAAGTTGATGTCGGTGCGGATGTGCTTGCTCGCCATCACGCAGTACGCGCCGCCATACGCCTTGCGCGTGATGACCGTGATCTTCGGCACCGTCGCCTCGGCAAACGCGTACAGCAGCTTCGCGCCATGCTTGATGATGCCGCCGTGTTCCTGCCGCACGCCCGGCAGGAACCCCGGCACGTCCTCGAACGTGATGAGCGGAATGTTGAACGCGTCGCAGAAGCGCACGAAGCGCGCCGCCTTCACCGACGCGTCGATGTCGAGCGTGCCGGCGAGCACCGCGGGCTGGTTCGCGACAATGCCCACCGACTGCCCCGCCAGCCGTGCGAAGCCGACGATGATGTTCTTCGCGTAGTGCTCGTGCACCTCGAGGAACACGCCATCGTCAATCACGCGGGTGATGACGTCGTGCATGTCGTACGGCTGGTTCGGCTGCGCGGGCACGAGCGTGTCGAGCTCGGTGTCTTCGCGGTCCACCGGATCGGCCGCCGCCAGACGCGGCGCATCGTCCACGTTGTTCGACGGCAGGAACGACAGCAGCTCGCGAATCAGCTTGATGCACTCCGCATCGTCCGGCACCGCGAAGTGCGCGACGCCGCTGGTGGCGTTGTGCGTCATCGCGCCGCCGAGCTCTTCCTTCGTGACTTCCTCGTGCGTGACGGTGCGGATCACGTCGGGGCCGGTCACGAACATGTAGCTCGAGCCCTCGACCATGACGTTGAAGTCGGTGATTGCGGGCGAGTAGACGGCGCCGCCGGCGCACGGGCCCATGATGGCGGAGATCTGCGGGATGACGCCCGACGCGAGCGTGTTGCGCAGAAAGATGTCGGCATAGCCGCCGAGCGAGACGACGCCTTCCTGGATGCGCGCGCCGCCCGAGTCGTTGAGGCCGATCATGGGCGCGCCCATCTTCAGCGCGAGGTCCATGACCTTGACGATCTTCGCGGCGTTCGTCTCGGACAGCGAGCCGCCGAACACGGTGAAGTCCTGCGCGAACGCGTAGGCCGGCCGCCCGTCGATGCGCCCCTGGCCGCAGACGACGCCGTCGCCGGGGACGATCTGGTTCTCCATCCCGAAGTCGCGGCAGCGGTGCGTAACGAGCTTGTCGATCTCCTCGAACGTGCCCGAATCGAACAGCAGCTCGATGCGCTCGCGCGCCGTCAGCTTGCCCGCCTCCTTCTGTCGACGGAGACGGTCAATCCCACCGCCGGCTTCTGCCAGCGTTTCGAGCTGTTCGAGCTTCTCGTTGTTATCCATGGAGTGAAGAGACCATGCAATGTAAATTGTAAATTGTAAATTGCATTGATTATTGTCTATTGCTCTGGCGTGGTGAGCAGCCTCCGGCAATAACTCAATAGACGATGCTATTTACAATTTACGATTTACGTTTCTTGCTTTCCTCCCAGTCCTCGAGGAACTTCCTGAGCCCAATATCCGTGAGCGGGTGCTTGAAGATCTGTTCGAGCACCGCGGAGGGGCACGTGCAGACGTCGGCGCCGAGGCGGGCGGCCTGCAGGATGTGCATCGGGCTGCGCACCGACGCCACGAGAATCTCGGTCGCCCAGTCGTAGTTGTCGTAAATCTCGACGATGTGCTCGATCAGCGTCATGCCGTCGGTGGCGATGTCGTCGAGCCGGCCGATGAACGGGCTCACGTAGGCGGCGCCCGCCTTGGCGGCGAGAATGGCCTGGGTCGCCGAGAACACGAGCGTGACGTTGACGCGGATGCCGTCGGAAGTCAGCGCCCGGCACGCCTTCACGCCGTCCTTGCCGAACGGCACCTTGACGACGATGTGGTCGTCGATGGTGGCGAGGCTCTTGCCTTCCTTGATCATCTCGCCGGCTTCGGTGGCGACGACCTCGGCGCTGACCGGCCCCTTCACGGTCTGGCAGATGTCCTTGAGGATGGCGCGCGGGTCGCCGCCCTCCTTCGCCATGAGCGACGGATTGGTGGTGACGCCGTCGATGATGCCGAGATCGACGAGCGCCTTGATTTCCTTGATGTTGCCCGTATCCGCGAAAAATTTCATGATCGTTCCACCACTCTATTCGTTAACTCCCCAATCCCCTCTATCCGCACTGTCACAGTGTCCCCCGGCTTCAGCGGGCCGACGCCTGACGGGGTGCCGGTGAGGATGACGTCGCCCGGCAGCAGCGTCATGACGCGGCTGACGAACTCGATCAGGTGCGGCACGCCGAAGATCAGCTCGCGCGTGGACGAGGCCTGGCGGATCTGCCCGTTGACGGCGCCCTCGATCTTCAGGCTCGACGGGTCGAGGCCCAGCGCTACGCACGGGCCGAGCGGCGCGAAGGTGTCGAAGCCTTTCGCGCGCGTGTACTGGACATCCTTCTTCTGCAGCGCGCGCGCGGTGACGTCGTTGCCGCACGCGAGGCCGAGCACGTGGCCCATCGCCTCGGCGGCCTTGACGTGGCTGGCGCGGCGGCCGATGACGACCGCGAGCTCCGCCTCGTGATGGATTTCGCCGGCCCACATCGGCACGCGGATCTCCTCGCCGGGCCCAATCACCGCCGTCGACGGCTTCATGAACATCAACGGCTCGGGCGGCAGCGGCTTGTTCATCTCCGCCGCGTGATCCTTGTAGTTGAGGCCGATGGCGACGATCTTCGACGGCCGCACGGGCGGCAGCAGCACGGCGCCGCCTCCGAGCACGTCCGGCACGCCGGCGCCGAGCTCGTACTCGCCGAACACGTCCCCTTCGACGAGCCGCGCCTGTCCATCATGCTCGACGACGTGCCTCGGCGACCCGTTGTAGCTGATGCAGTAAAGCTTCACTATCTTCCGGTTTCCTCCACGCGGTTCGAATGCGGGCTGCGGTTGGGCGGCACGGTCTTGTCCACCGCCACGACCACGTACACGTACGCCGTGCCGGCAACCGTCGTGGCGTCCTTGTAGGTGGTTTCGGCGATCGGAATTTCGAAGAGCGGCAGCAGTGTCTCACCCGGCGCATCGCCGCGCAAGACCAGGTAGCCGGCCAGATCGACGGCCTCGACAGCGTCCCAGATCAGGCTCACCGCGCCCGGTCCCGACACGGCCGTCAGGTTCGCCGGCGCGGGCGGCGGAAAAACGTCGCGCGGCGTGATGCACTGCGGTCCGGCGGCGGCGCTCTCGAGCGACGCTCTCGTCGACACCACCACGGCACGCACCAGATAACACCGCTCGACCCCGAACTCCATCCGCGCATCCACGAACGTCGTCGCCGCCAGCGGCGCGGCGTTGAGCGGCGGATCCGATGCGCGACCTTCCTTCACTTCATAGATCCGATATCGCGCGCGCGGCGCCACGCCCAGCCAGTCGAGTGTGATGGCGGTCTCGGTGAAGCTGGCCGTGAGGTCCTTCGGCGGATTCGGCACCGCCGTCAGCGGCACCGCGACGACGTCGGAGACGACGCCGATCCGCTGGCGGCTCGAGACACCCGCCACCGCGTAGTAGCGCACCATCGGCGTCGGATACACGGCCGCCACTTCCGTGGTGTCGTCCCACGTCATCGTCTCGCCGGGCGCCGGCCCGGGCGGCAGCTGCGGCGTGTCGGAGCGCTCCATGCCGCCAGGCGGCTGCACGCGCACGTCAATCGTCGCGATGCGCGTCGTATCGCCGCCGCCCGCCAGGTCCGCCGCTGTCGGCGGCGGATCGCCCGCGGGCTTCGTCACCGCGAACACGCGCATCGACGCCAGATCAAGCGCCCCCGTCCCATCCTGATTCCTCGCCGGCACGGTGAAGCGCAGCGTGATGGGCTCGCCCTCGACGCGCGTGGCCGACAGCCCCTCGGTTTTCGCCGGCGCGGGCCGCAGCGGCGGCAGCGGATCGCCTCTGGAGCCGCAGGCGCCGGTGGCGAGCGAAGCGAGCAGGACGGCGCCTGCCCACCGACCTGTCCGCCGAAGCGCGCAGCGCGAAGGCGGAAGCACGAAGTGCGAAGGTGGGCACTGCTTCACAGGATGTACCGCGACAGATCTTCGTTGCGGACGACGTCGGCGAGCATGCGGTCGACGTAGGCGGCATCGATGCCGACGGTGACGCCGTCCATCTCGGGCGCGTTGAACGAGATCTCGTCCAGCAGCTTCTCCATGACGGTGTGCAGGCGGCGCGCGCCGATGTTCTCGGTGCGCTCGTTGACGAGCGTGGCGAACTCGGCGACGCGGCGGATGCCGCTCTCCTCGAACGTCAGCGTCACGCCCTCGGTGTCGAGCAGCGCCGCGTACTGCTTGACGAGCGCGTTGCGCGGCTCGGTGAGGATGCGCACGAAGTCGGCCTCGCCGAGCGCCTCGAGCTCCACGCGGATCGGAAAGCGGCCCTGCAGCTCGGGAATCAGATCCGACGGCTTCGAGACGTGGAACGCGCCGGCCGCCACGAACAGCACGTGGTCGGTGCGCACCATCCCGTACTTCGTGTTGACGGTGGTGCCTTCAACGATGGGAAGGATGTCGCGCTGGACGCCTTCGCGGCTGACGTCGGGACCCTGCGATCCTTCGCGGCCGGCGATCTTGTCGATCTCGTCGAGGAAGATGATGCCCGACTGCTCGGCCAGGTGCACGGCTGCGCGCGCGACCGTCTCCATGTCGATCAGCTTGCCCGCCTCCTCGGCGGTGAGCTGCACGAGCGCGTCGGGCACGCGCAGCTTGCGCTTCTTCATGCGGCCGCCGAACATGCCCGGCAGCATGTCCTTCATGTTGATGTCGATCTCCTCGACCGAACCGCCCTGGATGATCTCGAACGACGGGAAGCTGCGCTCGCGCACGTCGATCTCGACGGTCTTGTCGTCGAGCCGGCCCGCGCGGAGCTGCTCGCGCAGCTTCTCGCGCGTGCGCTGGCCCTGCTCGCGCGCCGAGATCTGATCGGGCGTCTCGTCTCCGTACGACGGCGCCGGCAGCGGCGGCAGCAGCAGATCGAGCACGCGCTCTTCGGCCCCCGCGCGCGCCTTGTCCTTGACCTCGGCCTCGCGCTCGTCGCGCACCATCTTCACGGCAATCTCGGTGAGGTCGCGCACCATCGACTCGACGTCGCGGCCGACGTAGCCGACTTCGGTGAACTTCGACGCCTCGATTTTCAGGAACGGCGAGTGCGCGAGCTTCGCGAGCCGGCGCGCGATCTCCGTCTTGCCGACGCCGGTCGGCCCGATCATCAGGATGTTCTTCGGCGCGACTTCCTCGGCCAGCTCCGGCGCGAGCTTCTGGCGGCGAATCCGGTTGCGCAGCGCAATCGCGACGGCGCGCTTGGCCGCGGCCTGCCCGACGACGTACTTGTCGAGCTCCGCGACAATCTGTCTCGGCGTGAGAGCCGACGTCATGTCAGTCACAGTTCTTCGATGGTAATCCGGTCGTTGGTGTAGATGCAGATGTCGGCCGTGATTTTCATGGCTTCCTGCGCGATCGCGCGAGGCTCGAGCGTGGTGTGCTGCGCCAGCGCCTTCGCCGCCGCCATCGCGTACGGCGCCCCCGACCCAATCGCGATCACCCCATCGTCCGGCTCGATCAGATCGCCGTTGCCGGAGAGGACGAAGGTGGTGGTCGTGTCGGCGACGATCATCATCGCCTCGAGACGGCGCAGGAGCCGGTCGGTGCGCCAGTCCTTGGCGAGCTCGACGGCCGAGCGCTCGAGATTGCCGCGGTACTGTTCGAGCTTGGCCTCGAAGCGCGTCATCAGCGCCATCGCGTCGGCGGCCGATCCCGCGAAACCGGCCAGAATCCGGTCGTTGTAGAGCCGGCGCACCTTGCGGCCGCCGTGCTTCACGACGGTCTTGTCGAAGGTGACCTGGCCGTCGGCGGCAATGACCACTTTGGCGTCGCGACGGACGGAAAGGACGGTGGTGGCGTGAAACTGCGGGGCTGACGGCATCGGTGCTCCCAACAGTCTACTGGTACCTCTTGAGGACGTGGGCTGTCCGCCGTGCAGGACGGCCCGATACCGCCGGCCTTGAAACCCTGAGGAAATGAGCGTAGTTTTGAGGGGTAACTCTGGCAGCAGAGTTGCTCTTTTCGCGGCTCAGAGGATTTGCCATGCATGCATCAACCAAAGTCTCCCTCAGCGCGCTTCTGACGCTGGCGCTCGCCGCGCCGGCCATGGCGCAGGACACCCGGCGTCCCACGACCGGCGGCTCGACGACCGGCAGCGCGACGTCGCGCGGCGGCTCGAGCTCGGGCGGCAGCAGCGCGGGTTCTTCGTCCACCTCGGGCGGCGGTTCGACGATGTCGGGCGGCCACACGGGGGGCACTGCCGTGGCGCGTCCTTCGCGCGAGCCGCAGTCGTCGGCGCGCCGGCCCAGCGGCCAGGCGTCGTCGGGCGGCGGCACCGCGGTTCCGGCGTACAGCCGTCCTCGCGGCGATCGCTCGGTGCGCGGCCAGGCGGTGGATCGCGGCGACACCCCGCTTCCTTCGCGCGGCGGCACGTTTTACTACTCGCCGTACTACGGCTATGACGGCTACGGCTACAACAGCTACGGGTATTACGGCCGCGGCTACGGGTATCCGTACCGCTTCGGCTACTACCCGATGTACACGGGCTTCGGCTACATCTACTACGACCCGTTCTGGGGCAGCCCCGGCTACTACGGGTATGGAGCGTCTGGCGGCGGCTACAGCAACAGGGACGACCGCGACTACGACATCGGGTCGCTGCGGCTGAAGGTGGATCCCTCGCACGCCGAGGTCTACGTCGACGGCCTGTTCCGCGGCATCGTCGACGACTTCGACGGCGTGTTCCAGCGCCTGAAGCTCGAAGCCGGCGCGCACCGCCTCGAAATCCGCGCGGCGGGCTTCCAGACGCTGGTGTTCGACGTGCTGGTGACGCCCGGCGAAACCACGACTTATCGCGGCGATCTGAAACGCTAGCTTGCTCAGACTCGTCTCGGCAGTCAGCGGCGTCTACGACCTGGTCGTAGGCGCCGTTTTACTTTTAGGCACCGGCTGGATGGCCGCCATGTTCGGCGTCGCGCCGCCCGAGCCCGTCATCTTCGCCAAGCTCAACGCGATTTTTCTCATCTGCATCGGCATCGGCTACTACCTGCCGTGGCGGGATCCGGTGCGCTACCGCGCGTATCTGTGGATCATGGGCCCGCTGCTCAAGGGGGCGGGGGCGCTCGCGTTTCTGGTCGACTACTGGGTGAATGCCTCTCCGAAGGCCTTCCTGCTGTTCGCCGCGTCGGATGGTGCGCTCGCCATCTGGACGCTCGCTGCGCTCGCGCTGACAGGGCAAAGGGCAGAGGGCACAGGGCACAGGCAGACATAGGCAAGAGGGAAAAGGGAGAGGGAAGAGGCCCAAAAGGGTGGGCAAGACCACCTTCTTCCTCTCCCCTCACCCTCTTCCCTTTTCCCTATCTTTTCCTCTGCCCTTTGCCCTTAACGTGCGAACAGCTCTCGCATCGCGTCCGCGAATTCGCGCCCCACCTCGGGTAGCCGCTGCAGGAATTCCTGAATCTCCGGGATGTGGCCCGCGGCAAACCAGAACAGGAACGCGAGCGCGACGAGCGAGACGACGGCGTTCCAGAAGCCGTAGCCCGCGGGATGCAGCCCGGCGCCCGGCTGCGCGGACATGTACTGCATGCCGCGCAGCGGCGACGAGATCAGCTGATAGCCGACGAGCAGGATCAGCAGGCCGGCCCACACCGGCATGTCGGGCGGCAGCTCCCAGCCGAGCACTTCGCCCGTGTTCACGAGCGAGACCATCGCGGCCACCAGGACGAAGAACAGGGCGAACTGCAGCAGGCCGAACACCGGCATCAACACCGGCGCCATGCGCGGAGGGCCATAGACGAACACGCCGGGAGCGCCGGCGTGCCGCCGCCACTGCCGCTGATGCTGGCGCCAGTGGCGCCGCAGGCGCCTGGTGCCTTCCGCATACTGCTTCTTCGCCCGATCGACCACTTCCTGCGCGTTGAGCGGCGAGCCGGCGGCGGCCGCGCGCTCTTCCGCGGTGCTGGCCTCGGGCATCACGAACATCAGCACCACATACGCGATGATGCCGACGCCTTGCGTGAGGAACGCGGTGACGACAAAGCCGATGCGGACGATGGCGACATCGATCGAGAAATAGGCGGCGAGGCCGTTGCAGACGCCGGCAAGCATCGCGCCCTCGGTGATGCGGTACAGCCGCTTCGGCGGCGCCTCGCTGCCCAGCGTGGGCCCCGCGCCGGCGCTGCCCGCGGACCCGTCGCCTGGCGCGGGGTCGACGGGGCCCATCTCGGCGACGATCTGCTGCACCTCCCCGGCGGTCACCACCGACTTGTGAGGGCCGAGGAACCGCTGGCACTTGTCGGCAATCGCCTGCTCGAGGTCGGCGACGATCTCGGCGCGATCGGGGTTGCCCGCGAGGTCGCGCTCGGCGCGCGCGAGGTAGTCGCGGAGGACGTCGTATCCGCCCTCCTCGAGTTGATACGCGTGACCGTTCAGGTTGATGGTGATGACTTTCTGCATGGCTATCGTCCCAGCTGCGTGATGGTGGCGTTGAGCTGTTTCCAGTACGCGTTGAGTTCGCCGAGCTGCAGCTCGCCCTTGCGCGTGAGCTCGTAGTACTTGCGCGGGGGCCCCGCGTCCGATTCCTGCCACTCGTAGTCGAGCAGGCCGTCGCGGCGCATCTTGCTCAGCAGCGGATA
>DATKDT010000038.1:0-12028 GCA_035512575.1 Vicinamibacterales bacterium | reverse complement strand
GCGGCGCCGTCATCGACCAGCGCGCCATGGAGCTGCTGCGCTCGATTCACGATTCGCGCTTTCAGCCGGCGCGCCTCAAGGACGGCCGCGCCGTGGCCGTCACTTTCGTCTGGCTCCACAGCGACGTCACAATCAAGCCGGGCAAGAGCCTCTAACGGCCGCGCTCACCAACCCCGCACCGTGCGCCTCCGCTCCACGGCAGACGGCCGCCCTCACGCTGGCGCTCAGGCGCCGCGTCGTCGAGCGGGCGGTGTGCAGTGTTCCAGCGCGACGGCGTAAAAAGGACGTCGGAGCGACCGCTCTTTGGCGCGACTCGCCCCGACGGCGCGCTGGAATACTGCACACCGCCCTCGACCATCGGCGACCGGGGCGCCCGCGATGCAGACTGGAAAACCGCGCTAGCGCGCGACGGCCGTCGCCACGTTCTGCAGCACGTCGGTGGCGCGGATCACCAGCCGCGCGCGGTCGGCGGGCGACGGCAGCCTGATCTCGTAGGTTTCCTGACGCGAATCGGACAGCCCGTCGGCCGGGTACACCAGCTGCCAGCGCTCCCCGCCAATCGCATACTCGACACGCTGCACGCCGGCGTGCGCGTCGCGCACCGTCACGCGCACGACGCCCGGCGCGCCGCCGGCCGGCGCGATGTCGATGACCGGCGCCGTGTTGTCCACGTCGAAGCCGTCGCTCTCGCGCGTGCCGTCGAGCGCGTCGCCCGGCGCGTTGACGAGCGCGTCGCTCGCCGTGATGCGGACGACGTAGCGGCCGTCGGGAACGGACGTGGTGTCCCAGACGAAGATCGGATCGGTGAGCCCGCCGCGCAGCACGTGCCAGGCCGATTCGCCTTCGCGCCGGTACGCGATGGTGTAGCTGAGGCGATCGCCGTTCGGATCCTCGGCGCGCCACTGCAGCGTCTGCAGACCCTTCCGGTACATGCGGCGTCCGACCGCCGGCTGCGGCGCGTCCTGTCCGAGATCATGCTCCTGCGCCGCGTCGGGATGGTACCCCGCGATCTCGGTGTCGTTCGACGTGAACGGCCGCTGGAACACCACGCCGGGCGGATGCACCGTCAGGCTGGTCACGGCCGGGCGCGCGTTGCGCGGAAGATAGGCGACCGTCACGGACGTCAGTTGCGGGCCGGCATCGCCCGCGCCGGCAAGCACCGCGCGCCACTGCAGGTACCGGGCGGCCGGACTCGTGATGGGGGAGCCGTCGGCTCCCGCGTACGGCGCCGACCAGTCGCTCCACGTGTCGTCGGGGCGGCTGGTGTTTCCGGATCGCGTCGAAATCTGCACCGAGCCCTGTCCCGACGCGCGCCACCGGATCGATCCCCAGCGCGCCGCCGATCCCGCGTCGCGCACTTCTGACTCGAACGTGCCTCGGGCCGCGCGGGCCGCGCTCAGCCGGAACAAGCGTCCCGGATTCGACCCCGCAAGCATGACGGCGCCGTTGCTGCCGCGCGCGGCCTGGGTAATCTGCCGCGCGTCGACGCGCCCGAGCAGGACGACATTGGCCGGCGACGTGGCGAGGTCGATCTCGTACAACCGTCCGCCGCCGCCGGTCGCGACGAGGATCGATCGTCCGTCGGCGCCCGGCAGCAGATCGTAGGGCGTCTCGCTGCCGGTCTCCCACAGCAGATCGGCACGATCGTCGCGGACGACGTACACGGCGCCGCGGCCGGTGCGCTTCGTCTCCGCGGAGCCGCCCGCGGCGGCCGCCGGCTCGCCGACCGTGATGCCGCTCACCTGCGCCGTGACCGTGGCCACCGGCGCCGCGTCGTCCGCGCCGGCGTCATCGGCCTGCGCGGGCGTGAGCGCTGCGGCGTAGAGGGCGCCGTCCGGCGCGAGGCGCAGCCCGCGCACCTCCTGATGCGGCGAGTCGATGACGACAAACGCGCGGCCGCTCGAATCGATGCGGAAGAGGCGTCCGGGCGTCGACGTGCCGGCGTAGAGCCGGCCCTCGGCGTCAAGCGCCAGTGAAATGACGTTGGCCGTGCGCGTGCGGTAGAACGGCTCGCCGGGCTGGCCGGGCCGCACGCGGTAGATCACGCCGCGGTCGCCCGTGCCGACGAACAGCGTGCCGTCGGCCGCGCGCGCGAGCGACCAGATGTAGCGATCCTCCGGATCGAACACCACCGACACCGTGCCCGACGCGCCGACGTGATGCACGCGCCCGTCCGGTCCCGTGGCCGCATAGAACCCGCCGCGCCCATCGTCGACGATGGCGTGCACGCCGAGCTCGCCGGCGTCGAATGCCACCGATGGCGGGCCGCTGCCGTCGAACTTCAGCACCTTGCCGTCGTTGCCCGTGCCCGCGAGCCAGGCCGTGCCCGACTGCGCGATCGCCCAGATGAACGGCTCCCCGGGATCGGCGAGCGCCTCGACGAGCGGGCCAAGCCGCAGGCGCCCTTCGGCGTCGATGGCGATGCCGTCGACGGTGCCTTTGAGGAAATCGGTTTGCGTCGAGACCGTCCAGAACACCGGGGAAGCGGCGGACAGGACGGCCGTAAAGCCGGCCGCAATCGCCGCGGCAGCGAGGGGGCGGATGGGTGATCGCATGAAAGAGGTCAGCGGCTTGCGTCGACGGTGAACGTCAGCTCGCGCGACCCGCGCACGCTCACGTCGAGCCTGCGGTCCCACGCGCCGAGCACCGCCTGCCGCAGCGCCGACGAGTTGGCCGCGCGGTTGTCGGTGAAGATCGACTGCACCGACGGGGGCAGGCTGCCCATGGCCTCGCCGTTGACGACGGCGCCGGGCGCGTCGGCGACGAGGCGGACATAGATGCGGTTGGCGCGCGGCGTCTTGTTGAGCACGCGCACGAGATCGGCGACCGTGGCGGGCGTCTCGGCGCGGCCGTCGCGCCGCTCCCAGGCGGCGAGCGCGTCGCCGTCGCTGATGAGCAGCGTCATGCGGCCCCGCGCGTGCGCCGGTACCTCGATCGGAATCGTGATGGTTTCGGTGGCGCCGCGGAAGTGCCGCACCTGCACGTGCAGCGGCACGGTGTCGCCCGGACGCGGCCGCACGGTATCGAGCCAGACGCGCTCGATCGAGGCGGTCGACGTCGTTTCGCGCGCGTCGACCTCGAGGCTGATGCCGGTCACGCGCGCGGTGCCGCGGTCGGTCGCGAGCAGCGCCGCGAGCGGCCCGGCCACCGAGGCGGCGCCGGCCGGCAGCGCGGAGTCGCCCGACACCACGTCGTCGAACGTCACGGGCGACTGACCCTCGACGGCAACCGAGCCCTTCAGGACGAACGTGCTCGCGCCCGCCTGGCGCTCGTAGGAGATGAGCGCGTTGAGCACCGCCACGTAGCCGTAGAGCGGCGTGAGCAGCGGGTCGTGCACGATGCGGAACTTCAGATCGCGCCGCAGGCCGCGCTCCGAGGTGAGCGTCATCGTGACGGGAATCATGACGGCGCGCGCGCCGACGCGGCCCGCAATCGTCGTCGCGCGATCCTGCGTAATGGCGCCGACTTCCTCGCCGAGGGCGGCGATCTTGATCGACGTGGCCATGCTCGGCAGGACCGTCAACACGTCGGCGCGCGTCATCGGGAAGTCGATCGGGCCGAGGTTGAGGAACGGGTGGCCGAACGCGTAGACGTGCGGGCCGTCCACGTGGGTGACGGTGCCCGTGGCGCCGATCTGCAGGTCGCCGTTGATGATCGAGATGCCAATCGCATCGCCGGGTTCGAACGGTCTGTCGTTCGGGCGTTCGGGGGTTCGGGGGTTCGGGGTGCTGGTGCCTGCCGAGACGGTGACGAATCCGGTTGTGGACAGCGCCGAGCGCAGGAAGTCGGTCATGCGCGGATCCATGCCCCCGACGACGAGGGGGACGCCGATGGGGCGCAGGCCCTGGGCGGCGGCGGCTTCGCTCATGGGCGCGCCGAAGAGGCGCGCGTGCGCGGTGCGAAGCGCCGCGGCGACATGCTCGCTGGTGAGCGGGAACTCGAGTGCGAGGCCGCCCGACGCGGAACGCGGCGTGGCGAGCGCGGCGTCCTCGATCATCTCGCCGATCGGCGTGATGCCGGCGATGGCCTCCTTCGGGAATGCACCGAGCGCGTACGACACGGCGCCGATGAGCCGGCCGTCGATGTACACGGGGCTGCCGCTCATGCCCTGGATGACGCCGGCGTCCTTGATGGGGCCGCCGTCGAGGCGCGCGAGGATGATGTCGCGCTTCGGCCCGAGGACGTTCTTCAGCACGCCGATGATGTGCGCCTTGAACGGTTCGCGCGTCGAGCCGGCAAAGACGGTGTGGCCCGTGCCGACCATGCCGGGACGGATTTCATCGACCGGCATGAACGAGGGCGTGGCGTGCGGCGCTGCCGCCAGGAGGAGCAGGGCCCCGGCGGCCAGAAGGCGTTTCATAGTGTGCAACGAGGGTAGCAACCGGCCAGGCGGGGGTCAAGGCGGACAAATGCCGCCGCCTCAGCGGTTTGACACGGTAAAAACCCTCTGCTATTGTCCTCGGCAGTGTCGAGCCGCTTCTCACAGTCGGGTCACGCCGGGCAGCATTACGCGGCCTATTGGTGGTGGTATGCCCGGGCTGAAGGGGCTCCGACCGCGTGATCCGGCCGTAACGCACGCCACTCACGAGGAAGATTCAGCCTCTTCAACCTTCGGGATGAAGAGGCTTTTTTTATGTCGATTCGCATTGTCGAGACCGTGACCGCCGACACGACGGCGGAGCTGCGCCGGGGGCGCGAGGCCGCGGAGTCCCGCGCCGACGTGGTGGAGCTGCGCATCGACGGCGTGCGGGATCTGGATCTCGCGGCGGTGCTGGCCGATCGATCGGCGCCGGTGATCGTGACGTGCCGCCCCGTGTGGGAAGGCGGGCGGTACGACGGCGTCGAGCCGGATCGGCTGCGGCTGCTGCGGCGCGCCCGCGCGCTCGGCGCGGAGTTCATCGACGTCGAAGTGCGGGCGGACTGGCGGTCAGTAGCCGCGCTCGATCGCAGCGCGGCCCACGGAACCGCCGAACCGCCGAACCGGGAAGCCGGGGAGGGGCTCGTGCTGTCCTTCCACGACTTTGCCGGCGTGCCGGCCGACTTCGAGACGATCGCCGCCGGCATGGCACGGTCGGGCGCCGACGTCGTGAAGATTGCCGTGACCGTCGATCGCCTCGAGCAGTGCGACCGGCTCCGGCGCATCGGGCAGTCGCTTCGCACCGGCACGGTGATCGGCATGGGCGCGGCGGGCGCGATCACGCGCGTGGCGCCGCAGCTGTTCAACTCGCGCTGGACGTACGCCGGCCCGCTCACCGGAGTCGGGCAGTTTCCGGCCTCCGCGCTGCGCGAGACGTATGGCGTCGGACGCGTCACCGAACGCGCCGCACTGTACGGCGTAGCCGGCCGCCCCGTGATGCACTCGAAATCTCCCGATCTCCACAACGCGGCGTTTCAGCACGAAGGACTCGACGCGGTGTACGTGCCGCTCGAGGCCGCGGACTTCGAGGACTTCCTGGCATTTGCCGCGGCGTTCGACCTCGCCGGCGCGAGCATCACGGCGCCGTTCAAGGGCGACGCCCTGGCCGCGGCGGCCGGCGCCGGCGAGGCCGCGCGCGCCACCGGCGCGGCGAACACACTGACGCGGGCCGCGGAGGGATGGCACGCCGAGAACACCGATCCCGAGGGCTTTCTGGCGCCGCTTGCCGGCGTCGAGCTCGGCGGCATGAACGCCGCGATCATCGGCCGCGGCGGCGCGTCGCGCGGCGTGGCGCACGCGCTGAAGGCATCGGGCGCCCACGTCACCGTGATCAGCCGCGACGATCTGCCGCGCGCGAGCGAGGCGTGGGACCTGCTGGTGCACGCTACACCGGTGGGCACCGCGCCGGATGTGTCCGCGTCGGTGCTCGCCGGCATGCCCATTCGCGCGCGGATCGTGTACGACCTCGTCTACACGCCTCGAGAGACGCGGCTGATGACCGATGCGGCCGAGGCCGGCGCGCGCGTCATCGGCGGCCTGCCCATGCTCGTCGAGCAGGCATGCCGGCAATTCGAGGTCTGGTTCGATCGTCCGGCGCCCCGCGACGCGTACGCGCGCGCGGCGGCCGTCCTGAGCCCCTATGAAGCAAACGACATTCGACGAGTTCGTTGATCTGGCCCGGCGCGGCACGTTCGTGCCCGTCGTCCGCGAGATCATGGCCGACCTGCTGACGCCCGTGTCGGCCTTCCTCAAGATCGCCGAGCACTCCGACTACGCGTTCCTCTTCGAGAGCGTGGAGGGCGGCGAGCACGTCGCCCGGTACTCGTTCCTCGGCAAGGATCCGTTCCTGGTGCTGCGCGCGCGCGAGGGCCGCACGATGATCGATCGCGCCGGCACCCGCACTGAGGCGGACGAGCCGTTCGTCGACGTGCTGCGGCGGATCATGAACGAGTTCCGCTCGCCGTTCGTGCCCGGCCTGCCGCGCTTCACCGGCGGCGCCGTTGGCTTCATCGGCTATGACGCGGCGCCCGTGTTCGAGCCGGCCCTCTCGGGCGCCTGGCAGCAGCGCGCGGCCCGCCTCGGCCTCGACCCGGCGGCGGCGGAAGACGATGCGGGGTTCATGCTGTTCGATACGGTGCTGGCGTTCGATCACGTGAAGCACCGGATCCTGATCGTCGCCAACGCGCGCATCGCGGCGGACGAGGACCTGGAAGCGCTGTACCAGTTCGCGTGCGCCAAGATCGACTTCCTGCAGCGCGAGTTGCAGCGTGGCCTGTCCGCCGACGGAATCGCCGAGCCGAAGCCGCTCGATGTCACTGCCAACCAGACGCGCGAGGCGTTCGAGACGTCGGTGCGCACCATTCAGGCGGAGATCACCGCCGGCGAGATCTATCAGGCCGTCTTCTCGCAGCGGTTCGACACCGAGACCACCGCCGATCCGTTCGACGTCTACCGCGCGCTGCGCTACGTGAACCCGTCGCCCTACATGTATTTCATGCGGCTCGGCGGCCTCGCCATCGTCGGATCGTCGCCCGAGATGCTCGTGCGCGTCGAAGGCAGCCGCGCCGAGACGCATCCGATCGCCGGCACGCGGCCGCGCGGGGCGACCGACGAGGACGACCTGCGCATGGCCGACGAGCTGAAGCGCAGCGAGAAGGAGCGCGCCGAGCACGTCATGCTCGTCGACCTCGGGCGCAACGACCTCGGGCGCGTGTGCGAGTACGGCACCGTGCGCGTGCCGCAGTACATGGCGCTCGAGCGCTACTCGCACGTCATGCACCTCGTCTCGACGGTCGAAGGCCGGCTGGCCGATGGCCAGGACCGGCTCGACGCGCTTGCCGCCACGTTTCCGGCCGGCACGGTGTCGGGCGCGCCAAAGATCCGCGCGATGGAGCTGCTGGCGGGCCTCGAGCCGACGCCGCGCGGCATCTACGGCGGCGCGATCGGCTATCTCGACTTTGCCGGCAACCTCGATTTCTGCATCGCCATCCGCACGATCACCATGCGCGACGGCCGCGCCACCGTCCAGGCCGGCGCCGGCATCGTCGCCGACTCGCAGCCGCGCGCGGAGTTCGAGGAAACGCGCGACAAGGCGCAGGCCATGCTGACGGCGCTCGAGATGGCGGAGAGCGGTCTATGAGCCTGGAGCCTGCCGCGTGATCCTGCTCATCGACAACTACGACTCGTTCACCTACAACCTCGCGCACGCGATGGGCGAGCTGGGTGCCGAGGTCATGGTGCGGCGCAACGACGCCGTGCGCGTCGAGGATCTCGACGACCTGCGCCCGTCGAAGATCGTGATCTCCCCCGGGCCCGGACGGCCGGAGACGGCCGGCATCTCGATGGCCGTCATCACGCGCTGGGGGCCGTCGGTGCCGCTGCTCGGCGTGTGCCTGGGGCACCAGGCGATCGGCGCGGCGTTCGGCGGGCGCGTCGTGCGCGCCGCCGGCCCCGTGCACGGCAAGACCGCCATGGTGGAGCACGACGGGCGCGGCATCTTTCGCGGCCTGTCGGCGCCGTTCGAAGCGGGGCGCTATCACTCGCTCATCGTCGATACGGAGGCGTGGCCGGAGGACCTGGAGATTGCGGCAACGATTGCCGGCGAGCCGACGGTGATGGGCCTGCGCCACCGGACGTTTCCCATTCACGGCGTGCAGTTCCATCCCGAGTCGGTGCTGACGCCGTCGGGGCGGGCCATGCTGAAGACGTTCCTGGAGCTCTAGGTCATGTCGATGTTTGCCGTCCTGCTCGAGAAGCTGCAGCGCCGCGAGGATCTCACCGTCGACGAGGCCACCGGCGCGATGGCCGAGATCATGGAGGGCCGCGCCGCCTCGTCGCACATCGCGGGGCTCCTGGTCGGACTCGCGATGAAAGGGGAGCGCCCCGCGGAAATCGTGGGCCTCGCGCGCGCCATGCGGCTGCGGGCCACGCCGCTGCCGCGTCCGGCCGGCGCGCCCGATGTGTTCGATACGTGCGGCACCGGCGGTGACGGCTCCGGCACGTTCAACGTGTCGACGGCGGCGGCGCTGGTGGTGGCCGGGTGCGGCGTGCCGGTGGCGAAGCACGGCAATCGATCGGTGTCGAGCCGCTGCGGCAGCGCCGACGTGTTCGAGGCGCTCGGCGTGAAGGTCGACGCCGCGCCCGATGTCGCCGCGCGCTGCCTGGAAGAAGCCGGCATCGCGTTCCTGTTCGCGCCGACGTTCCATCCTTCGATGCGCCACGCCGGTCCGACGCGGAAGGAGCTCGGCATCCGCACCGCATTCAACCTGCTCGGCCCGCTGACGAATCCTGCCGGCGCCGCGCGCCAGCTGGTGGGCGTGCCGCGTCCGGAGCTCACGGAGCTCGTCGCGCGGTCGCTTGCGATGCTCGGCACGACGCGCGCCTGGGTCGTGCACGGAGCCGACGGGCTCGACGAGTTGTCGACGACGGGCTATTCGAAGGTGTCGGAGTATCGTGACGGCGCGGTGAACACGTTCTATGTGCACCCGGCCGAGGCGGGGCTGCCGAAGGCCTCGCAGGCCGATCTGCTCGGCGGCGACGCGGCGGTCAACGCCGCCATCATCCGCGGCATTTTCGATGGCGCCACAGGCGCGCCGCGCGACATCGTCCTTTACAACGCCGGCGCCGCGCTGCTCATCGCGGGGCGCGCCGCGGATCTCCGGGAAGGGATCGCGATGGCGGCCGACGCAATCGACTCGGGCCGCGCGGGCGGCGTGCTCGACCGGCTCGCGCAGGTCTCGCAGGGGGCCGGCGCGTGAGTCCATCCTTGCTTCACACGATCGTTGCCGCTTCGCGCCGCGCCGTGACCGAGCGCGAGGTCCGCGCGCCGCTGGCGATGCTCGAAGAGTCGGCGCCCGTTCGGCATACCGGCGCGTTCCGGGCCGCGCTCGAAAAGGGTGGCGAAGGCGGCCCGCGCATCATCGCGGAGTGCAAGCGCCGCTCGCCGTCGAAGGGCATCCTGCGCGAGCAGTACGACACCGCCGCAATCGCGGCCTCGTACGCGGCGGCCGGCGCCGCGGCGATCTCGGTGCTGACCGAGCCGTCGTTCTTCGACGGCACCCTGGCCGATCTCGCGGCCGCGCGCGCGGCCGTCTCGATTCCCGTCCTCCGCAAGGACTTCATCGTGACGCGCTACCAGCTCGCCGAAGCGCGCGCGGCGGGCGCGGACGCGGTCCTGCTGATCGTCGCGGCCCTCGAAGACGAGGCGCTGCGCGATCTGCTGCGGTCGGCCGAGGCGTACGGCCTCGACGCGCTGGTGGAGGTCCACGACGCGGAGGAGCTCGAGCGCGCCGTGGCCGCCGGCGCCGCCATCATCGGCGTCAACAGCCGGAACCTGCACACACTCGACGTCGACACTTCCGTGCTGCACGCGCTGGCCGGGCGCATCCCGCACGGCGTGGTGGCCGTGGCCGAAAGCGGCATCCGGGACGCGGCCACGGTCAATGCGCTTCGCGCCGACGGCTACCGCGCGTTTCTCGTCGGCGAGCGTTTCATGACATCCGACGACCCCGGCGCCGCGCTGGCCGCCCTTCTTCAGGAGTGCGGGGCGTGACAAGGGTGAAGATCTGCGGCGTCACGAGACCTGAGGACGCGCGCGCGGCTGCCGATGCGGGCGCATCCGCCGTCGGCATGGTGTTCTGGCCGGGCAGTCCGCGTGCCGTCGACACGGCCGCCGCGCGCGCCATCGTCGCGGCCCTGCCTGCCGGCGTGCCGGCCATTGGCGTGTTCGTGAATCAGACGGCTGACGAGATCAACGCGGCGATCGACGCGGCGGGCCTGTTCGGCGTGCAGCTGCACGGCGACGAGCCCGTGGAACTGATCGAGCGGATCCGCCGCCCGGTGATTCGCGCCGTGACGCTCGGCGGGCTCGACGTCATCGACGTGCTGCCGCCGCAGGTCACGGTGCTGCTCGACGCCGTCGATCACGAGCGTCGCGGAGGCACGGGGCGCACGATCGACTGGACCGCCGCCGCCGCGGTCGCGCGGAGGCGTCCCATCGTCCTCGCCGGCGGGCTCGCCTCGTCGAATGTCGAGCAGGCGATTGCCGAAGTGCGGCCGTACGCGGTCGATGTGTCGAGCGGAGTGGAGACAGCGCCCGGCCTCAAGGACCACGCGCGCATCGCCGCCTTCATCAGCGCGGTGAGACGCGCCGACGCCGGAGACACCTTGTGGGCGTGACGCAGGGCCCTTCCTTCGGACAGCGGGATCCGGACGCGCGCGGGTACTTCGGCGAGTTCGGCGGCCGCTTCGTGCCCGAGACGCTGGCGGCGCCGGTCGAGGAGCTGCGTGCCGCGTACTTCGAGGCGCGCGGATCGGAGGAATTCCGGGCGGAGCTCGCGCGGCTGCTCGCGTCGTTCGTCGGCCGGCCCACCGCCCTGACGCGCGCCGCCCGGGCGTCAGAGGAACTCGGCGTCACGGTGTATCTCAAGCGCGAGGATCTCGCGCACACGGGCGCGCACAAGATCAACAACGCCGTCGGCCAGGCGCTGCTCGCGAAGCGGATGGGGAAGCGCCGCATCATCGCCGAGACCGGCGCCGGCCAGCATGGCGTGGCCACGGCCACGGCCTGCGCCCTGCTCGGCCTCGACTGCATCGTCTACATGGGCGCCGACGACATGGCGCGGCAGGCGCTCAATGTCTATCGCATGCAGCTGCTCGGCACCGAGGTCGTGGCGGTCGACAGCGGCACGCGCACACTGAAGGACGCCATCAACGAGGCGATGCGCGACTGGGTCGCGAACGTCGGCGATACCTATTACCTGCTCGGATCGGTGCTCGGCCCCCATCCGTACCCGCTCATGGTTCGCGAGTTCCAGTCGGTGATCGGCAGCGAAGCGCGCGCGCAGATTCTGGAGGCGGAAGGACGATTGCCGGATTGTGTCGTGGCGTGTGTCGGCGGCGGCAGCAACGCCATGGGGATCTTCGACGCCTTCGTCGGCGATGAGGGCGTGAGGCTGGTTGGCGTCGAGGCGGGCGGCACGGGGATGACCGCGGGCCGGCATGCCGCACGTTTCGCGGGCGGATCGCCGGGCGTGCTGCACGGCACGCGGAGCTACGTGCTGCAGGATGCCGACGGCAACATCGAAGGCACGCACTCGATTTCCGCCGGGCTCGACTACGCGTCGGTCGGGCCCGAGCACGCCTGGCTTCATGCCATCGGCCGCACGGAATACGCCCACGCCGGCGACGATGACGCGCTCGACGCCTTTCGCTGGCTCGCGCGCACCGAGGGGCTGCTGCCGGCGCTCGAATCGGCGCACGCGATCGCGTGGCTGCGGCGCCGTGAGGTCGCGGACGGATCGCTCGTGCTCGTCAATCTTTCGGGGCGGGGAGACAAGGACGTCGACTCGATGCGGAAGCTGGGCACGCCATGAGCCGCCTGGCACAGACGTTCGACCGGCTCCGCGCGCGCGGGGAGGGCGGCCTGGTCGCGTACGTCACGGCGGGCGATCCCGATTTGGAGGCGACAGGGGCCATTCTCCGCGCGATCGACGCCGCGGGCGCCGACGTCATCGAGGTGGGCGTGCCGTTCTCCGATCCGCTCGCCGACGGCCCGGTGATCCAGCGCGCGTCGGAGCGGGCGCTGGCGGCCGGCGCAAGTCTCGGACGCAC
>DATKDT010000037.1:0-8890 GCA_035512575.1 Vicinamibacterales bacterium | reverse complement strand
TGAACGCGCGGGTCTCAGCCACAAGTTCATTGGCGAAGTGGAGCGCGGTCTCGGGAATCCGAGCATCGAGTCGGTCGCCGCGATCGCCAGCGCCCTGGGCGCCGATGTCGCCGATCTGTTCGGCGCCAGCCGGCGCGCCGCTGCGCCCTACGACGCGTCGCGCAAGCACGTCGCCCTCGTCCGCGACGCGCAGGAGCGGCTCGCCAGCGCCATCAGGAACTGGCAGGCCGAAGCGCTCGGTCGCGTCCCTCGGAAGAAAAGACGGAAGACGAAAGACTGATTCAGTCTTTCGTCTTAACGCGTATCACCCTTCGGCCCGCCTGCAGCAGAAACGGCGGCGCGCCCCGCTCCACGCGCGCACGCGCATCCGTCACCTTCTCGCCGTCGATGCGCACGCCGCCCTGCGCGATCTTGCGCGACGCGTCGCTCGACGAGGCCGCGAGGCCGCACTCGGCCAGCACTTTCGCCAGCGCCATTCCACCGTCCGGCACCGCCAGCGCGCGCTCTTCGATCTCGCCCGCGTCGATCTCGCCCCTGCTGAAGCGGCGATCGAACTCGTCGCGCGCGCGCGCCGCGGCGTCGCGCGAATGAAAATCCCGCACGATGCGCTCGGCCAGATCCTGCTTCGCCGTCTTCGGATGC
The DNA here is from genome assembly GCA_035512575.1 of Vicinamibacterales bacterium. Taxonomy (GTDB): domain Bacteria; phylum Acidobacteriota; class Vicinamibacteria; order Vicinamibacterales; family SCN-69-37; genus JALYRV01. The sequence goes on along the minus strand of DATKDT010000037.1, from coordinate 8,248 downwards.
ACCGCGCCCGACGCGACCTGCGACTCGAGCGCGCGGATGTCGCCTTCGGCGAGGTCGGTGAGCAGCAGGTAGTACTTCCACATCACATCGTCGGAGATCGACATCACCTTGCCGAACATCTCCCCGGGGGCCTCGTTGATGCCCACGTAGTTGTTCAGGCTCTTCGACATCTTCTCGACGCCGTCCAGCCCCTCGAGCAGCGGCGTCGTCAGCAGGACCTGCGGCTCGAGGCCGTAGCCGGGCATCAGGTCGCGTCCGACGTTGAGGTTGAACAGCTGATCGGTGCCCCCCAGCTCCACGTCGGCCTTCAGGTGGACGGAGTCGTAGCCCTGGCCGAGCGGATAGAAAAATTCATGCAGCGCGATCGGCTTGCCCGCCTCGAAGCGCTGTTTGAAGTCGCGGCGCTCGAGCATCTGCGCCACGTTGTACCGCGCGGCAAGGCGCACCCATCCCAGACTGCCCAGTTCGACGAGCCAGCGGCTGTTGAACTCGATGATCGTCTTGTCAGGATCCAGCAGCGTGAACACCTGGCTGCGGTACGTCTCGGCGTTTGCGTCGATCTCCTCCCGCGTGAGCGCCGGGCGCGTCTTCGACCGGCCCGTCGGATCGCCGATGAGGCCGGTGAAGTCGCCGATGAGAAAGATGACGCGATGGCCGAGATCCTGGAAGTGCTTCATCTTCCGGATCAGCACCGTGTGGCCCAGATGCAGGTCGGGCGCGGTCGGATCGAACCCGACTTTCACCGTCAACGGCGTGCCGGTGCCGGCGGCGCGCTCCAGCTTCCTGCGCAGCTCCTCGCGCCGGACCACGTCCACGGCGCCCTTGGTGAGATATGCCAGCTGTTCGTCGATAGTCATCATTCCCGGCTGTTACTATAAAGCGCGATGCCCCCAGCACGGCCGCGCGCCGCCATGTCGCGCCGCGACGTCACGAAGCTGCTTGCCGCGGGGGGCGCCGGACTGCTCGTCGGCGGCACGGTGCACGGCTACACGAACGAGCGGCACCAGATCGGCATCACACGCGCCTCTCTGGGCGTTTCGGGCCTGCCCGATGCCTTCATCGGCATGCGCGTGGCCCTGCTCACCGACTTCCATCTCAGCCCGATCGTCGACGCCGACGACATCGCGCGCGCCGTCGAGATGACGCTCGCCGAGAAACCCGATTTGATCATCCTCGGCGGCGATTACGTGACGTGGGGCCACGAGCGGTTCATCGGTCCGGTGGGCGAGCTGCTGTCGCCCCTCACCGCGCCGCTCGGCGTCATCGCCATCCTCGGCAACCACGACAGCGACAAGGGCGGCGACGACGTCACGGCCGCACTGACGCGCAACCGCTTCACCGTGCTTCGCGACGCGCGCACGCGCATCGAGCAGCGAGGCGACGGCCTGGACTTCATCGGACTGCGCTACTGGACCCGGCAGCCGTCGACCATCGCCAAGCTGATTGATGCGCCCGGCCACGTCAACATCCTGCTGGCCCACGATCCCCGCCGCGTCACCGAAGCGGCCGAGCTGAACCTGCCGCTCGTCCTCAGCGGGCACACCCACGGCGGCCAGATCGTGCTGCCCGGCCTCGGCGCCTGGAACCGGGGGTTTTTTCCGACCATGCAGGGGACGCTGGAGCGCGACAACACCGTGCTCTTCGTCAGCCGCGGCATCGGGATGGTGTACGTGCCGGTGCGTTTGAACTGCCCGCCCGAGATTGCGCTGCTCACCCTGCAGCGGCGCGGCGTGCTCGGCTAGTCGCGCGCCGCCGGTATGAACCGGCGCCCATCCAGCCGCCAGCCACCTTTCAGCACGACCCCGATGGCCTCCGGATAAATCCGGTGCTCGGCTTCGAGGATTCTCGCGGCCAGTGAATCGGACGTGTCGCCCTGCTGCACGGGCACGGCCTCCTGCCTCACGATCGGCCCGCCGTCGAGCGATTCGTCGACGAAGTGCACCGTCGCCCCCGAAATCGTCACGCCATGCTCCCAGGCCTGATACGGCGGGTTCACGCCCGGGAACGCCGGCAGCAGCGACGGGTGAATGTTGAGAATCCGGCCCTGGAACGCGGCGATGAACGCCGGCGACAGAATCCGCATGAAGCCCGCGAGGCAGACCAGCTCGACGCGGCGGGCGCCGAGCGCCTCGACCAGCTCCGCGTCGTACGCCTCGCGCGAGCGGTGCGCGCGATGATCCAGCACCAGCGTCTCCACGCCTGCCGCCTCCGCGCGCGCGAGACCTTCCGCGCCGGGCCGGTTCGAGATCACGACGGCAACCGACGCCGCCAGCCGCCCGTCCGCGACGGCATCGAGGATCGACTGCAGGTTGGTGCCTCGGCCGGAAATCAGGACGCCGATGCGGCGCGGCTCCGTCATTGGTACAGCACGCCTGGGCTGCCGTGCTCGACCGTGCCGATCATCATGGCCGCTTCACCAGCCTCGCGCAGTCTCGCCGCCAGCCGGTCCGCATCTGCCGCGGCGCAGACGATGATCATGCCGACGCCCATGTTGAAGGCGCGGCGCATGTCGTCTTCGGGCACGCGTCCGGCCTGCTGCAGCCATTGAAACACCGGCGGCACGGGCCAGGAGCCGGGATCGACGCGTGCCTGCAGGCCATCGGGCAACACGCGCGGAAGGTTTTCGGTGATGCCGCCGCCCGTGATGTGCGCCATGCCCTTGATCAGCCCGCTGCCAAGCAGCGGCCGGATCGCGGGCAGATAGCTGCGATGCGTCGCCAGCAGCACCTCGCCCACGCTGCGCGCATCTCCGGGCCAGCGATCGCCAATCGCCAGTCCTGCCGTGTCGAAGACGATCTTCCTGGCGAGCGAATAGCCGTTGGTATGGAGCCCCGACGAGGGCAGCGCAATCAGCACGTCGCCCGCCTCGATGCGGCTGCCGTCGATCAACCGCGCGCGCGGCACGGCGCCGACGATGAAGCCGGCCACGTCGTATTCGCCGTCGGCGTAGAAGCCGGGCATCTCGGCGGTCTCGCCGCCGAGCAGCGCGCAGCCGTTCTCGCGGCACGCGGCCGCCATGCCCGTCACGATCTGCTCGGCCACGTCGGGCGACAGCCGCCCGGTCGCCAGATAGTCGAGGAAGAACAGCGGCTCGGCTCCCTGTACCAGGATGTCGTTGACGCAGTGGTTGACGAGGTCCGCGCCGATCGTGTCGTGCACGCCGGCCAAGAACGCCACCTTCAGTTTCGTGCCCACGCCGTCGGCGCTGGCGACGAGCACGGGCGCCGCGATGCCGTCCGGCATCGCGAAGAGGCCGCCGAACGAGCCGAGGCCTCCAAGCACGCCGGCGGTGTGCGTCGACGCGGCGAGCGACCTAATGCGGCGCACCACCTCGTGGCCCGCGTCGATGTCGACGCCCGCCTGACGGTAGTCGGTCAAAACTCCAGCGTCCTGATGAGCGTTTCCGCCGCGGCCTTCAGCGGGCTGCCGTCGGGCTCCTGCCAATAGCGGCGCCGCACCGCGACATAGAAGCGTTCCTCCTCGAGGTCCTCTTCCAGCATGTCGAACGACTCGCGCAGCAGCTCGGCGACCGCCTTGACATCCTTGCGGGTGGCGGTCCACTCGAGCAGCAGCATCGGGTTGCGGAGGCTCACCGTGCCCAGGGCAAGCGCAATCGCGGCGCGCGCCGGATCCCGCGACGGCAGCCCTGCGTCGACGAGCGTCTCGAGAGCGCTCTGCCTCCCCGCGACCGCAAGCACGGCGAGCCCGTTTGCCGCGCCGCGCAGCAGCGGCTGATAGTCAGGATTCTCGATGCCGAACCGCAGCGCATCGGCGAGATATTTTTGGTGCGCCTCGCAGTTCACGCCGAGGAGGCAGATGGCCGCGGCAATGGCCGGCTGATGCTCGCGCGGCGCCGTCCGCTGAATTTCGGCGAGCGTCGTCAGGAACCGGCGATCGCCGATCTTGCCGAGCGCCAGCGCCGCGTCATCCTGCAGCGGCCCGTCGAGTTTTGCCACGTCCGCGATCGCGTCGGCCGCGTAGGCCGCCTTGTGGTCGCCGAGCGCTTCAATCACGACGCTGCGGAAGAAATCCTGCCCGCGGGTGACCAGCCGTGTCATCGCGGCGCGCGTGCCGGCCGCATCGTGCGCGGCAAGCGTGCGCGTCAGCGCCGGCCGCACGAACTCCGACGCCTCGTCGTCGAGCGCGGCCAGCATCTTCGCCGCGGCCTCCGGATTGGGGCGATGCTCGAACCAGCCATAGGCCACGGCGCGCACCCGATCGTTCGGGTCTGCGAGCAGCTGCAGCATCAGCGCGTCGGCGCGGGGGTCGTTGAACCCGGTGAGGAGCACGAGCGCCCGAAAGCGCGTGTAGCCGTCCTTGTGGTTCGCGGCCGCCTCGATGAGCGCCGGCACCACCTGCGCGGGCGGCGCGCGCCGGATCACGCGCGACGCTTCGGATCGCACGGGGAACTGCAGGGAGCCGAGGCTGTTGATGGCCGCGTCGAGATCCTTGACCGGCGCGGCCGCCTGCGACAGGGCCAGGACGAGAGCGAGAGACAGCAGTGTCATTTGGATAATTTGAGCGCAAGCTGGAGGTACGAAGCCTCGTCCTGCGGAAATGCGACCGGGTACTCGCCGGTGTAGCACGACGTGCAGTACGCCCCGCGCTTCTCGCCGACCGAGCCCAGCAGACCCTCGAGACTCAGGTAGCCGAGGCTGTCGGCCTCGATGTACTTCCTGATCTCCTCGATGCTGTGCGTGGCGGCAATCAGCTCGGCGCGGCGCGGCGTGTCGACGCCATAGAAGCACGGCGACACGGTCGGCGGACAGCTGATGCGCATATGGACTTCGCGCGCGCCGGCGGCCCGCACCATCTTGACGATCTTCCGGCTGGTCGTGCCGCGGACGATGGAGTCGTCGACGAGGACGACGCGGCGGCCTTCGAGGATGCTGCGCACCGGATTGAGCTTCACCTTCACGTTGAAGTGCCGGATGGACTGCTGCGGCTGGATGAACGTGCGTCCGACGTAGTGGTTGCGGATGAGGCCCATGCGCAGCGGGATCTGCGAGGCCTCCGCATAGCCGGTGGCCGCGCAGACGCCGGAGTCCGGAATCGGCACCACGACGTCGGCACCGACCGGCTGCTCCGTGGCGAGACGGCGCCCCTGTTCGGTGCGCACTTCGTTGACGCTCTGGCCGAAGACGTAGCTGTCGGGCCGCGCGAAATAGACGTGCTCGAAGATGCAATGTGAGATCGGCGCGGGCGCGAACGGGCGGTACGAGCGCAGCCCGTTCGGTCCGGCCACGATCATCTCTCCCGGCTCGACGTCGCGCAGATAGGTCGCACCAATCAGATCGAGCGCGCAGGTTTCCGAGCAGGCGATGTAGGCGTCGCCGAGCACGCCGATCGCGAGCGGCCGGAAGCCGTGCGGATCGCGCACGGCGATCATCCGGTCCTTCGTGAGCAGCACGAGCGAGAACGCGCCGCGCGCCTGCGTGATCGATTCGATCAGCGCCTGCTCCACCGAATCGGCCTTCGAGCGCGCATACAGGTGCAGCAGCACTTCGGTGTCGCTCGTGGTCTGGAAAATCGATCCCGCCTGGACGAGCTGATCGCGCAGCTCCTGCGCGTTGACGAGATTGCCGTTGTGGCACACCGCAATCTCGCCGTGCGCGCAGTCGATCAGGATCGGCTGCGCGTTCTTCAGGCCCGACTCGCCCGCCGTCGAATACCGGACATGGCCGACCGCTGCGGTGCCGGCAAGGCGCAGCAGGTCGGATTCCTGCACGTCGTTCACGTAGCCCATCGACTTGTGCAGGCGCAGGCGCGCGCCGTCAGTCGTGGCAATGCCGACACTTTCCTGGCCGCGGTGCTGCAGCGCGTAGAGGCCCAGGTACGTCAGGTTCGCGGCCTCCGGATGGCCGTAGATACCGAAAACGCCGCATTCGTCTCTGAATTTGTCGACGGTGTCGGCGCGGGTGTTCATGCCACCTTGCTTTCGAAATACTTCGCCAGCCCGTTCGTCCAGTGCTGCTCGGCCTCCGCGACCGCGCAGTCGATCACCGCGTCGCCGTCGACGCGGATGACCAGGCGTCCGCCGCCGGTGCGTCCGATCACCGCCGCCGGCACGCCGACGGCCGCGGCGCGCGCCAGCAGCGCCTCGGTCTGGCCGCGCGCCACGCTCACGACCGCTCGCGACGCGCTCTCGGCAAACAATGCCGCCGTGGCCGCATCGAAGCTCGAACCGGCCGCGCCGGGCACGTTCACGTCGGCGCCGTGCCGTCCGGAGAAGCAGCATTCGGCAAGCGTCACCGCGAAGCCGCCGTCGGCGCAGTCGTGCGCGGAGCGTATCCATCTCTTGGACGCTCCTTCGACGAGCAGCGACTGCAGGCTGCGCTCGAGCTCGATGTCGAGCGCGGGCGGCACGCCCCGCACGATTCCATGCATCGTCTTCAGGTACTCGCTGCCGCCGAATTCCGCGCGGGTCGACCCCAGCAGCACGACGTCGAGCGCCTCCTCCGGGAAGACGCGCGACAGGGTGGTGTCAGCCTTGTCGATCAGCCCGAGCACGCCGATGACGGGCGTCGGCAGAATCGCCTGGCCGTCGGTTTCGTTGTAGAGACTGACGTTGCCGCCGGTCACCGGCAGCTCGAGCGCGCGGCACGCGTCGCCGATCCCGCGCACCGCTTCGGCAAACTGCCACATGATCTCGGGCCGTTCGGGATTGCCGAAGTTGAGGCAGTTCGTGACGCCGATGGGCGCGCCGCCGGCACACGCGACGTTGCGCGCCGCCTCCGCAACCGCGAGCCTGGCGCCCTCGTACGGATCGAGCAGGCAATAGCGGCCGTTGCCGTCCACCGACATGGCCAGCGCTGTGTTGGTCCCTTTCACGCGCACGACTCCCGCGCCGCCGCCTGCCGGCACCAGCGTGTTGGTGCGGACCATGGAGTCGTACTGACGGTAGATCCACTGCTTGCTCGCGATCCCGGGTGACGCCAGCAGCGTGACGAACGCGTCGCGCGGCGCCGGCGACGGGCCCAACGCCGGCATCGTCCGCAGATCCTTCTGCGACCGAGTCTCCTCGAACGGCCGCCTGTACATCGGCGCATCGTCGGCCAGCGCCGTGGCCGGCACTTCCGCGATGACCGTCCCGTGGTCCTTGATGCGCAGCAGCTTGTCTCCGGTCACCTCGCCGATGCGCGCGGCGTGCAGATCCCACTTCTCGAAGATCTCCTCGACCTCGCGCTCGCGGCCCTTCTTGACGACCAGCAGCATCCGCTCCTGCGATTCGGACAGCATGATCTCGTAGGGCGTCATGCCCGCCTCGCGCTGCGGGACGTGCGTCACGTCGATCTCGATGCCGCTTCCCCCGCGCGAGCCCATCTCGCAGGTCGAGCAGGTGAGCCCGGCGGCGCCCATGTCCTGGACGCCGACGAGCGCGTCGGTCCTCATCAGCTCGAGGCAGGCCTCGAGCAGCAGCTTCTCCATGAACGGATCGCCGACCTGCACGGCGGGGCGCTTCTCGGCCGAGTTCTCGTCGAACTCCGCCGACGCCATCGTCGCGCCGTGGATGCCGTCGCGCCCGGTCTTCGAGCCGACGTAGTACACGGGGTTGCCCGCGCCGGCGGCCGTTCCCTTCACCAGCGCGTCGGCGCTCGCGATGCCGAGGCAAAACACGTTGACGAGCGGGTTGCCCGCATACGGGGCCTCGAAGGCGATCTCGCCGGCGACCGTGGGGATCCCGATGCTGTTGCCGTAGCCGGCGATGCCGGCGACCACGCCCTCCATGATGCGGCGCGTGCGCGCGGCGTCCGGGCCGTCGAGGGGCCCGAAGCGCAGCGAGTTCATCAGCGCGATCGGCCGCGCGCCCATCGTGAAGATGTCGCGGATGATCCCGCCGACGCCGGTCGCGGCGCCCTGGTACGGCTCGATGAACGACGGGTGGTTGTGCGACTCGATCTTGAACACGGCCGCCAGCCCCTCGCCGATGTCGACCGCGCCGGCGTTCTCCCCCGGCCCCTGCAGCACACGGGGGCCGGCGGTGGGGAGCTTTCGGAGGTGGATCCGCGAGCTCTTGTAGCTGCAGTGTTCGGACCACATCACCGAGAAGATGCCGAGTTCGGTTTCGGTGGGCTCGCGGCCGAGCGCCTGGACGATGCGCTCGTATTCGGGACCGGTGAGACGATGGCGTTCGAGCAGGGCCGGATCGGGTGTCATGAGCGGATCAGGAGAACGGCGCCGACGAGCGCTTCCGCGAGAGCGCAGAGGGCCAGGCCGGCGGTGAAGAGCTCGCGCGTGCGGGCATCCA